>CAZJRF010000008.1:12476-31498 GCA_964548475.1 uncultured Acidimicrobiia bacterium
AGGGTGACCGCCGCCTGGCAGGCGGCCGCCCGGCCGGGACGCCTGGTGGTGGGAACGCGAGAGACATGCTTCTGGCCGGTGGCCGGCCTGGCGCTGGCGTGCGCCGTAGGGGAGGGACGGCGGGGCATGAAGGACCGGGCCACTCCGACCACCCATGCCCGGGACGTCCTTTGGCGCCGGTCGGCGGTGGAGAGGTTCCCGTTGGTGCTGTGCGGCCCGGTGCCGACCACAGAGGCGTTGCACCGTGCCCCGGCAATCATCCGGGCCGGGGAACGCCTGTGGGGGCTGGTGGAGGTGGCCGACCGGAGCCAGGAGCCGCCCGGGGGCGGGTTCATCGGGGAGCGGGCCCGCCGGGCGCTGCAGGCGGCCGTCGGGGCCGGCGGTCGGGCCTTCGTCCTGGCGGACCGGCGGGTGCCGTCGCTGCGGTGTGCGAACTGCCGGTTGCTGCGTCTGTGCCCCAATTGCGGATCGCGGCCGGAAGGAGGCGGCTCGTGTCCTCGCTGTGTACGGGCGGGGGGGCGGGGCCCTCGGTGGGGGGGCCGGCGCTTGGTGCCCCTGGGCGCGGGGGTGGGGGGGTGGGTAGCCGTGGGGGGCGGCTTCCTGGGCGGGGTGGTGGTGGGGGTGGGGGGCCGCGGATGCCGGGTGACCGTGGGAACCGAGCGCGACCTGGCGGATCTGGGCCGGGTCGACCTGGCGGTGGTGGTCGACGCCGACGGCCTGCTGCGGGCACCGCACTACCGGGCGGTGGAGGACGGCTTGCGGCTGCTGGCTCGGGTGGCGGCCGCCGCGGGGCCGGGCCGGGGGAGGAGGATGGTGGTGCAGACGGCCGACCCGGGCCACCCCGCCCTGGAGGCGCTGCGGCGGGCGGATCCACTTCCTCTCCTGGCGGCCGAGGCGGCGGTCCGGGCCGAGGCCGGTTTCCCGCCCTACGGGGAGATCATCGTAGTCGAGGCGGCGGAGGTCCCCGAGGGAGCCGACGCCGCCCTGCGCGCGACGGTGGAGGACCGGGCCGAGGTGCACGGGCCGGCGGAGCGGAGGGGCCGGCAGCGGTGGCTGCTGCAGGGCCGGGATCTGGGAGGGCCCCGGGTCATGCTCCGCCGCGTGGTGCAGGACTGGCGCGATGCCGGCGCGCGGGTGCGAATCGATGCCGATCCGATAGACCTCTGACCCAGGGCTATCCTGACCGGCCGGCATTGGAGGTGCCGTGGCCATCTTTCCGATTCGCGTCTATCCCGACCCCGTGCTGCGCAGCCCGGCTGCCCCGGTGGAGCGCATCGACGGGCAAATCCGCCGCCTGGTCGACGACATGCTGGAAACCATGTACCAGGCGCCGGGGGTGGGCCTGGCCGCGCCCCAGATCGGGGTGGCCCTGCAGGTGGTGGTCTTCGACATCGGGGAGGGGCCTCACCATCTGATCAACCCGGTGCTGCTGGAGACCGCCGGGTCGTGGACCTTCGACGAGGGGTGCCTGTCGGTGCCCGATCGCTTCTGGTCGGTGCGGCGCCCCGGCTTCGCCCGGGCTCGCGGGCTCAACCTCGACGGCGACGAGGTGGAGTACGCGGGGGAGGATCTAATGGGACGAGTGCTGCAGCACGAGACCGACCATCTCAAGGGGACGATCATCCTGGACCGCCTGCCGCGCCGGGTTCGCAAGCAGGCCTTGAAAGAGATGCGCGAGGAGGCTCTGGAGCTGAGCGGGGGCCGATGAGGGCGGTCTTCTATGGAACGCCGGCCGAGGCGGTTCCCGCGCTGACGTCCTTGCTCGACCTGGCCGAAGTGGTGCTCGTGACCACCCGGCCCGACCGGCCGAGAGGCCGTTCGGGGAAGCCCCGGTCTCCGGCGGTGAAGCAGGCGGCCGTGGCGCGCGGCCTGCCGGTCTCTCAGCCCGAACTGGCGGTGCACGACCTGGACCGTCTTCAGTCGGTGGCTCCCGACGTGGCGGTGGTGGTGGCCTACGGTCAGCTGCTGCCCCCCGCCCTGCTCGCGGTGCCCCGAGCCGGTTTCCTGAACGTTCACTTCTCCCTGCTGCCCCGCTGGCGAGGGGCCAGCCCGGTAGTGCGCACCCTCCTGGCCGGCGACCCGGTCACCGGGGTGACGCTGATGATGCTGGACGAGGGCCTGGACACCGGTCCGGTGGTGGCGGTGGAGCCCACGGTGGTGAGGTCCGGGGAGACGGCCGGGGAGCTCACCACTCGCCTGGCGGCGGTGGGGGCCTCCATGCTGACTGCCCACCTGCCGGGGTTCTTGGCCGGGGAGATCACCCCCCGGGCCCAGCCGGCGGAGGGGGCGACGGCAGCGGCCCGGGTACGAGTGGAAGAGGCCTTCATCGATCCGGTTCGGCACCGCCGGGAGGCCGTGCTGCGGGCGGTGCGGGCGTTTGATCCCAAGCCGGGGGCGTGGACCGTGCTGGACGGCAAGCGACTCAAGCTGTGGAGGGCCCGGGCGGTGGAAGCAAGCGAGCCCGGGCCCGGGGTGGCGGCCGAGATGGGCGGCGCGATCTTGTTGGGCACGGCCGACGGCCCCGTGGAGCTGGTTGAAGTGCAGCCGGCCGGGCGGGGCCGCATGGAGGCCGCGGCCTGGATGCGGGGCCGGCGGGGACGGCCGGCGGTCTTCACCCCACCGGAGGTATGACTACTCCCGAGAGGTTCTCCTCGGCCGGCGGGTAGTCCATCTGCAGCCCTTCGAGGGTCTGTACGAGCACCCCGGCGACCACCAGGTTCCGGTACCACTTGTGGTCGGCGGGAACCACGTACCAAGGGGCCCAGGGGGTGCTGGTTTGGGAGAGCACGGCTTCGTAGGCGGCCATGTAGTCGGCCCAGCGATCTCTCTCATCCAGATCGCCCAGGCGGAACTTCCAGCGCTTGGCGGGGTCGTCCAGCCGGGCCTGCAGCCGCTCCGCCTGCTCCTCGGGCGAGATGTGAAGATAGAACTTGCGGATGGTGGTGCCCTCCTCGGCCAGGAGGCGCTCCCACTCGTTGATGTGCCGATAGCGGCGGCTCCAAACCTCGGGGGGGACGAGCCCATGAACCCGTACGACGAGGACGTCCTCGTAGTGGCTGCGGTTGAAGATAGTGATCCGGCCGCGGCCGGGCGTGTGGCGGTGCACTCGCCACAGGTAGTCGTGGGCCAGGTCCTCCTCGGTGGGCCGCCCGAATGAGGCCACCTTCACCCCCTGCGGGTTGACCCCATCGAAGACGTGGCGGATGACTCCGTCTTTGCCGCCGGTGTCCATAGCCTGGAGGACCACGAGCATCTTGTGCTCTCCCTCCGCATAGAGCAGCTCCTGCAGCTTCTCGAGGCGTCGGTTGAGGCCCTTGAGCAGGTCCTCGGCCTCTTCCTCGTCGTGGCCCGCGGTCTCCGCGGAGTCGAACCGGCTCAGTGTGACCGGCGTGTCGGGGGGAATCAGGTAGCGGTCCATGGGGCAAGGGTAGGTCCCCGGGAGGGCGCGTTCGACCGCGCAGCAGGTCGGATCAGGACCGGTCGGCTACCGTGCGCGGGGCTGGTGGGCAAGGAGGTTGTGGTGCAGGGCGATGGGCGGGGGCTCGCGGAGAACGTCGGCGGTGCTTTCCAGATACTCTGGGCCCTGCTCACTCCCTTCCTGCGCAAGCGCCGGGAGCGCTGGGGGGCTGCCAGCGACGAGCGGCAGCGCCCCTGGCCCGGCGACGACCTGGTCCCCCGGCCGCGCTGGCAGTACCTGAACGGGATCACGGTCGGCGCTCCGCCAGAGGAAGTCTGGCCCTGGGTGGCCCAGATCGGCCAGGGCCGCGGCGGGTTCTACTCGTTCGAGCGGCTGGAGAACCTGGTCGGCTGCCGGATTCGCAACGCAGACCAGGTGCTCACCGGGCACCAGGGACCAGCCCTGGGGGATGAGGTCCGGCTGGCGGAAGGATCGCCGCCTTTGACGGTGGCTTGGGCGGAGCCGGGGCGGGCCCTAGTCCTGCGCGGCGGCGATGTGCGGGGCGAGCGGGCCGGGAGCGACGAGGTGAGGGGGTCATGGGGCTTCTTCGTGGAGTTCGCGGGGGAAGGCCAATGCCGGGTCCTCAGCCGCTACCGGGCCGCCTACGGCCGGGGCTTAGCGCCGGCCCTGTTCTACGGGCCGTGGGTCACCGGGCCGATCTCCTTCGTCATGCAGCGCAAGATGCTGCGGGGCATCAAGGCCCGGGCCGAGCAATCGCGCTGATCGGCTGGGCCTACCCGGCGCGATACACTCGCCGGGTGGCCCATCCAGCACGTCTCGCCGCCTCCATTCTCAACGCCGACTTCGCCCGCCTCGGGGAGGAGGTGGCCCGGGTGGAGCCCTGCCTGGACTTTCTCCACATGGATGTCATGGACGGGCACTTCGTGCCCAACCTCTCCTTCGGGATCCCGGTCATCGCCTCGTTGCGGAGGGTGACTTCCCTCTACTTTGATTGCCACCTGATGGTCACCAACCCGACCAGCCTGTTTGCCGACGTCAAGCAGGCCGGAGGGAATATGGTCACCATCCACATCGAGATCTGGCCCGATCCGACGGGGGCGGCGGCCCAGGCCCGCTCGCTGGGTCTGGACTTCGGCCTGGTGGTCAACCCGCCCACTCCCTTCGCGGCGGTGACCCCCTTTCTCGGCCTCTGCGACCGGCTGCTCATCATGTCGGTGAACCCCGGCTTCGGCGGGCAGGCGTTCTTGCCTGAGGTCCTGGACAAGGTGGCAGCGGCGCGGAAGTTCATTGACTCGGAGGGGCTCCGGACCGATATCGAGATCGACGGCGGCATCACCCCGGAGACGGCCCGGCTCGCCCGGAGGGCGGGCGCCGACTCCTTTGTGGTCGGCAGCGCTCTGATGCGTGCCCCCGATCCGGTGGAGGCCGCCCGGGAGCTCCGAGCCGCGGTCGAGGACGGATGAGCGAGCAGATACTCGTTATCGACGACGACGCCGACCTGGTGCGATTCGTGCGGATGAGCCTCGAGCGCGAGGGTTACGAGGTCGCGTCCGCATTGGAAGGGGCCGACGGACTGCGCCTCGCCCTCGAACAACCCCCCGACCTGATCCTGCTCGACGTCCTGATGCCCGACACCGACGGCCTCGAAGTGCTGGGGCGGCTGCGGGTCAACCCGGGCACCACCAGCGTGCCGGTGGTGCTGCTGACCGCTCGTACCGACGCCCGGGATCGGGTGCGTGGCCTCGATCTGGGGGCCGACGACTACATCACCACGCCGTTCGACATCGAGGAGCTAGTGGCCCGGGTGGGGGCGGTGCTGCGGCGCTCCAAGGCTATGCGGGACCTGTCTCCCCTCACTGCGCTGCCCGGCAACTTCCGTATTGCCGAAGAGCTACACCGCCGGGTGGCCGGCGGCCGCCCGATGGCGGTGGTTCACACCGACCTGGACAACTTCAAGGCCTTCAACGACCACTACGGCTTCATGCGGGGAGATACCGTCATCAAGTTCACCGCCAACGTGCTGGTGGCGGCCGCGCTGGAGACCGGGGATGCGTCCTGCTTTGTGGGCCACGTGGGCGGCGACGACTTCGTGGCGGTGATGCATCCAGACTCGGTGGAGCAGTTCTGCAAGACGGTCATCGACCGCTTCGACGACGGCATCCTCGACTTCTACGACCCGGCGGACGCCCTGCGCGGGTATGTGGAGGTCATCGATCGGCGCGGGGAGCGCCATGCCTTCCCCATCGTCTCCATCTCGCTGGGGGTGGCCACCAACCTGCGCCGCACCTTTGGCAGCGAGTGGGAAGCCTCGGCGGTAGCAGCCGAGATGAAGGAGCACGCCAAGGGGGAGGCCGGCTCCTGCTACAAGGTGGACCGACGCACTCGCTGAATGGGGGCCCGGGAGGCCGGGTAGAATGTGCTGGTTAGGCCCTTCTTCAGGGCAGGGTGCGAATCCCGACCGGCGGTAGAGCCCGCGAACCCCCTCCGGGGGGCCGACCCGGTGAGATCCCGGGGCCGACGGTGAGAGTCCGGATGGGAGAAGGAGGGCTCGCGCCGCCTCGTCGCGGCCGCGCGCCCATGGACGCGGAGGCTCTGTTGGACGAGGAGCGGCTGATGCGGGAGGCTATCGCCCTGGCCGCGGCCACCCGGCCCCACCCCAACCCTCGGGTGGGGGCGCTTGTCCTCGATGCGTCCGGGCAGACGGTGGGCCGCGGGGCCCACGCCGGGCCCGGCTTCCCCCACGCCGAAGTGGTGGCCCTGGGAGAGGCCCGGGAACGGGCGGCCGGCGGGACCCTGATCGTCTCGCTGGAGCCGTGCGACCACACCGGCCGCACCCCCCCCTGCACCGAGGCGGTGATCGGCGCCGCCGTTGCCCGGGTGCTGGTCGGGGCCGAGGATCCCGACCCGCGTGTGGCGGGGCGGGGGATCGCCCGCCTGCGGGCGGCCGGGGTGGAAGTCCGGGTTGGTGTGGCCCTTCGGGAGGCAGAGGCCCTCGATCCGGGCTATTTCCACCATCGGCGCACCGGGCGCCCTCTCGTCACTCTCAAGGCGGCTCTCACCCTGGACGGATGGTCGGCCGCCGCCGACGGCAGCTCTCGGTGGATCACCTCGGAGGAGGCCCGGGCGGACGGGCACCGCCTGCGGGCCGCGGCAGACGCAGTGATGGTGGGGGCGGGCACGCTGCGGGCCGACGACCCGGTGCTCAGCGTGAGGCTCCCCGGTTATTCGGGGCAGCAGCCGCGGCCGGTGGTGGTGGCCGGTCGCCGGCAGCTGCCTGCCGGGGCGCGCATTTGGGAGCGGTATCCGCTGGTGATTGCCCCGGGCCCGGTGGACTGCCCCGGAGAGGTGGTGGTCGTACCCGGGCCGGACGGTGTGGATCCCGTCGGGGCCCTGGCCGCGCTGGGGGAGCGGGGGCTGCTGGACGTGCTGGTGGAGGGCGGGCCCAGCCTGGCCGGGTCGCTGCTGCGAGCCGATTTGATAGACCGGGGAGTTTTCTACCTGGGCGCGCGGCTGGGCGGGGGAGTAGGGAAGCCGGCTCTGGCGGGCGCCTTCACCACCCTGGCGGAGAGCCGGCCGGCCCGCATTCAGGCCGTGGCCGGCGTGGGCCCCGACGTACGCATTGAGTTCACCCTGGAGGATGACTGATGTTCACCGGCATCGTGGAGCGGATGGGGACTGTGGTCGAGACGACCAACGCGGGTGGCAAGCGGCGGTTCACCATCGACGGCGGCAGCCTGGCGACGGGCCTGGCGGTGGGGGACTCGGTGGCGGTCAATGGGGTGTGCCTCACCGCGGTGGAGGTGGCCGGGGAGCGTTTCACGGTGGAGGCGGTGCAGGAGACGCTTGCCCGCTCCAACCTGGGGGCGCTGGAAGTGGGTAGCCCGGTGAACCTGGAACGGCCCATGCGAGCCGACGGCCGCTTCGACGGGCACATAGTGCAAGGCCACGTAGATGGGGTGGGCCGGGTGCGCTCTATCACCCCCGAGGGCGCCTCGATTCGCGTGTGGATCGACGTGCCGCCCGGCGTACAGCGCTACCTGGCGGAGAAAGGGTCGGTGGCGGTGGACGGGGTCAGCCTCACGGTCTCGGCGGTGGATGGCGGGGGCTGCGAGGTGGTGCTCATCCCCCATACCCTTGAGGTGACTCTGTTCGGCGTCCGGCGGCCCGGCGACGCGGTGAACCTGGAGGCGGATGTGATCGCCAAGTACGTGGAGAGGATGCTGGAGGTGGGACGGTGACCTTCTCCACCATTCCCGAGGCGGTGGAAGCCTTCGGCCGGGGGGAGTTCGTCGTCGTCGTGGACGACGCCGACCGGGAGAACGAGGGCGACCTTATCGTGGCGGCCGAGAAGGTAACCCCGGCTCAGGTCGCCTTCATGGTCCGTCACACCAGCGGGCTGATCTGCCTGTCGGTGCCGGGGGAGCGCCTCGACGAACTGCGCCTGCCGCTGATGGTGTCGGAGAACACCGATTCTCACCGCACCGCCTTCACCGTGTCGGTGGACTACGTGCACGGCACCACCACCGGCATCTCCGCCGCCGACCGGGCGGCCACTATGCGTGCGGTGGTGGACCCGCGCACACAGCCCGGCGACCTGGCCCGCCCCGGCCATATCTTCCCGCTGCGCTATCGGGAGGGTGGGGTGCTGAAGCGAGCCGGGCACACCGAGGCCGCGGTGGACCTGGCGCGCCTCGCCGGGCTTTCCCCGGCTGGGGCCCTCTGCGAACTGGTCAACGACGACGGGAGCATGGCCCGCCTGCCCGAGCTGCGTGAGTTCTGCGACCGGCATGGGATCCACCTGATCTCCATCGCCGACCTGATCGCCCACCGGCGTCGTCGGGAGAAGCTGGTGCGGCGGGTGGCCGAGGCGACCATACCCACTGAGTTCGGCGTGTTCCGGGCGGTGGGGTTCGAGTCGCTCCTCGACGGCACCCAGCACGTGGCCCTGGTGCGCGGCGAGGTCACGGGGGCGGCCGATACGCTGGTGCGGGTGCACTCGGAGTGCCTGACCGGCGACGTGTTCGGCAGCCGGCGCTGCGACTGCGGGTTCCAGCTGCGCCAGGCCCTGCAGAGGGTGGCCGAGGAGGGCCGCGGGGTGGTGCTCTACCTGCGAGGCCACGAGGGGCGAGGAATCGGCCTGCTCCACAAGCTCGAGGCCTATGCGCTGCAGGAGAACGGGCGGGACACGGTGGAAGCCAACATGGATCTGGGGCTGCCGGTGGATGCCCGCGACTACGGCATCGGCGCCCAGATCCTGGTGGACCTGGGGGTGACCAGCATGCGTCTGCTCACCAACAACCCGGCCAAGCGGGCCGGGCTGGAAGGCTACGGCCTCAGCATCAGCGAGCGGGTGCCGCTGCAGACCCGGCCGACCGCTGAGAACCGGCGCTACCTGGAGACCAAGGCGGAGAAAATGGGCCACCTGATCGAGTTGGGAGACGAGGCTGATGCCTGAGATCGAGGGGGCCGCCGACGCGCGCGGCATGAGAGTGGGAGTGGTGGTCTCGACCTTCAACGAGGCGGTCACCGTTGGGCTGCTGGCCGGTGCCCGGGAAGCGCTGGCGGCAGCCGGCGCGCCGGATCCTACGGTGGTGAAGGTACCGGGGTCGTTTGAGCTGCCGGTGGTCGCCCGGGCGCTGGCCGAGGCCGGCCACGACTGTGTGGTGGCGCTGGGGGCGGTGATCAAGGGGGAGACGGACCACTACGAGCACGTCGCCACCCAAGCCATCGCCGGCCTTCAGCAGGTCGCTCTGGAGACGGGGGTGCCGGTGGGCCTGGGGGTGCTTACCACCCGCCGGGTGGAGCAGGCTCGCGCCCGCAGCCTGCCCGGGCCGGGGAACAAGGGGGCCGAGGCCGCCCTGGCAGCAGTGCAGACGGCCGACGCGCTGCGGCGCCTGCGGCATACGGCAGACGGATAGCGAGCCGTGGCCGCCCCGGTGCCGCCGCTGCGGGAAGCCCTCAAGCGCCGCGTGCCCACGCTGGCGGTCGAACGTGCTCTGTGGGAGGCCGGGGCCGGGGTGGTGGTGGGCCTCGACGAGGTCGGGCGAGGGGCCTGGGCGGGCCCGCTGACGGTGGGGGCGGCGGTACTCCCGGCCGACCGTCGGGTGTACAAGGTGCGGGATTCCAAGATGCTCACCGAGGACGAGCGTGAGGCGCTCTTCGCACGAGTGGGCGAATGGTGCCGGGCCTGGGCGGTGGGCCATGCCGGGCCGGAGGAGTGCGACGCGCTGGGGATGTCTGCGGCTCAGCGGCTGGCCGCGCGGCGAGCTCTGGAGGGCCTGGGCCTGCGGCCCGACGCGGTGCTGGTAGATGGCCCCTGGGACTTCGTGGGAGGGGCGCAATGCATCGCGGGTGGGGACGCCTCCTGCCTTACGATTGCCGCCGCCTCGATCCTGGCCAAAGTCACTCGGGACCGCTTGATGCGGGGCGAGTCGGAGCACTACCCGGCCTACTGGTTCGAGTCCAACAAGGGCTACCCGGGGCCGCGCCACCGGGCGGCGCTGCAGTGGCTGGGGCCCAGCGCCATCCATCGGAGGTCCTGGGTCTTCATGGACTCGCTGGCGTGGCCCGGGCTGGTGCGCTTCGAGCGCCCCGGCTTCCAGCGGACCCTGTTCCCCGCGGCGGTAGGGCGGGCAGGAGTCGAGGTTGAGAAGTAGGCGGCCGCGGGCAACGGCGCCCTGCCGCCGGCTTGCGCGCCGGTTCGAGCCCCGTATACTCCCGCCGACAACCGAGACAGCAAGTGGAGGCGCTGCTTCCCACCCGGCCGCCGCAAGGCGTGCCGAGGTCCCCGAATCGGAGACGGCAGCAGCCTGCCGTTTTTTCTTTGACCCCAGGAGGAGCGATAGCACAGGAACTGCGCGTCAACGAGCGCATACGAGCGCGCGAGGTGAGGCTGGTGGCCCCCGACGGTTCGCAGATCGGGGTACGCACCCTGGAGGAGGCCCAATGGCTCTCCCAACAGCTCGGGCTGGACCTCGTGGAGGTGGCTCCCGAAGCCAAACCGCCCGTGTGCCGGCTGATGGACTACGGCAAGTTCAAGTACGAGCAGTCGGTCCGTCAGCGTGAGGCCCGCAAGAAGCAGACCCGGACCATCATCAAGGAAGTGAAGTTCCGCCCCAAGATCGACGACCACGACTACGAGGTCAAGAAGCGGCGGGTGATCGAGTTCCTCGAGGAGGGGGACAAGATCAAGGTCACGCTGATGTTCCGGGGCAGGGAGATCACCCACCCCGAGCTGGGTGAGCGCATCCTGCGCCGCCTGGCCCAGGATGTCGAGGGGGTGGGGGCCGTCGAGTTGCCACCCGCACTCGAGGGCCGCAACATGACGATGCAGCTGGCGCCGGAGCGGAAGGCCCGCCGGGCCCGGGAAGCCGGGGCGGTCCCCGGCCCGGCCGCTGCCGAGGAGTGACGAGATGCCCAAGACCAAGACGAGCCGGGCAACGGCGAAGCGAATCAAGGTGACCGGCACGGGCCGGCTGCGCCGCCGCCAGGCCGGCGGGAAACACCTCAAGGTAGGGAAGAAGCCGCGGAGCAGCCGCCTGACCCGTTTGAAGGGCGAGGTGGACGTGTCGCGCGCCGAGCGCCGTCGGGTCGGCCGGCTGCTGGGGAGGTAGACCGCCATGGCACGCGTCAAGCGCTCCGTTCACAGCAAGAAGGGCCGCCGGAAGATCATGGAGCGGGCCCAGGGCTACAAGGGGTCCCGCAGCCGGCGCCTGCGCGCCGCGCACGAGCAGGTGATGAACGCCATGCAGGACGCGTACCGCGACCGGCGGACGCGCAAGGGCGAATTCCGGCGTCTCTGGATAGCCCGCATCAACGCCGCCGCCCGGGCCAACGGCACCACCTACTCCCGGCTCATGGCCGACCTGAAGGCCGCCGAGGTTGAGGTCGATCGGCGCATGCTGGCCGAGATGGCGGTGCGCGATCCCGAGGCCTTCGGCCGCCTGGTGGCCGCCACCGCGAGGAAGTCCGACGGCTGAGGCCGTCCTGCCGGTCTCTTCCCGCCATCGGCGGGTGCAGGAGGCCCTTCGCCTGCGAGAGGCCCGGGAACGGGCCGACACCGGGCGCGCCCTGTTGGAGGGGCCCCACCTGCTGGCGGAGGCTCTCGCCGCCGGTGCCCGCGTTGAGGAGATCTTCGCCCTGGTGGGCGATGGCGCGTCGGCCGAGGCGGCCCGCTGCTGCGGCGCCCGGCTGATCCCGGTGGATCAGCGCGGCCTGCGCCGCCTGGCCACCACCGAGCACCCCCAGAGCCCGGTCGCGGTCGTGGTGGTGCCGCCGCCCACCCCGCTGCCCGCCGGGCACTTGCTGGTCGCCTGGGGGGTGGGCGACCCCGGCAATGTGGGCACCTTGATCCGCTGTGCCGCCGCCTTCGGCCTCGGCTTCGCGGCCGGACCGGAGACGGCCGACCCCTGGGCTCCGAAGGTGCTGCGGGCAGCCGCCGGCGGCCACTTCCGGGCAGGGGTGGGCCGGGCCGAAGCTCTCGCTGATCTGCGCGTGGGCAGGCGCCGGCTGGCGGCCACGGTGGCTCGCGGCGGGATGGCCCCGGCGGCCTTGCCGGAGGGCCCGGTGGCGGTGCTGGTGGGCGACGAGGCCCGCGGCCTGCCGCCCGGGGTGGTGGCGGCCTGTGACTTCTCGTTGACCATCCCCATGCCGGGGGGGACGGAGAGCCTCAACGCCGGGGTGGCCGGGGCGATCGTGGCCTACGAGCTGGCGGTCGGAGGCAGAGCAGCCGGGGACTAACCTCGGGCGCCATGGACGACGTGGGTGCCCGCCTGCAGGGGTTGGAGGAGGAGGCCCTGGCCCGTCTGGCCGCAGCCGGGGCCGTGGCGGAGATCGACGCCCTGGAACGCGAGGTGCTGGGGAGCGCCTCCGCGATTGCCCAAGCGCGACGCGGGCTGCGGGGCTTGCCCGATGCCGAGCGGCGCGAGGCCGGGCGGGCCATCAACGAGATCGCCGGGCGTCTCGCCGAGCGCCTCGTCTCCCGGCGCGCGGACCTGGCTACGGCCGAGGAGGCCGGCCGCCTGGCGGGGGATCGCCTCGACATCACCCTGCCGGGCAGGGCGCCGGCCCGGGGCGCCGCCCATCTGGTGATGCAGGTGCTGGAGGAGGTCACCGACATCTTCGTGGCCCTCGGCTACACGGTGGCCGACGGGCCGGAGGCGGAGACCTCGTACTACCACTTCGACGCACTGAACACCCCGCCGGCTCATCCTGCCCGTTTGGAGAGCGACACGCTGTACGTCGAGCACGGGCCGGATCCTGAAGGGGTCCTGCTGCGCGCCCAGACCTCGCCGGTGCAGGTGCGCTACATGGAGCAGCATCCGCCCCCCGTGTACCTGGTCTCGCCCGGGCGAGTCTTCCGCCGCGACACCATGGACGCCACCCACACACCGGTGTTCCATCAGATCGAGGGCCTGGCTGTGGACACCGATGTGACGTTCGCCGATCTCAAGGGGACCCTGGCCCACTTTGCCCGGGTGTTCTTCGGTCCCGCCCAGCAGGTGCGCTTCCTGCCCCACTTCTTTCCCTTCACCGAGCCGTCCGCGGAGATGCACACCACCTGCTTCGCCTGCCGCGGATCGGGCTGCCGGGTGTGCGGAGGCTCGGGCTGGATTGAGCTGCTCGGCTGCGGCGTGGTGGACCCGGCAGTCTTCGAGGCGGTTGGCTACGACCCGAACACGGTCTCCGGGTTCGCCTTCGGGGTGGGCATCGACCGCCTGGCGCAGATCCGCCACGGCGTGCCCGAGCTGCGGTACTTCTTCGATCCCGACCTGCGAGTGCTGGAGCAGTTCCGATGATCTCTCTGCGCTGGCTTCGCGAGTTCGCCGACTTGCCCGACGACGCCGAGGAGATAGCCCGGGTCCTCTCCAACCTGGGCCACGAGGTGGAAGGGATGCGGCGGGTGGAGGTTCCCTTCTCGGGGGTGCTGGTGGCGCGGGTGCTCGAGGTGCGCCCCCATCCGCACGCCGACCGGCTGCGATTGGCCCGCCTGGACACCGGCCGGGGCGAGCAGGAGGTCGTCTGCGGGGCGTGGAACTTCGAGGCCGGGGCGGTCGTGCCTCTCTCGGTGCCGGGTTCGGTGCTGGCGGGTGGCCTGGTGGTGGGGGAGCGGGAGATCCGGGGAGTGCTCTCGCGGGGGATGATCTGCTCCGAAGCCGAGCTGGGGCTCAGCGAGGAGTCCGAGGGGATCCTCGTCCTGGACGAGAGCTACCCGGTGGGGGCCGACTTCGCCGCCTGGCTGCCCTACCCCGACGTGCTGTTCGAAGTGACCACCACCTCGAATCGGCCCGACGCGATGTCGATCTACGGGCTCGCCCGGGATCTGGCCGCCCGCTTCCGGGTCCCACTGCAGCCTCTGGCGGCCGAGGTGGGGACCACCGGTGCTCCCACCGGCGGGCGGGTCCGGGTAGAGGACGAGGAGCGCTGCCCACGCTTCACCGCCCGCGAGGTGCGGGGGCTCACCATCGGTCCCTCGCCTCTATGGCTGCGGTTGCGGCTGCGCGACGCGGGGGTGCGGCCGATCAGCAACGTGGTGGACGTCACCAACTACGTGATGCTCGAGCTGGGCCAGCCGCTGCACGCCTTCGACCTGGACCTGGTCCCCGAGGAGACCCTGGTGGTGCGGCGGGCCCGGCCCAAGGAACGGCTCACCACTCTCGATGGGGTGGAGAGGCGCCTGAGCACCGAGGACCTGCTGGTCGCCTCCCCGGCCGGATCCCTGGCCCTGGCGGGGATCATGGGTGGGGAGTCCTCAGAAGTGCGCCCGGAGACCTCACGCGTCTTCCTGGAGGTGGCCCACTTCGCCGCTCCCGGTATCTTGTTCAGCGGCAAACGGCACGGCCTGCGCAGCGAGGCGGGGGCGCGCTTCGAGCGGGGCGTGGACCCGGCGTTGCCCCCCATCGCCTCGGCCCGAGCCGCCCGGCTCATAGCCGACCTGGCGGGCGGAGAGGTGGCCGGGGGGTTCATCGATCACTACCCGGTGCCCATCGAGCCCTGGGTGGTCGCTCTTCCCCAACACGAACCGGCCCGACTGTTGGGGCAGGAACTGGGACCGGAGCACATCGAGGACCTGCTCGCCCGGCTCGGCTTCACGGTCGACGGCGGGGATCCCTGGCAAGTGACCATCCCCACCTATCGACCGGACGTCACCCGGGCCGCGGACCTCGTCGAGGAAATCGCCCGTCTGCACGGTTACGACGAGTTTCCCTCCCGTCTCCCCAAGGGGGTGGGCGAAGGACTGCCCGAGTGGGAGCGCCGGCGCCGGCGGGTGCGCCAGGCGTTGGTGGGCGCCGGCTGCTACGAGGTGCTGGCCTTCCCCTTCCTGGGGCGGGCCGAGATGGATGCGCTGGGTCTCCCGGCCGACGATCCGCGGTGTTCCATGGTGAAGATCCGCAACCCTCTCAGCGAGGAGCAGGCGTTCCTGCGGACCAGCCTGATCCCGGGCCTGCTGGCGGGTCTGCGGGCCAACGTGGCCCGGGGGTTGGGGGACGTGGCCCTCTTCGAGATGGGCCGGGTGTTCTTCCCCGCGGAGGGGGACCTGCCCGATCAGCCGCAGCGGGTGGCCTTCGCCGTCACCGGGCGGGTGCCCGGGCCGCGTTGGGAGGGGGAGACCGGAGAGCGCGACGCTCGCGACGCGGTGGGTATCTGGGAGGTGCTGGCCGCCGCGCTGGGTGTGGAGTACCGACTGGAGCAGACCGTGGAGCCCGCCTTTCACCCGGGCCGCAGCGGCCGGGTGGTGGCGGGGGGCGGGGTGGTCGGGATCGTGGGGGAGATTCACCCGGCGGTGGCGGCCCGTTTCGGCCTCACGGGGCGCGTGGGGGTGGGCGATTTCGACCTGGAGGCCCTGATGGTGGGAGTGCCGCCGCGCGAGTTCGTGGCGCCCAGTCCCTACCCGCCGGTGGTTTTCGATCTGGCGTTCGACCTGGCCGAAGAGGTGCCCGCCGCCGGCCTGCTGGCCGAGGTGCAGACGGCAGCCGGCTCGTCGCTGGAGAGAGTGCAGGTGTTCGACGTGTTCCGGGGCCCCCCGCTGGGGGAGGGGCGGAAGAGCCTCGCCGTCCGGCTGACCTTCCGTGATCCGCGACGAACCCTCACCGACGAGGACCTGGTACCGGTGCGAAGGCAAATCATTGAGGCGGTCGCCGCCTCTGTGGGCGGCCGGTTGCGAGGAGGCTGAAGTGGACTTGTTGAGCGTGGCGGATCTCGGCCGTGATGGGCTAGCGAAGGTGCTGGCCACCGCCGCCTCGGTCAAGGCAGAGCCGGGGCGGGTGGCCGGCCGTCTGGCCGGCAAGAAGGTGGGGCTCTTCTTCGAGAAGCCCTCCACCCGCACCCGGGTGTCGTGTGAGGTGGCAGCCGCCGACCTGGGAGCGGTGCCGCTGGTGCTCCGCCAGGACGAGGTGGGCCTGGGCCGGCGGGAGTCGGTGGCCGACGTGGCCCGCGTCCTGGACCGTTACCTGGACGTGCTGGCATTCCGGGTCTTCCGCCACGGCGACCTGGTGACCGTGGCCGAGCACGCAACGGCCCCGGTGATCAACCTGCTCTCCGATCGGGAGCACCCTTGCCAGGCCCTGGCCGACCTCCAGACCCTGGCCGAGGCACGGCCCCTTCCCGGCGCGGTGCTGGCCTACGTCGGTGACGGCAACAACGTGTGCCATTCGCTGCTGCTGGGGGCGGCGCTGAGCGGGGTGAGCATGCGGGTGGCCTCCCCGGCCGGGTTCGAACCGGCGCCGGAGATCGTCGAGCAGGCTCGGGCGCTGGCCGGCCCGGCCGTCGAGATCGCGGTGGGCGGGGATCCGGCCGAGGCGGTGCGCAGGGCCGACGCGGTGTACACCGACGTTTGGGCCTCCATGGGCCAGGAGGCCGAGGCCGTCGAGCGGCGCCGCCTGTTTGCCCCCTACCAGGTCAACGAGGGGCTCTTCGCCCGGGCGAGCGAGGGGGCGATCTTCTTGCACTGCTTGCCAGCCCATCGGGGCGATGAGGTCACCGACGGGGTGGCCGACCACGAGCGGAGCCGCATCTTCGATCAGGCCGAGAACCGCATGCACGCCTTCAAGGCCCTCCTTCTGTACCTCGCGGGGTGACCGGGCTTTCTGCTCTGCTGGCCGGCGACGTGGTGACCGCCGCGCGGGGGGTGCTCGGCCGCCGGTTGCGGAGCGAACTGGGCGGCGTGGTGTGCGAGGTGCTGCTGACTGAGGTGGAGGCCTACGGGGGCGCCGACGATGCGGCCAGCCACGGGTTCCGCGACCCCGGCCGTCGCAACGCGAGCATGTACGGGCCGGCGGGAACCTTGTACGTCTATCGGTCCTATGGGGTCCACTGGTGCATGAACGTGGTCACGGGCCCGGCCGGGCGGGCGGCGGCCGTGCTGCTGCGGGCGGGGCAGCCGCTGGTGGGGGAGGAGCACATGCGCCGACGGCGGGGCCGGGGCGATCACCTGTGCGACGGCCCCGGGCGGCTCACCCAGGCACTTGGGATCACGGGGCAGCAGGACGGGACCTCCTTGCTGGAGGGACCGGTGCGGCTGCTGGGCGACCCCATCGCCGGGCGGGTGATCGCCGGCCCGCGCGTGGGCATCAGCCGGGCGGTGGACTGGCCCTGGCGCTTCCGGCTGGTGGAACAGGACGGGTAGAGACTGCGCCGCGGGGAGGCCGCGGCCGGGCGGCTCCGGTGTCTTCAGGCGAAGCGGGCGAGGAAATACCGCTTCTTGCCTACCCGCACCACTGCGGTGGCGCTGCCTGCCAGGTCGCCAGGGCCGACCAGGGCGGCTGCATCGGCGGTGCGCCGGTTGTTCAGGTATACCCCGCCCTGCTCGACCAGGCGCCGGGCCTCGCCGCGGGAGTGGGCCGCGCCGCACTCGACGAGCAGGTCGGCCACGGTGAGCCCCGCGTCGAGGCGGACCCGGGGCAGGTTCACCGAGGGGGCCGACTCGAAGGCATCGGCCAGCGTGCGGTCGTCCAGCTCCGAGAAGGGTTCGTCACCGAACAGCACCCGGGTGGTCCGTTCGGCGGCCTGGAGTCCCTCGGGCCCGTGGATGATGCGAGTGACCTCGGCGGCCAGGGTGCGTTGCACCCGGCGAGCGGCGGGATCGCGCTCTTGGTCAACCGCCAGGTCGGCGATCTCCTCGAGAGGCAGGAAGGAGAAGGTCTTCAGGAAGCCGACGGCGTCTTCGTCGGGGACGTTCAGGAACCACTGGTAGAAGGCGTAGGGCGAAGTCATGTCCGGGTCGAGCCAGACCGACTCACCGCTGGACTTGGAGAACTTGCGCCCGTCGGAGCGCTCCACCAGCGGCCAGACCAGGCCGTAGACCTCGGCCCCGTGTAAGCGCCGGGTGAGGTCGATGCCGGCGGTTATGTTGCCCCACTGGTCGGAGCCGCCCGCCTGCAGCCGGCATCCGTGAGCCGCGTACAGGTGAGCGAAGTCGTAGGCCTGCAGCAACTGGTAGGAGAACTCGGTGAAGGAGATGCCGTGCTCGCGTTCCTCGAGCCGCCGCCGGACCGACTCGCGGGCAATCATCGCGTTCACCGAGAAGTGCTTGCCGACCTCGCGCATGAACTCGATGAACCCGAACGAGCCGAGCCACTCGTAGTTGTCCAGCAGCAAGCCGTCGCTCAGGTCGACCACGCGGGACAGCTGGGAGCGAATCCCCTGGAGGTTGCGGTCGAGGCGCTCCTCTTCGAGCAACTCGCGTTCCTCGTCGCGAAAGGAGGGGTCCCCGATGCGGCCGGTCCCGCCTCCGGCGAGAGCGATCGGGCGATGGCCGGCCCGCTGCAGCCAGGCCATGGCCATCATGCCCCGGAGGTTGCCGATGTGCAGCGAGGGGCTGGTGGGGTCGAAGCCGACGTAGTAGGTGACCCGCTCGGTGGCGAACAGACGGCGCAGAGCCGCTTCGTCGGTGACGGCCTGGACGAAGCCGCGGCCGCGCAGCAGGTCGATGGGATCGGTCATCGGGAGGACGCTAGCCCGGGAGACGGGAAGGGCCAACCCGTCCGCGGGGAGCCGTCGGCCTGCCTTGACGTTGGGACGAGGGTTGGTTACAGTGTCCCTCCGCACCTGAGGCGCGCCCTGAGGCGTGCTTCTAGGTGGTCGGAGTCCCGGCTCCTTGACAACTGAACAGTGTGTCAAAAGCCAGTTCGAGGCCGCCGCGGGATACTTCGGAACCCGCGGCTGGTCGTACTTAAGGGCACCCCGCGCTGGTCGCGGAGGTGTCGTCGCGGGTAGAGGTTTTGGCCATCTGCCCGCCGACAAACTCACACAGGGATTCGGGCCCTCGGGCCCAGATCTCCGTTGGAGAGTTTGATCCTGGCTCAGGACGAACGCTGGCGGCGTGCTTAATGCATGCAAGTCGAACGAGGCCCCATCGACGGGTAACCGTTGCGGGGTCCTAGTGGCGAACGGGTGAGTAACACGTGAGGAACCTGCCCCGGAGTCCGGAATAGCCCAGGGAAACCTGGATTAATGCCGGATACCCTCGACCGGTCGCATGTCTGGTTGAGGAAAAGTCCGCTGCTCTGGGATGGCCTCGCGGCCTATCAGCTTGTTGGTGAGGTAACGGCCCACCAAGGCTACGACGGGTAGCTGGTCTGAGAGGACGATCAGCCACACTGGGACT
>CAZJRF010000009.1:0-31239 GCA_964548475.1 uncultured Acidimicrobiia bacterium
GGGCGGTGGGCCGTGCCGTGGGGGTGGCTTACGTGGCGGAGCGTTTGGGGGGGATTGCGGAGGGGCGGACCTTGCTGGTGGGGTTCTTCAGCCGGGGTCCGGTGGGGGCGGAGGCGACGATCCCGGCTCTGGAGATCACGACTTCGGCGTACGTGATGCATTCGGCGGACATCCTGTACCGGCACGCCTTTGAGGATTTCGACGGGGAGGTGGAGCGGGCGGGGGTGTTCTTCACCAATGTGCACAGTGAGGGGCCGAACCGGCCGGAGGATCTGCCCCGGGCGCGGGTGTTCATGGATCGGAGTTGGCTGACCACCTATTCGGTGTTTTGCACCTATGCGGGGAACACGCTGCTGTTGAAGAAGGGGAATCACCGTTTCGCGGTAGATCTGGCGACCTATCTGCAGAGGGGTCGGGTGCTGTCGGAGCACATGTTCATCACCGGGCTGACCGGCCGGGAAAGCCGTACCACCTATTTCGCGGGGGCGGCGCCGTCGGGGTGTGGGAAGACGACCACGGCAATGGTGGGGACCGATTTCATCGGGGATGACCTGGCCCAGATGTGGATTGACGGGGATGGGACGCTGCGGGCGGTCAACCCGGAGGTGGGGGTGTTCGGGATTGTGCGGGATGTGAGCCCGGCCAGCGATCCGTATCTGATGGGGCCGCTGCGGGAGCCGGGAACCGAGGTGATCTGGACGAACGTGCTGGTGGACCTGGCGGGGGTGCCCCATTGGGTGGGGAGCGGGGAGCCGGTGCCGGAGCGGGGGGTGAACTTCCAGGGGGAGTGGTGGCCGGGGAAGACCGACGGGGCGGGTGGGGAGGTCCCGCTGTCGCATCCCAATTCCCGGTTCACCCTGCGTAACACCGCCATCGGCAACTACAACGAGGCGGCGGCGGAGGACCCGGCCGGGGTACAGGTCCGGGTGATCACCTACAGCGGCCGGGACGCCGATACGATGCCGCCGGTGTGGGTGGCGGCCACCCCGGATGAGGGGGTGGCGATCGGGGCGTCGGTGCTGTCGGCGGCCACCGCCACGGAGATCGGCGCCCGGGGGGTGCGCCGCCAGCCCTGGGCCAACGAGCCGTTCATCCCCGGCCCCCTGTCGGATTACATGGCCGCCCAGTTCGACTTCTTCGGCTCAGACCGGCTGCAGCACAAGCCGCTGATGGCCGGCCTGAACTACTTCCTCACCCACCGGGCGCGGGGCGGCACGGGAGAAGGGCTGCTGGGCGAGAAACGGGACGTGCGGGTGTGGCTGGGCTGGCTGGAGCGGCGGGCCCACGGCGAGGTCGACGCGATCTGCACCCCGATCGGCTACCTGCCGGCCTACCAGGACCTGGCCGAACTGTTCGCCGGCATCGGCAAGGACTACCCCCGGGACTTGTACGAGCGGCAGTTCTCGCTGTACGTGGACAACATCCTGGCCCGCATCCGCCTGCTCGAAGGCGCCTACCGCCGGGACCCCAACGTTTCCCCTCGCCTCCTCGCCGTCTACCAGGCACAATCCGAAGGCCTGCAAGCCCTCAAAGATCAACACGGCCCCATCGTCCCGGTCGGCCGGCTCACCGAGTAGGCGAGCCGATGGTCGGAAGGCGTCGGCCGCGGACCGGGGACTACCCGCCCCTGGGTACCATCAAATGCTCGGCCGGCGCTACCCGGCCGGTGTGATGGAGGTGCCTTGAGCGTGACCAAACCCCGCATCGTCTGCGCGGGCATGTGCAACACCAAGGGCGCGGAGATCCGCTACCTCGCCCGGACGGTGAGCGAGTACGGCGGCGAGTCGATCATCATGGACCTCAGCCTGGGCGATGCCGTCGATTGGGCCGACGTGCCGCTGTCCGAGGTTCTCGCCACCACCGGGACGAGCATTGACGAGGTCTTCGCGGCGCCGCGGGCCGCCGCCATCGAACTGGTGGGGCATGCCGGTGCGGTCAAGATCCTCCAGATGCACGCCGAGGGACGCTGCGACGGCATCATCTCCTGGGCCGGCTCGGTGGGCACCACGGTGGTCACCCATGTGATGCGGGCTCTGCCCTTCGGGGTGCCCAAGATCATGCTCACCGACATGGCCTCCAGCGATGTCAGCGGCTGGCTGGGTCACAAGGACATCTACATCGTCAACCCCACCGCCGAGCAGGGCATCAACGCCATCACCCACAAGGCGGTGGCCAACGCCGCCGCCGGCATCGTGGCCATGGCCCGGGTGCCGGAGCACCCGCCCGGCGACAAGTCGCTGTGCGCCATCACCTCGTACGGGACCACCACCCCGGCCGTCCTGCGCTGCGCCCGGTACATGGAGGAGCGGGGTTGGGACGTGGCCACCTTCCACGCCGTCGGGGTGGGGGCCACCATGGAGGACCTGATCCGCTCGGGTCTCATCTCGGCGGTGATTGATCTGACCACCGCCGAGATCGCCAACACGCTGGCCGACAGCCCCTTTGCCGTGCCGCGGTCCTGGGAGGGAGAGCGCCTGAGCGCCGCCGGCGACATGGGCATTCCCCAGGTGGTCGCCCCCGGCGGGCTCGAGCAGATTGCCTTCGGCTCTCTGGCCTCGCTGCCGCAGAGGTACCTCGACGACTACCGATGCGGGCGGCGGGTGTCGCACCGGGGCACGGGCCTGCCCTACCAGCACAACGAGAGCGTCACCATCGTGAGCTGCACTCTCGAGGAGGTGGAGCGGATCTCCCGCTATGTCGCGGCCAAGCTGAACGACGCCGCTGGCCCCTCCTGCTTCGTCCTGCCCATGCGCGGCTGGTCGGCCTACGACCAGAGCGAGGAGCTTGCCACCCGCGAGCGCGGCTGGTCGGCCGGCAACGGAGACGGCCCTACCTGGCTGCGCGACCCGGGGCACCCGGGCTGGTCGCACCGCGCCTCCGTGATGCGCCGGGTGCTGCGGGAGAGCCTGGACTCCTTACGCGCCAACCTGGATCTGATCGTCGTGGATCATCACATCCTGGACGTGGAGGTCACCGAACTGATCACCCGGTGCATGGGGGACATGCTCGACGGCCGTTGGGAGAGGGGAATGTACCGGGACCTGCCCGGGGTCATCGAGTGAGGTGCGCCCGGTTCCGCCCGATCCGGGCAGCGGGCCGGGGACCCCGAGTGCGACCGGCCGGGACGGCTACGGGCAGTCGCCGGGCCAGATCAGATAGATGGCCCGGGCCAGGGCCAGTCGGGTGGCGGCGTCGGCTTGCCCATCCACCGCCAGGTCCGGTGTGTCTGCCTGGAATGCTGTCATCGCGGCCGCCGTGGCGGCGTTGTAGCGGCCGTTGATCCGCCCGGGGTCGTAGCCGGCGGCCCGGAGCCAGCGCTTCAGTTCCCGCACCTGGGGAGCTCGGTCTCCCCGGGTGAGAACCCGGTCGTCGTCGGCGGCCAGAGGCGCGAAGCGCGGCCGTAGGGAGGTCGCCAGGATGGCTCCCCGGGTCTCGGGTCCCACCACGCCGTCGACAGCGAGCCCGCGCCGTTCCTGGAAGGCCCGCACCGCTTGATGGGTGGCCGGGCTGAACGTGCCGTCGATGGGCCCCGGATCGAAGTGGCGCAGGGTCAGGAACCCCTGCAGTTCGTAGACTGCCGGGCCGAAGCTGCCCAGCCGCAGCAGTTGGGTGCTTTCGAGAAGGGCTGCCAGAGGGGTGGAGCCGGCCGGCAGGCAGGCGGAGGCCGCGCCCTCGGCGACCCGCAGGGACTGGTAGGCGTCGACGGCCACGTCGGCGGGATCCCGCAACTCGAAGTGCAGGTGGGGCGGGCAGCCGGGCATGGTGTCGCAATTGCCGCTGTCGCCGACGAAGCCGATCAGTTGGCCGGCCTGCACCCGGCTGCCGGGAATGAGACCGTCGGCGATGCCCCAGCCCAGGCCGTCGTCGGTGCCGGGGGTGTCGTTGTTCAGGTGCAAGTACCAGGACTCCCAGCCATCGTCGTGGTCGACGACCAGGGTGCAGCACCGCTCGGGGTTCAGATAGGCCGGATCCCGGGAGAAGTTGACGTAGGCGATGGTGCCGTCGGCGGCGGCGTATACCGGGGTCAGCTTGGGGGCGAGGATGTCCTGGGCCTGGTGGATGCCGGTCGCCCGCCCATCCCAGAACCCCGATCGGTCGCCGGCGGTGGCGTCGCCGCCCACCGGGAAGGCCAGCGGGTAGTCGACCACCTCGCCGAACTCGTGTGTGAGTTCGTTGGCCCCGGCGCCGATCGGGGCGGCGGCCAGCAGGAGGGCGACTCCAAGGGCGATGAACCGGTTGCGGTTGCCGAAAAGAGACAGCATCTCCAACCTGTATCGGCAGGAGCGGGAGCCGGGTTCAGTGCTGAATGACGATGAATGACAGGCGGGGGGCGGGCTGTGCGCCCGGCCGGGGCATGGGTAGGCTGTCGATGGAGGACGTCGGTTTCGCACACCCGGCCCGCGACGGCGGAGATCCCGGCGGCAACCAGGCCCGGGGGAAGCCTGAGGAGGCTGATGATGAAGAAGGCATTGATCGCGGCTGTGGCCGCCCTGCTGATGCTGGTGACCGTCACCGGTTGCGGGGACGACGACGGCTTGGTCTTCGAGGAGAGCACCACCACGGTTGCCCCTACGACCGGCGCGGTCACCACCGTCGTGGAATCGACCACCACCACTGCCGGGACGGTCACGACGGCGCCCGCCGGCAGCACCGCGCTGGGCAGTCTGGTGGCCGGCGCGCTGGCCGAGGGCTCGGGAGCCGAGGCACCCGTTACGTCGAGCGCCGAGGAGCAGTGTCTCACCGGCGGCCTGGCTCAGGCAATCGGGCCGGAGCGGTTCGCCGAGCTGGACGCACTGGCTACCGGCGCCGACGATTTTGCGTTGGTGCTCGCCGAGATGACCGATCCTGAGCTGGACGCCCTGGTCGAGGTGGTCAACACCTGCTTCGACGTCGAGGCCCTGCTCACCGCCGAGATGGCGGGCGACGGGTTGAGCCCAGAGGCCGTTGCCTGCTTCGCCGGGGCTCTCTCCCAGGAGGACACCCTGAAGAGGCTGATCAAGGCAGTGGTCACCGGCGAGGACCCGGCCACCAACCCCGAGTTCATGGCGATCGTGATCCCGATCATGACCCAGGACTGCGTCGATCCGCTGGAGGTCATGTTGATCGAGGAGTTCCAGGCCGGCGGGATGAGTGCAGGGAGTGCAGCTTGTGTGGCCGACAAGTTCCTGCGGGGGGGCCTGTTCGAAGCTTTCCTCAACACCATGCTCAGCGGGACGGACATCCCCACCGATCCCGAGCTCCAGAACCAGATGATGACGGCGATCACGAGCTGCCTGACCCCCGAGGAATTGGCGGAGCTCGGCGGTTAGACCGGACGGGCAGGCGGACCGGGCCCCGGGCCGGCAGGCTCCTCCTCCGGCTTCAGGAGGCTTCGCCCACCGGCCCGACGAACTGGCTGTGGTACAGGTCGTAGTAGAAGCCTCGCCGCTCCATCAGATCCTGGTGGTCTCCCTGCTCGACGATGGCGCCGTGATCCATCACCAGGATGGTGTGCGCCCGGCGGATGGTGGAGAGGCGGTGAGCGATGACGAAGGCGGTCCGGCCCCGCATCAGCCCGGCCATCGCCTGCTGGATGAGCACCTCGGTGCGGGTGTCCACCGAGCTGGTGGCCTCGTCGAGGATGAGGATCTGGGGATCGGCCAGGAAGGCCCGGGCGATGGTGAGCAGCTGCTTCTCGCCCTGGGAGATGTTGGTGGCGTCGTCGTCTACCAGCGTGCCGTAGCCTTGGGGAAGGGTGTGGATGAAGTGGTCCACCCGGGCCGCCCGGGCGGCGGCCTCGATCTCCCGGTCGCCGGCTCCCTCCCGCCCGTAGGCGATGTTCTCCCGGATGGTGCCCCGGAACAGCCACGGGTCCTGCAGCACCATCCCGAACAGCCGGCGCAGGCCGCTGCGGCTCATCTGCCGGGTGTCGACCCCGTCGACGGCGATGCGGCCCTCGTCGATCTCGTAGAACCGCAGCAGCAGGTTCACCAGTGTGGTCTTGCCCGCCCCGGTGGGCCCGACGATGGCCACGGTCTCCCCGGCCGGCACCTCCAGGCTCAGGCCTTCGATGAGCGGGGCCTCGGGCAGGTAGCGGAACGAGACGTCCTGCAGGGAGATGTGCCCCTCGGTGTCCTGCAAGACGACGGGGTCGGCGGGGTCGGGTTCCTCCTCTGCCTCATCCAGCACTTCGAAGACCCGCTCCGCCGAGGCAGCTGTGGACTGGAGCACGTTGGCGATGGCCGCCGTCTGGGTGATGGGCTGGGTGAACTGGCGGGAGTACTGGATGAAGGCCTGGACGTCGCCCAGGGACAGGGTGCCCTGGGCCACCCGCAGGCCGCCGATCACCGCCACAGCGACGTAGTTCAGGTTGGAGATGAACATCATCGCCGGCTGGATGATCCCGGAGATGAACTGGGCTTTGAAGCTGGCCTGGTAGAGCTGCTCGTTCTGCTCCTCGAAGCGCTCCACGGCGGCCTGCCGGCGGCCGAACGCCCGGACCACGGCGTGGCCGGTGAAGACCTCTTCGATGAAGCCGTCGACGTCGCCGGTGTGCTTCCACTGCGCCGCGAACTGGCGCTGCGAGCGGCGGGCGATGAAGACCGTGACTACCAGCGCGAGCGGGATCGCGCCCAGTGAGATCAGGGTGAGGAGCGGACTGATGGTGAGCATCATGACCAGAACCCCGGCGATGGTGAGCACGGCGGTGATCAGCTGGGTGAGGGCTTGCATCAGGGTGTTGGCGATGTTGTCGATGTCGTTGGTGAGCCGGGAGAGCAGGTCGCCGCGCGGGTGGCCGTCGAAGTAGCGCAGTGGCAGCCGGGCCAGCTTCAGGTCCAGTGCCTCCCGCAGGCGGTAGATGGTTCGCTGCACGACCCCGGCCGTCAGGTATTGCTGGGCCCATCCCGCCAGTGAACTGACCAGGTAGATGGCGGCGAGGGTGCCCAGGGTGGCCCCCACGGCCCCGAAGTCGACTCCGATGCCGGGGGTGATCTGCATGCCCGACAGCATGTCCGCTATCTGATCTTGCCCTTGTTGGCGGAGGCCGGCGATGACCTGTTCCTGGGTGGTGCCGGGCTGCAGCTGCCCGCCGATCACCCCTTCGAACAGCAGGTTGGTGGCGTGGCCCAGGATGCGCGGCCCGACGATGACCAGGGCCACGCTGGCCGCCCCCAGCAGCAGAACCAGACTCAGCCTGACCCGTTCGGGCCGGAGCCACCCCAGCAGGCGTCGAAAGGAGACCCCGAAGTTGCGGGCTCGCTCGGTGGGCATGGCGCCGTGGAACATGGGTCCCGGCCGCCGCCCGGGGCCGGGCGGGCCGAAGGCGGGACGCCGGCGGTCGCTCACGCCGCCTCCTCCGGGGTGAGCTGCGAGTAGACGATCTCGCGGTAGGTCTGGCAGGTGTCGAGCAGCTGCTGGTGCGTGCCGACCCCGGCCACCGATCCCTCGGCCAGCACCACGATGCGGTCGGCGTGCATGATCGTCCCCACCCGCTGGGCCACAATCAGCACCGTCGCCTCCCGGGTCTCGGCGCGCAGGGCGGCCCGCAGGCGGGCGTCGGTGGTGAAGTCGAGGGCCGAGAAGCTGTCGTCGAAGACGTAGATCTCGGGCCGGCGCACCACCGCCCGGGCGATGGCCAGGCGTTGACGCTGTCCGCCGGACAGGTTGGCCCCGCCCTGGTCGATGGGGGCGTCGAGACCTCCCATCTCCGTGACGAAATCCCGCGCGGCGGCCACCTCGAGGGCGTGCCAGATCTCCTCGTCGGTGGCCTGCGGTCGGCCGTCGCGGACGTTGCTGGCCACCGTCCCGCTGAACAGGAAGGCCCGCTGGGGGACGAGCCCGATGCGGCTCCACAGGTCCTCCTGGGCGAACCGGCGCACGTCCACCCCGTCGACCAGCACCTCCCCGTCGGTGACGTCGAAGAAGCGGGGGACCAGGTTCACCAGGGTGGACTTGCCGCTGCCCGTGCTGCCGACGATGGCCGTGACCTCGCCGGGCCCCGCCGATAAGGAGATGCGCGACAGTACCGGCGCCTCGGCGCCGGGATAGCGGAACTCGACGTTGCGGAACTCCAGGGTCCCGCGACGCGAGGGAGAGGGGGCCGGGGCCTCCGGATCGGCGATGCCGGGAACGGTGTCGAGGACTTCCTGGATCCGGTCGGCCGAGGCCGCCGCCCGGGGCACCATGACGAACATCATCGTGGCCATCAGCACCGAGAAGAGAATGTGCATCAGGTAGGTGAGGAAGGCGATCAGCTCGCCGATCAGCATGTCCCCGTTGCCCACCAGCCGGCTGCCGAACCACATCACCGCCACGGTGGACAGGTTCAGGATGAGCATGATCCCCGGCATCAGCACCGCGAACAGGCGGGTGACCCGCAGCGTCGTCTCGGTCAGGTCGGCGTTGGCCTCGGCGAAGCGGCGCTGGTCTGCTTCGGTGCGGTCGAAGGCCCGGATCACCCGAATGCCGGCCAGCGTCTCGCGCATCACCCGGTTGATGCGGTCGATCTTGATCTGCATGGCCCGGAACAGGGACAGCGCCGGGCGGGCGATCAGGATGATGAACCCGGCCATGATGGGCAGGATCACCACGAGCGACAGGGAGAGGCGGGCGTTCACCCTGATTGCCATGAACAGCCCGCCGGCGCCCATGATCGGGGCCATCGCCATCATCGTCATGCCGAGGAGGGCCACCATCTGCACCTGCTGCACGTCGTTGGTGGCCCGGGTGATCAGCGAGTGGGTGCCGAAGTGGTTCAGTTCCATCTGGGAGAAGCTCTCCACTCGGCGGAAAAGGGCCGAGCGGAGATCGCGCCCGAAGCCCATGGAGCTGCGGGCGGCCAGCCGGACGCTCACGATCGCCGCCGCCCCCATGAGCAGGGTTACTCCCAGCATCACCCCGCCCACGGCGAGAATGTGGTCGGTGTCGCCCTTCACCACCCCGTTGTCGATGATGTCGGCGTTGAGGTTGGGCAGGTAGAGACTGGTGATGGCCTGGACGGTGAGCAGGGCGAGGGCCAGCGTGATGGGCCGGCGGTAAGGGCGCAGGTAGGCGGCGAGGCGGAGGAGGCCGGAGCGTTTCCGGGCGCCGTTGCGGGCGGTGGTTGCGGGCACGGGGGCAGGCTAGTGACGTCCCCGGGGGCCCCCATCGGGCCCCCTCGACGCCTGCGCCGGTCAGTTGGGCGGTTCGGCGGCCGGTCTCCACCAACGGTCGACGTCGGCCGGGCGCACCGGGTCGGCTCCGGCGACTACCTCCCGCAGGCCCTCCCGGGGCGGGGAGAAGATATCGATGAGCCGGCAGGCCTGCTCGAAGGTACGGCCCGAGTGAGGAACGTCGGATGGGAACACGATCACGTCGCCGGGGACCACCGTCCGGGTGATGTCCCCGACCGTGATCTCCATCTCACCCTCGCGCACGATGCTGATCTGCTCCTCCGGGTGCACGTGGGTGGGGAAGCCGCTGTGCGGTGGGAATGCGACGAAGTTGAGGGAGAGGTTCCGCCCGAAAACCGGGGAAAAGACGACGCCCTGTGCAATCTCGTAGCGCGGGTAGTCGCCCATGTTGACGATGGAGGCCCCGGACGGGTCGTAGGTGCCCGTCGGAGGCTCCCCGACTTGGAAGTACGGGGCGGGGGCCGCGGCTGGGGTCGCATCCCCGCGCTCCGGCCGCTGCTCGGAGTCGGTGGCCACCTTCGCCTCCTTTGCTCCCCGCGGTGCCCTCGATCGGTGGGGACGGTACATCGCCGGAGACCGGCCGGGTGCGTCCTGCTCGGTTGGGTATCTGCCCACCTACCATGCCGGTGATCGACCGGTAGGGAGAGCAATACCGTGACACGCAGATCGCTGCGAGCCGGGCCGATGCTTATCGCCGTGTTGGTGCTGGCCGCCTGCACGGCTCCGGACGGGGAAGCCGCGCCGACGGTCACCGCTCCGGCGAGTTCCAGCACCACCATCGCGCCGTCCACCACCAGCTCCACCCTGCCCGACGGTCCCTACGCCCCCGAGCCCGAGCTGCCGGTGGGCTCTCTGCCCTCCTTCAACGAGTCGGCGGGCTGCGGCGACCCGCAGGGGGTGCGCGGCCCCTACGCGAGCGTGGTGAGTGGCGACCTGGCGGGCGGCGAGGCGGTGCGCGGCCCCTGGGGCGATTTCTACGGGCGGGACCTCGACGAGATTCGCTCCCGGCTGGTCGAGGTGGCTCTGCCGATGACCGGCGACCGGGAGGTCACCGTCTGGGTGCACCAAGCGGTGCTCCCCGCCCTGGAGGTGGCGATCGCCAACCTGGAGGCGGAGGAAGCGGCCGGCAACTACTACGAGATCCGCCGCGGCGACGTCTCCAGCTTTCGGCCGGAGACGGTGTGGCCCAAGCGCCACCTGTCCTTCCACGCGGTGGGCGCTGCCATCGACATCAACGCCTCCACCAA
Source organism: uncultured Acidimicrobiia bacterium (assembly GCA_964548475.1). Lineage (GTDB taxonomy): Bacteria > Actinomycetota > Acidimicrobiia > Spongiisociales > UBA11373 > VGBK01. The sequence goes on from CAZJRF010000009.1 coordinate 10,400, forward strand.
CCCCTACAGCGCCGCCAACGAGCTGGTCACCGATCTCCCCGACTGGTTTGTCAAGGCCTGGACCGACGCCGGCTGGTGCTGGGGAGGCGACTGGCAGACGATCAAGGACCCGATGCACTTCTCGTGGCAGGGGCCCCTTCACACCCTCGGCTACGAGGCCGGGCCTCCGGTACCGCCCCGGACGGAACCGGCCTCCTTCCGACGATCGCTCGCCTTGGCCACAGTGCTCGGCCCGGCCCCGGATGAGTCCTATCTGTTCGTCGTCGACGTAGACCGCGACGGCGCCCCCGACGCGGTGCGCGTGCACCCGTGGACCGCCACCGGCCACCTGGGTGTAGAGATCGCCCAGGCCATGTACGAGTTCCGCACCGGCTGCACCCCGCTGGTCACCTCACCCGTGGCGGAGGGTGCCTTCCTGTTGATGGCCGACGGCACCGCCGATGGTCGGCCCGACCTGTGGGAGATCGACGGCCCGGGCGAGCAGGTGGTGGTGACCATCCACACCTTCGCCTCCGGCTACTCGCAGCGCCTGGCTCCCCGGCCCACCGGAATCGAGTCGGATCCCGGCGCGCTGTTCCTGGCCGAGGACCACGACCGCGACGGGAGCACCGACCTGTACGTGGTGGCGGGCGGGGTCCTGGAGGTGTGGCGGGGGCCGCGCTTCACCACCCGGATGATCCGGGCTGACCTACCCGCCCCGGTGGGGAATGGGTGGCGGTTCGGCCTGGGAGACCGCGACCTCGACGGGGTGCCCGATCTGTTCGCTCTCGGCCCCGACGACCCCGCTCGCCTGGTTCTGGTTGCGGGGGGGACCGGGTTCACCGGAGAGCCGGAGGTTGTGGTGACCGCGGTCTCCGGCCACGAGGGCGCGATGGCGGTGGGCGACCTGGACGGCGACGGGCGCCCCGACCTGTACTTCCTGGGCCCCGACGGCACCCTGGCCGTCTATCTGGGGGGCGAGCGGGGCGATGCCTCGGACCAGGACTTGATCTACTGGTTTGCCGAAGGGAACGATCAGCCCAGCACTCGCCAGGAGGCCTGCCCGGAGGTGCCGCAGGTCGGGTCGGCTTCCTGAGGCAGGTCCCGGCCGGCTCAGCCGCGAACCCAGCCCCGCGGGGGCGGGGCCAGGCGGACCAGACGGGGCTGCGGCTTGGCCGCAGGGTCGGAGGGGCCCACCAGGCGCTCGACCAGCGCCGCCCAGTCGAAGCCTTCGGTGATCTCAGAGGCGAGCAGTGTTATCAATCGGCCGGGCGGGATGTACTGAGGGAGGATCCGGTCGAGGATCGCCTCGATCTCGTCGCGGAAGGCATCGCTGGTGCTGCGCACCCCGTCGGGCTGCAGGCCGATGTCGGGCAGCAGCCGCACGAACAGGTCGTAGGTGCGGCACCAGCGCCGCACCAGCGGCTCGACATCGAAAGGGTCCTCGCCACCGGTGACCCGCAGGAAGTAGGCGAAGTTGTCGATGACCGCCCGGTCGGTGACCAACACCTCTGCCCGATGGCGCAGCTCCAGCTCCTGCTGGATCTGAGCGCAGAGCACCCATAGCTGAGCCTCGGGGGTTGCGCCCTCGTTGAAGCCAAGTGGGTTGAAGCGAACGACTTCCCGTCCCACTTCGACGCTGCGCCCGCTGCGGCCCACTGCCCCGGCGAAGGAGTGCACGGCGTTGGTCTTGCGGATCGAGTGCGACCCGATGAAGGCGATCTTGTGCTGGGACGGACGGATCATGGCATCCGTGGTGGGATGGCCTGCACGGTACCGGTTCGGCGAGTCGGCTGCGCCGCCCGATCGCGCGCGTTGCTCCACTCCGGTGGGGAGGAGGTCGGGACGTGCTCAGCCGAGGGCGGCCTCCACGAAGGCGACGGCGCGAGGAGGCCCATCCTCCAGAGCAACGCGAAGAGCCTTCAGGACCGCCGTCGTGTCCGGTTCTCCGGTCGTTGGGGGCAGGGATCTCCGCCAGGTGACGAACTCCGCGAAAATCGCCGGGTCGTCGAGGAGCAGAGCACTGGCCAGCGCATCGAGGAGCAGGTTCAGATCGGAGTCGAGGCACGCCCGGCCGCCGGGTGCCTCCGGCCTGGTGAGAGCGTCGGCCGTGCGAGCCACCAATGCGGCGCGGCGCTGTCGGAGCCAGGAGAGGTCTTCTCCTCCCTCGCGAGCCGCGGCCTCTGCCGCCGCGGGGTCGGGCTTCCAGGTGCGCAGGATCTCGTCCACCCCGGCCGGGTCGGCCGTCCAGGCGTCGGCCCCCAGGAGCAGCGCTCTTGCTCCGGCGGGGCCGAAGGCCGACCCGCCCGCCAGGATCGGGACCCCGGCCCGGTGAGCCTCCCGTATGGAGTCGCGCGCTCCGGGCAGAGCGGTGGCCATGGCACAGGAGAGGACCAGAGCCTCCGGCGGCCACTCGCGCAGGAAAGCCCCCAGGTCGGCGGCCGGCTGCCCGGCGCCCAGGAAGATCACCCGCCAGCCGAGGAAGACCAGGTGGGCGGCGACCATGCGGGCGGGCAGGGAATGGCTGTCCCCTTCGGCGCAGGCCACCACCACCCGGCGGGCATCTTCGGCTACGTCGAAGGACCCGGCTAACAGCGCCACCACCGTCTCCAGCGTGGCGGTGACGGTGTGCTCCTCGGTGACACTGAAGTCGCCCTGGTGCCAGCGGTTCCCCACCTCTGCCTCGAGCGGGGCGAGCACCTCGAACAGGATCGCGGCGAAGGGGGCTCCTTCGCTCATCAAGCCGGCGACCAGGCGGTAGACCCCACCCGCGTCACCGGCGGAAGCGGCGGCGAGGATGGCGAGGCGCGCCGGTTGCCACGAGTCGGCGGGTTCTTCGGGCCCGGTGGTCATTCATGCTCCTCGGCGGCTGCCGGGAAGTCAGAGTAGCGATTGTGGCTGGGCCACACCGGGCGCGCGGGAGGTGTTGCTCGCGTAGTCTCCGGCCCATACTCACAGGAAGGATGGGGATGGAGCCCTTCGCCGACTACGAGCGTCACGATGCCACCGGCCTGGCCGACCTGGTGCGCAGCCGCCAGGTACATCCGCTGGAGCTGTTCGAAGCGGCCGCTCGCCGCATCGAGGCATTGAACCCCCGGCTGAACGCGGTGGTCTACCCCGACCTGGACCGGGCCCGGGAGGAGGCCGCCCGAGAGCCCCGAGAGGGGCCCTTTGCCGGCGTCCCCTTCCTGGTCAAGGACCTGGGCGCGGCCGTCGCCGGCCTGCCCTACACGATGTCCTCGCGGTCGCGGGTGGGCTACGTGCCCACGGAGGACAACGAGATCGTCACCCGGCACCGGCGGGCCGGCCTGATCATCCTGGGCAAGACCAATACTCCCGAGTTCGGGCTTGCCATCGTCACCGAGCCCGAACTGCACGGGCCGGCTCACAATCCGTGGAACGTCGATCTCACCCCGGGCGGATCCAGCGGCGGATCGGCGGCGGCGGTGGCGGCGGGTATGGTGCCTATGGCCCACGGCAACGACGGCGGGGGTTCCATCCGCATGCCCGCCTCCCACTGCGGGCTGTTCGGTCTCAAGCCCAGCCGGGGCCGCAGCACGTGGGGGCCCGACCACCTGGAATGCTGGCTGGGCCTGGCCGAGCAGCACGCCCTGACCCGCAGCGTGCGCGACTCGGCCCGCCTTCTCGACGCCACCCACGGGCCGGCCGCCGGCGCTCCCTACCGGCCGGCTCCTCCGCCGCGTCCCTTCGCCGAGGAGTTGGGTGCCCCGCCCGGCCGGTTGCGCATCGCTTACACCACCGGGGGCCTGCTCGACGACCGTCCCCTGGGCCCCGAGTGTGTCGCCGCCGTGGAGTCCGCCGCTCGCCTCTGCGCGGAGTTGGGCCATGAGGTGACCGAGGCCTGTCCGCCGCTGGACATGCCTTCTGCAGTGGACGCCTTTGTGACCTTTGCCGGTGAGGAAGGCGCCTTCCAGGTCGCGGATGCCGAACGCCTCACCGAGCGCAAGGTAGGCCCCGGCGACGTGGAGTTGCTGACCTGGATCGTGGGCCTGATCGGTGAGAAGCGCTCCGTCGCGGACCTTGGCCGAGCGTTTCATGTCGGTCGTCGCCTCGCTCAGACCATGGCCACATTCCTGGAGAAGTACGACGTCTTGCTCACCTCCACCGCGGCTCACCCCCCGACTCCCATCGGAGACGGCGCGCTCAGGGCGGGGCAACGGGCAATGCTCCGGATGGTGGGTCGGGCCCCGGCGGCTCCGCTTCTGGCGGCGGTGGTCAAGCAACTGGCCGGGGAGATCCTGCGGCCCATGCCCAACACCCCCCTGTGCAACCTGACCGGGCAGCCGGCCATGTCGGTGCCTCTGCACTGGACGGCGGACGGTCTGCCCGTGGGCGTCCAGTTCATCGCCCGGGTGGAGGAGGAGGGGCTGCTGTTCCGCCTGGCTTCCCAGTTGGAGGCGGCCCGGCCCTGGTGGGACCGGAGACCCAAGCTGGGCTGATAGACGGCGGGAACTTCAGGGGATGCCGGTCGCCATGGGCGCCCGGGCGGCCGGCCTCGCGACTGGGGTAGGGTCGGGCTCGACCGATGAGAGGAGCCGCCGTGGAGTACACCCATCTGGGACGCCTGGGTTTGCGGGTGAGCCGGCTGTGCCTGGGAACGATGAACTTCGGCTGGGACGTGCCCGGTGTCGAGACCGACCAGGCCTTCGTAATCATGGATCGGGCCCTGGAGCACGGCATCAATTTCTTCGATACCGCCAACGTCTACGGCTGGCGGAAGGATGGGAAGCCTGGAGAAGGCCTCACCGAGCAGATCATCGGCCGCTGGTTCGCCCAGGGCGGCGGGCGCCGGGAGAAGGTGGTGCTGGCCACCAAGGTGTACGGGAGGATGGGCGAGTGGCCCAACGAGGGCTACCTGTCGGCCCGGCACATCATCTCGGCGTGTGAGGCCAGCCTGCGCCGCCTGCAGACCGACCGCATCGACCTCTACCAGTTCCACCACGTCGACCGCGACGCCCCCTGGGAGGAGATCTGGCAGGCGGTCGAGACGCTGGTGCGGGCGGGCAAGGTCCTATACGTGGGAAGCTCCAACTTCGCCGGCTGGCACATCGTCAAGGCCAACGAGGCGGCACGGGCCCGGCACCTGCTGGGGCTGGTCTCCGAGCAGTGCCGTTACAACCTGACGGTGCGCGCTCCCGAGCTCGAGGTGTTGCCGGCCTGCCGGGACTACGGGCTGGGGGTGATCCCGTGGAGCCCGCTGGCCGGCGGGCTGTTGGCCGGGATACTGGGGAAGGTCGAGGCGAAGCGCCGTACCCAGGAGCGAGTGCAGGCCGAACTCGAGGAGTGTCGCTCGCAGATCGAGGCCTACGAGGCCCTCTGCGCCGAGCTGGGGGAGAGCCCGGCCGACGTCGCCCTGGCCTGGCTACTGGCCAACCCGGTGGTGACCGCACCCATCATCGGCCCGCGCACCATCGACCAGCTCGACGGGAGCCTGCGCTGCCTGGAACTGCAGCTGGACGAGGAGACGATGTCTCAGCTCGACCAGATCTTCCCGGGACCGGGCGGGCCCGGCCCGGAAGCCTGGGCCTGGTGAGAGCCAGGACTGGGGGCCGGGGCCGCCGGTGCGCACAGCCCGGGGGCGGTGTAAGTTGACCCTGATGTCCGAGAAGGGCTCCCCCCGGCTTCCGCCGGGCCGCCAGCTCTACGACCCGTTGAACGGCCTGCGCGTGGGCGCCCTCGCCGGTGGCCTGATCGGGGCCATCGTCACCGCGGTCACCAGCATCGCCTTCGTGTGGCTGGTGGTGGCGGGTGCCGTCCTGGGCGGAGCCGTCGGCTACTGGTACGAGCGTCGCCGTCTTCGACGCGAGCAGGCGGGCCTGACGGACTCACCGGAAGGGTCGGGCCGGGGAACCGAGCCCCCGGCCGGACCGAGCTCGTAGCCCGTCGCACGGGTGCCGAAACGCCTCGCTGCTAACTTGCCGCGCCATGGAATACAGGCAACTGGGCAACTCCGACATGAAGATCACGCCGATGGGCTTCGGCGCCTGGGCCCTGGGCGGCGGCAACTGGGAGTGGGGCTGGGGGGAGCAGGACGACCGGCAGTCCATCGCCGCGATCTTGCGCGCCCTCGAGCTCGGCTTGAACTGGATCGACACCGCGGCCGCCTACGGCCTGGGGCACTCGGAAGAGATAGTGCGCGCCGCGCTGGAGCAGTGGAACGGGCCGCGTCCGTACGTGTTCACCAAGTGCGGAATGGTCTGGGACGATGCGGGCGAGGTGACCGTGTCGCTCCGGGCCGAGTCCATGCGCCGCGAGTGCGAGGCCAGCCTCCGGCGCCTCGGCACCGACACCATCGACCTGTACCAGATCCACTGGCCGGTGGAGGACACGGCGGAGACGATGGAGGGTTGGGCCACGCTCGCCGAACTGCGGCAGGAAGGCAAGGTGCGTTGGATCGGTGTGTCCAACTTCAGCGTCGAGCAGCTTCGGCAAGCGCAGGCGATTGCCCCAATCACATCCCTGCAGCCGCCCTATTCGTTGATCCGGCGCGACATTGAGGCGGGCCAGCTCCCGCACTGCCGGCAGCAGGGGATCGGCGTCATCGTCTACTCGCCGATGGAATCCGGGCTGCTGAGCGGGGCGATGACGCGTGAGCGGGTGGCCTCCCTGCCCGACAACGACTGGCGGTCCCGGAGTGAGGCGTTCCAGGAACCTGAGCTGTCGCGCAACCTGGATCTGGTCGAGCGCTTGCGGGCCGTCGGCGCCCGCCACGGCTGCTCGCCCGGCGAGGTGGCCATTGCCTGGGTCCTGCTTCAACCGGTGGTGACGGCCGCCATCGTCGGGGCTCGCAACGCCGAGCAGGTGGACGGCGTCATCGCGGCCCTCGACTGCCGGCTGTCGCCCGAAGACGTCGCCGAGATCGAAGCGCCGTTCTGAAGTTCGGAGGAGGCCCTACCCCTCGGCGGCGAGGAGGGCCGCGCCGTAGGCGCCCATCAGCTGGGGGTGGGGAGGTAGTAGCACTCGCTCGCCGGTGGCGTCGGCGATCATCTTCTGCACGCCCCGGTTGAGGGCCACGCCGCCGGAGAGTATCAGCGGAGGGTCGAGCCCGACGCTGCGCACCATGGCCACTATCCGCCCCACCAGCGAGCGGTGCAGGCCGCGGATGATGGCGTCGAGGTCGGCCCCCCGGGCAATCAGCGAGATGATCTCCGACTCGGCGAAGACGGTGCAGGTCGAGGTGATGTGCTCCTCCTGAGGCGAGTGCAAGGCCCGTTCCCCAAGTTCGGCCACTTCTACTCCGAGGCGGCCGGCGGTGTGCTCCAGGAAACGGCCGGTGCCCGCCGCGCACTTGTCGTTCATGGCGAAGTCGAGCGGGCGGCCGTCCTGCCCGATGCGGATGACTTTGGAATCCTGGCCGCCCAGGTCCACCAGGGTGCCCCCATGTCCCAGGGCCCGGAAGACCCCCCGGGCGTGGCAACTGATCTCGGTGATTTGGCGGGTGGCGCCCCGTACCAGGCGGCGGCCGTAGCCGGTGGCCACCGCCGGCAGCCCTTCGGGCGCTCCGAGATCGGTCAGCAGGGAGTCCAGCATCTGACCGGCTTGCTCCTCCAGACGGGGGCTGGCCGGCTCCAGCCGTGAGGCCACCAGCTCCCCGGCGCCGTCGACCGCTACCAGCTTGCAGGTGGTGGAACCGGCATCGATGCCCACCGCGGTGGCCTTGCTCATCGCTCCATCATCTCCAGGAAGGCCTCCAGGCGGGTGTTGGCCTGCTCCTCGCTGAAGGCCCGGGGGTCGTTATGGTCGGCGTCGAGGAGCAGGGCGGGCACTCCCAGATCCTCGGCCAGGCTGCGCCGTTGGTCGATCTGCCCCAGCGAGTAGGGCTTGCAGGACCGGTCGGAGTGGAGGATCACCCCGTCGGCGGAGAAGTCGGCCACCATGCGGCGCATGGCGTCCAGCTTCTGGCCCGCCGAGCGGTTGAGGATGGCGTGCAGACAAACCCGGGCCATGGAGTTGAAGGGGTCGTCGGCCTTCATCAGAGGCGCCAGCTCCCCCCAGGCGTGAGCGTAGGTGGAGGCGACGATGTTCACCCCGCGAGCCGCCAGCCACTTGGAGAGGGGGCCCACCCGGAACCAGATCGGCAGGTTGTCCCAGAGCACCCGGTAGCGCTCCTCCCGGACCGCTCCCCGCCCGGCGGCGATGCGCTCGTCCAGCTCGTCCAGCACCTGCCGGTAGTAGGCAACGGTGCGCGGGTCGCCGCGCAGGTCCACGATGGGGCCCAGGTGGATGAACGCGTCGAAAGCGGTCAGGGGGGCGGGCCGGTGCCGGGCCCGCTCCAGCACCTCCAGCCACAGCTCGCTGGCTTCCTTGGCCCGGGTGACCACCTGCATGAAGCGCTCTTCCGAGAAGTCGCGCCCGGCGACCCGTTCGGCGACGGGCACCATCTCCTCCAGCTGGCGCCGGACGTAGGCGACCTCGTGGGGGAGCGGGTCCTGCCGGTACTGGAAGGGGGTGTCCACCAGCACGAGCGGGCAGCCAAAGTGGTCGGCGAGCACCCGGTACCAGTAGAGCACCGTCTGGCAGATGTTGGTACAGCACAGCAGCAGGTCGGGGGGAGGCAGCCGGCCCACCGGCGTGTCGCCGCTGAGGACGCTGCCGATGTCGGTGCGGGCGTAGGAGCAGATGTCGCGCGAGTAGCCGGCGTCCTCCGCCGCCTCACACAGGGACTGGGCCCGGCGGCGCGCCCCGCAGAGGGCGGCGTGGTTCTCCGGGTAGATCACGAAGAAGCCGAGGGCCTTCAGTATCTCCGAGGGGGCGCCGCTGGTCACCCAGGCCACCGGGCGGACCCCCGAGACGTACCGTCCCTCCAGGTAGTGCAGGGACATGAGCTCCCGCATGCGGGCCACGCTGCGCAGAGGGGGGTTGAGGCCCGGCCCGACCCCTGGTCGGGCGCGGGCGATGCGGCGCTCGGCCCGGCGGCGCTGGAGGGCGAGGCTGGCCCGGCCGACCAGCCGGTAGCGGACCAGATGGTCGAGGCGGGTCATCGCAGGGTCTCCACGAAGGCCTCCAGGCGGGTCAGGGTCTGCTGGTCGAGGTCCTCGCCTATCTCCACCTCCACGTGGAGCACTGGGAAGCCGGCCGCGGCCAGGTGGGAGCGGAGCAGCGGCACGTCGAACAGTTCCGGCTCGCAGAACTTGACGTCGTAGATCACCAGCCCGCGGGCGCCGCTCTCCTCCATCCTCTGCCGCAGGTAGGCGGCTCGCTCGGCGATGGAGGAACCCCGGGTGGGGTCGGGCGGGGCGGCGATGATGCCTTCTGCCAGCCGATCGAATGGGTCGCCGCCGTTCACCTGCGGGTAGAGACGCCGGGCCCCGCAGGCCAGATCGTCCGCGACCACGCGCGCTCCGACGGCGGAGAGGTGGTCGAGCAGGTCGGCCGGTTCGGGGACGATGCCGGAGAGCAGCAGAGGCACCCCCGGCGGCGGATTACCCGCGGGCAGCCCGGCCGTTAGAGCGGAGAACTCCTCGGCCGGCAGGTACTCCCGGGCCCGCACTATCGCGTAGAACTCGCGATCGCTCACCGCCAGACCGGCCCGGCGGCGGTAGAGGGCGGCCAGGGCGGCGTCGGCCGCTCCCTCGGCGGCGAAAGCCTCCTCCCATGCCGCCCCGTCGGGTTCGACGCCGGTGAGGTTGGCCAGGGCCGCTCCCAGCCGGCGCAGTTCGTCCGCGAGGAAATCACGGTCGGCAGGGCGGCGGCCGCGCGGCAAGTAGAGGGTGAGCACCGCCGGCCTCGGCCGCACGAAATCGCCCAGCACCGAGCCCATCCCCTGCAGGGCGTCGCAGGTGTGGGGGACGAGGATGGCATCCACCTGGTCCAGGCCTCCCTGCAGCAGGAACGAGGTGGCTCGCACCACGATGTCGCACGTGTAGGCGGGGAAGTGCCGGCTGCCCTGGTCGCGGGGTACCCGGGGCGGCCCCCACAACTCGACCGGGTGGAACCCGCAGGCCCGCAGCAGCACGCGCGGGTAGTGGTAGGGCAGCACCGCCGCCACCCGGCGGCCCCGGCTGTGGGCCTCGGCGATCACCTCCCGGCGGGAGGGCAGGTGCAGGTCGATCCCCATGCGGAGGCCATTGTCGCCTATCCGGCCGGCGGGTGCGGTCAAGGGTGCCCGTCGAGGGGGTGGCCCCGCGCGACTGCGCGATCGGGCAGGTCGCGCGGCTGCGCTACCCTCGCCGGATCCCGGCGAGGCCGAGCCGGCCGAGCGGGACCGATAGCCCGGAGAGGAGCCCACGGAATGCTGATCGCCGCCGTGTCGGAAGATGGCGTGACCATCTCGCAGCACTTCGGACGCGCCCCCTACTACGTGGTGGTCACTGTGGAGGAAGGCCGGGTGGTGGGGACCGAGACCCGGCCCAAGGTGGGCCATGGCCAGTTCGCCGGCGGTGGTGCGCCCGATCCCGGGCCGGTGGTGAAGCACCGGGCCATGGGGGAGTCCATCGCCGACTGCCGGGCGCTGCTGGCCGGGGGCATGGGGAGCGGGGCCTTCAGTGCCCTGCAGGCGATGGGCATCGAGCCGGTCCTGACTGATGAGACGGACATCATCACCGCTGTCACGCGCTACGCCGCCGGGGGTCTGCCCAACCTGGCCGGGCTCCTGCACCAGGGCCGCGGCGAGCACCGTCACGGGGGGCACCAGGGTCACTGAGGCGCCTCGAGGACGGTGAGATCATCATGGCGGCGCCGAATCGGCCAGAATCAGCCAGCGCACGAGGTGTGGAGGTAGCAAGATGCGAGTCCTGGTGATTGTGGCGAGCAAGCACGGATCGACGGCGGAGATCGCCGCAGCCCTCGGTGAGGGCCTGACCCGCCGGGGGATCGAGACCAAGGTGGAGGACGCGGCGAAGGTGTCCGACCTGGCCGGGTACGACGCCGTGCTGCTGGGGAGTGCGGTCTATGCGGGGCGCTGGATGAAGTCGGCCAGGGAACTGGCCGAACTGCGCGCCGAGGAACTCGCCACCCGGCCAGTCTGGCTCTTCTCCAGCGGTCCGGTGGGTGAGCCTTTGCGCCCCACCGAGGATCCTGTCGACGTGGCGACCATCGCCGGAGCCATCCCCACCCGGGGCCACCGCGTCTTCCCCGGCCGGCTCGACAAGTCCAAGCTCAGCCTGGCTGAGAAGGCTCTGGTGATGTCGCTGCGCGTCGCCGAAGGCGACTATCGCAACTGGGACGAAGTGGCCGCCTGGGCGAACGAGATTGCCGACGCCCTGGGACAGGGCCCCGCTTCCTGACGCCGGGCGAGTAGCGGCGTCGGGCTCCGTCACCGTGGCAAGACCGGGGGGCGGGATCCGGCGGGGGCTCAGCGCTCGTGGCGGCGGGCGAGCCTGCGGCTGAAGCGGGTGCCGGCGGCCAGGGCCCCCAGACCCAGGGAGAGGACCAGGGTGATGGTGAAAAGGAGGGTGGTGATCGTCTCCACGTCGTTAGGACGGATCGGCCAAGGGCGGCGGTTCCCAGGACGCTCTTCCCGGCTCACCCCTCCATCACCAGGCCGTGGCCGGGGCCGAACGTGGCCCGAATCACCCGGGCCCCGGGCCCGGTGCCGACGGCCAGGGTGCGCCCCCATCCCGGCGGGACCAGGGCGGTGAACCGGCGGCCCAGGGCATGCCCGTTCAGGGTGATCTCGCCCTCCCGCACCGAGAGCAAGCCTCCTTCCTCGTCCCCGATGGCCCACTCCAGCGCGGAGCCCGGCTGCAGGGTGGTGTCGGAGAAGAGCCTCACATCGCTGTGCACGGGCAGCGGCGAGCGGGGCCCAACCATCTCCCGAGTGGCCACCCCCACCGCTTCGGGGTAGGAGGGCATGGCGTCCCGGGGGAGTACTTCGAAGGAGGTCTGGGCGGGGATCGGATCGGTGGAGGCCACCAGGATGTAGATCTCGGCGTCTACCTCACCGTGGTTCCACTCCTGGTGGATCATCCCCCGGCGGCCCTCGGTGAAGCGGGCCAGGGCCCCCTCGGGCACGTGGCCCGAGATGCCGTTCAGGGAGTCGTCGTGGTCGTAGGTACCGCGTTCGGTGTAGAAGAGCCGCTCGTTGTATCGGTGCGGGTGATGCCCGATGCCCAGGCCGGCGGAGATCACCGAGTCGTGGACGGTGATCAGCGGCCCGCAGGCCCAAACGCGAGCGAAGGGGCCGATCGACTCGACCGCCACCAGGCCGGGCGCGCCGAACTCAGCCTCGCCGAGCACGGCGTGGTCGGCGAGGGAGAGGATCAACAGTGGATGATGGGCCGCTCCGGTCATGGCCCGACGATAGGGTGATCGTGGCCCCTATCGGGCTTCGATTTTCTCCCTGCCACCAGCCTGTGCCGGGCACGGTGCCGGCTAGTCGGTGGCCCGCCGCAGGTAGGTCTCTCCCAGCAGAGGTGAGGAGATCATGAAGTCGGCGGATGCCCGGTTGCAGGCGACGGGCACGTTGTAGACGACCGCGATGCGCAGCAAGGCCTTCACGTCCACGTCGTGGGGGTGGGGCTGTAACGGATCCCAGAAGAAGATGAGCAGATCCAGGCCGCCCTCGGCGATGCGGGCCCCCACCTGCTGATCGCCGCCCAGGGGGCCGCTCCGGACGCAAGTGACTTCCAGGTCGAGCTCCCGGGCGAGGAGAGCCCCGGTGGTGCCGGTGGCGCTCAGGTGGTGGGCGGCGAGGAGGTCCCGGTTGAAGCGGGCCCACTCCACCAGGTCCTGCTTGCGGTTGTCGTGGGCAATCAGGGCGATCTGTTTGGCCGGCCCCATGAGCCGGGTGTCGGTTGAGCAGTGGATGGTCTCGGTGAGCATGAGTGCCTCCCGGACGCGTTGATCCCCAAGAGAGTCTCGGGGGATGGCGCGATTCTGGCGGGGCGACGGTGCTAGATCGACTGTGGGCTGAGTGCCCCTCTCAGGAGGGCAGTGGCAGACTCACCCGGCCGGCCGGGGAGTAGTGTCGTGCTGCCGATGACCGCTCCCTGGCGCTTCCTGGCCCAACCGCCCGACATCCCCGGGCTGGCCTTTCGCGGCTTTCGCGGCGAGGAGGACTTCCCGGCCATGCGGATCACCAAGAACACCGCCGAGATGGCCGACGGGGGGGATCAGCCGGCGAGCCTGGAGGATTTCGCCCACACCTATCGGCACCTGGACAACTGCGACCCGGCGGCCGACGTGGTGATTGCCGAGATAGACGGAGAGATGGTGGCCTACGGGCGGGTGCATTGGTGGGAGGAGTACGCGGGGGCGCGGCGCTATCAGCCTTTCTGTTTCGTCTTGCCGGCGGTGCGGGGCCGGGGGATCGGGACGGCCATGCTGGCCCACAACGAGGCCCGCCTGCGGCAGATCGCCGCCGGCCATCCCGCCGGGGGCGAGCGCACCCTTGAGGTCTATCACGCCGATCAGGAGAGGAGAGCAGCGGCGCTCTACGCCGCTGTGGGCTACGTGCCCGTGCTCCATGGCGCGGAGATGGTGCGTCCCGATCTGGAGGACATCCCCGAGGCCCCGCTCCCGGAAGGGCTGGTGGTACGCACTCCCCGGGAGGACGAGATGCGCAAGGTGTGGGAGGCCGAGGTGGAGGCCTTCCGGGACCACCTGGGAGCGGCCCCGTCCACCGAGACCGACTACCGGGCCTTCCTCGACTTCCAGTACAACGATCCGACCCTGTGGCGGATCGGGTGGGACGGCGACGAGGTAGCGGGCCAGGTGCGGAGTTTCATCAACGGCCCGGAGAACGAGGCCATGGGACGGCGGCGGGGATACACCGAGAGCATCTCGGTGCGGCGGCCCTACCGGCGGCGGGGCCTGGCCCGGGCGCTGATCTGCCAGAGCCTCCACGCCGTGAAAAAGCGCGGGATGGAGGAGGCGGCGCTGGGGGTGCTCACGGAGAACTTGCACGGTGCCTTCCGCCTGTACGAGGGCGTCGGCTTCCGGGTGGTGCAGAGCTGGAGCACACTGCGCAAGCCGCTCGATTGAGCAGCGGTCCCGGCCCCGGGACGGCCGGACCACGGCCCGATACAATCGTTGGCAGCTTGCGGGCAGGCCGTGAGTGATCGTGCCCCCACCGGGCGCGGCCGGCGGCCGGCCCACGGATGCGAGGAGCGTGAGGTTATGTTGGCGCTGTCCAAGCGCGCGGAGACTCTGGGCACCGAGAACGCCTTCGTGGTGCTGGCCGAGGTGGCGGAGCTGGTGGCCAAGGGCGGGGACGTGGTCTCGTTCTGCATCGGCCAGCCCGACTTCTTGACGCCGGAGCACATCCGGGAGGCAGCGATCCGGGCGATCAACGAGGGGAAGCACGGCTACACGCCTTCGCCGGGGATCCCCGAGCTGCGCCGGGCGGTGGCCGACTACTTCACGGCTACCCGCGGGGTGGCGGTGGAGCCGGAGGAGGTGGTCTGCGCCTGCGGCGGGAAGCCGTTCATCGGCTACGCGATCTTGTCGACGACCGACTACGGGGCGGGCCACGAGGTGATCTACCCGAACCCGGGCTTCCCCATCTACGGGTCGCAGGTGGTGGCCTGTGGGGCGAAGCCGGTGCCGCTGAACCTGCGGGAGTCCCGGGAGTTCAACTTCGACCCGGAGGAACTGCGGTCCAAGGTCAATGAGAACACCCGCCTGCTGATCCTGTGCAGCCCGCACAACCCCACGGGTTCGATCATGAGCCGGGCCGACATGGAGGCAGTGGCGGAGATCGTCGCCTCGTACCCCGACTTGTGGGTCTTCGCGGACGAGGTGTACTCGCTGCTGGTGTACGACGGCGAGTTCATCAGCATGGCGAGCCTACCGGGGATGCGGGAGCGGACGATCATCGTGGACACCGCCTCCAAGACCTACGCGATGACCGGGTGGCGGATCGGCTACGCAGCCAACCGGCGGCTGGCGCCGGTGTTCACCAAGTGGATCACCAACACCGACTCCTGCCCGCCGCATGCCAACCAGTGGGCGGTGGTGGAGGCGCTCACCGCCTCCCAGGAACCCTCAGAGAAGATGCGTGATGTGTTCCGACAGCGCCGGGACCGCATCGTGGAGGGCCTCAACCGCATTGAGGGGTTCCGCTGCCTGCTCCCGGGCGGGGCGTTCTACGTGTGGCCCAACGTGACCGAGGCCTGCCGGATGGTGGGGGCGGCCGACAGTGAGGAGCTCCGCAAGCGTCTCCTTTACGAGGCGGGGGTCGCAGTCCTGGCCGACAACCATTTCGGCACCCACGTGGCCGGCGACGGGGAGCACGTCCGCTTTTCCTACGCCTCTTCCTTTGAAGCCATCGACGAGGGCCTCGAACGCGTCGCCGAGTTCATGGCCAAGAGCAAGCGGTGAGGCGGGCCCCGACCGGCTGCGGCTAGCCGCGGGTGGGGGGATCCCGGCTCGTGGCGCCTGCGTCGGCAACCCAGGCCGTCCAACGTTCCCCGTCCCAGTAGCGGTGCTGGTGGCGGCCGGTGGGGTCGGGGTACCAGTCGGCCGGGGCGCTGGGGACGGTGGCGTCACCCTCCGGCGGGGACGTGCCTCCGGCCCCATCACCCCCGGAGGTGCCGGAGACCGCCTCTGCCGGGGCGCCGGCGCCCGGCCCGCCTTCGGTCGCCGGAGCCGGTGGGCGGGTCTTGCGCACCACGTACCAGCGCAGCCCGCAGACGAAGACGACGAAGGCGCCCACTACCCCCAGGAAGAAGCGGACGTTGGTGGTGCCGAGAGCGGAGGCCAGGTCGCCGCCGGGGTTGATCAGGGTGTGCCAGAACGCGAAGCCGGTTCCCACCAGGGCGACGAACCACCACAGGCGGTGCCGACGGGACAGGTAGCGGCCGGCAGTGCCGGGCAGGGTGAGCATCTCCAGGAAGAGGTTCTCCACTGCCACCGCGAACACCAGCAGCAGCAGGGCCTGGATCCCTCCGACGGCCCCGCCCAGCCAGCCGGGCAGATCGAGGCGTTGGAGGATTGAAGTGGGGATCGTCAGCAGCCAGGCGGCCGCTCCCACCGCCAGCAGGGTGAGCGCCCCCGCCCCGACGATCCGGGCACCACGCGGCGGCGCCAGGGCGGTCTCGTCGACCTCGAGTGCCTCGGGCCGGCCGAAGAGGAGGCCGGGGACCACGGAGAAGGCGCGCGAGAAGGTTGTCGACGCCACGGCCGTGATCAGGTTGGCCGGATGGAGTTCGAGGCGAGTGGGGATCCGCCGGCGGCGGGCAGCGGCGCGCTTGGCGAGGTCGGCCGAGATGCCGACCAGGCCGCACGCGACCGCCAGGGCCACGAACAGACAGAACCCGGTCACGCTGAAGGGGTGCCATCCCGGTTCCAGGAAGGAGAACACGAGCCCGTAGACGGCCACGATGCCGGCCAGGCGCGCCCGGTCGAGGCGCCGGCCCGTGCCCAGCCGGGTGCCCAGGGCGGCATCCAGGCGACGCTGGAGCCCGGCCAGCCAGCGGGCCGGCCCGACCACGCGCTGGAGCAGGGCCTCATGCTTAGCCAGGGTGTCGTCGAGGACCTCGGAGGCGACGACGAAGGCCAACATGGCCAGGGCGGCCAGCAGCAGGTTGGAGCCGATCACCGCCGGGTCGGTGGAGATGTCGGTGGGGGTGGGGATGTGGGTGGTCAGTTCCGGCTCGAGCAGCCCGGGCGGCCGGAAACCACCCACGGGGAGGCCCAGGGCCTCGGCAAGGCGCCGGTCGAGCACGCGGGCCAGGTTCACTGCGTCGGCAATCGGGTCTCCGTCCCCGTCGTGGGTGACCGCGACCACCAGCAGGTAGTCGCCGCGCCGAGCCAGGGCTACCACGAGGTGGGTGCGTTCCTCGGTCGGCTGGATGCTTGCCGGCTCGCGCACGGCGCCGTCGTTCGCCGTTATCCAGCAGGCAAAGGACGAGTCGCCGAGGCCGGCAGTGTCGAGCACCCCCCAGGTGCCCGACGTGCCGAAGGGGGGCACCGAATCGGCCACCGTCTGGACCACATCCACCTCGTCGGTGAACCAGCTATCGAACTCCTCCTGCTCGACCGGGGTGAGCGGGCCGATGAAGAGGGACTCAACCACCTCGGTCCCGGCGGCGTCGGCAAACACCCGGTGCTGGTGGATCGAGGCCCCCCCGGCCCGGCCGGCCAGCTCGGCGAGCAGGCCCCCGATGGTGAACAGGTCGGCGGTCTCTCCGAACCCGGAGGGCAGGTCCCCCGGGCGCAGGCCGACCCCGGCCAGGTCGGGGTCGGTGGCGTTCTCCTGAGCCGCTGCCGCCGGGGCGGAGAGCAAGAAGACGGTGCTCAACAGGAACGCCAATGTCACCACTCCGGCCGACACCGAGCACCGGCGCTTCATGCTGCCTCCTTCGGAATGCAGGTTACGCGCCGCGACGTCTGAAATCCGGCCTCCTGGGCCTTCGGGAACGGGCACCGGCTAGGCTGCGCGAATGGCGATCACTGCTGGCTCCCAGACGTCCGCTTACCGGTTCCACCAGGTACTCGAGGCCTGTGCTCCCTACGTGGCCGGAGTCTTCGACCTCTCCGATCGGGGCGGGCCCGAGTGCACTGTCGTGGTCAAGGGACGGTCGGCCACCCACGTGCGGAAGCTGGCCCGCCGGGTGGCAGGCTTGCTCGACACCGGCGCCGAGGGGGAGGCGCCCGACGGCAGCGAGCCCTGGCTGGTGATCGACGGAGGCGACGTGGTCGCCCATCTGCTCACCGACGCCGCCCTGCATCGCTACGGGCTGGTGGAGTGGTTCGGATCCCTGTCGGGGACGCCCGACGACGTGTTTGTGGTGGCCATGCTCGAGCGTCTGCGCGATCTGCAGGAGGGCCGCCGCACCGCCTAGCGGGGGGCGCCGGCGGAGGGTCTAACCACCGATGGTCTCAATGATGCGGATGGCCGCGGGGACCAGCAGCACCACGAACAGGGATGGGAATATGCAGAGGATCAGCGGGAAGACGATCTTCACCGGAATCTTGAGGGCTTTCTCCTCGGCGCGCTGACGCCGGATGACGCGCAGCTCCTTGGACTGCACCCGCAGCACCTGGGCGATGGGGAGGCCGTACTCTTCGGCCTGGTTCACCGCGAACACGAAGTGACGCAACTCTTCGACGTCGGTGCGCTCGACCAGGTTGCGGAAAGCCTGTTTGCGGGGTATACCGATGGCGATCTCCTGCAGAGTGCGGGCCAGTTCGTCCACCAGCGGGCCCGTCCCCGTCTGCACTACCCGGCCCAAAGCGGCATCGAAGCCCAGGCCGGCCTCGACGCTGATGGACATCTGATCGAGGGCGTCGGGGAGCGCGATCTGGATGGCCTGCTGGCGGCTCTTTCCCTTGATCCCCAGGGACAGGTCGGGGAATCGGTAGGCGACGACGGTGAGCAGCGGGATCAGCACGTAGCGGGCCACCGTCATGGGCAGGCCGGCCCCGGCCGCCGGCAGGCGCAGGACCAGCATCGCTCCGAAGAGCAGAGCGCCGATGCCCAGCAGCAGCTTGAGAGACAGCACGCGATTCACCTGCCAGGAGGCCGGTGAGCCGGCCAGGCGCAAGCGTTGTTCCAGCGACTTGACCCAGCTGCCCGGGGTGAGCTTGCGTACCCCCCGCCCCATCGTCTGTAGCAGGGGCCGCAGGACGCGCTGGGACGGCGGTTCCTCCAACCGGAGCTGGTGCTCATCCACCGCCCGCCGATCATCTCCCTCCAGAGAATCACGCGACGATCGCCGCTTGCGGCGGCCGATGCCGAAGATGCCCCACACCAGCATGGGCAACGCCGTGGCTACTGCCGCCGAGGCGAGAATCACGGTGAGGGGGGCGTCCATGGGTGCTCCTAGAACTTCAGGCGGATGAGACGGCGGATCCAGAACACGCCGGCCAGCATGAGCATGCCCCCGACGGCGACCGACACCTTCCCCATGGTGCTGGTCCACAGCGGGG
This sequence comes from uncultured Acidimicrobiia bacterium, assembly GCA_964548475.1. GTDB lineage: Bacteria > Actinomycetota > Acidimicrobiia > Spongiisociales > UBA11373 > VGBK01. The sequence continues at coordinate 29,213 of CAZJRF010000009.1, forward strand.
CGATGTACTCGGGGGCCATCATGAGGATGAACGCGGTGAGGGCGAAGGGGATGGCGATGAGGATGTAGGCGGAGATGCGGCCCTCGGCGCTGAGTGCCTTGATCTGGCGGCGAATCTGGTTGCGCTCGCGAATGGTCTGGCCGACCGTGTCGAGGATCTCGGCCAGGTCGCCGCCGACGGACCGTTGGATATCGATAGCCTGCACCACCCAGCGGAAGTCGTCGCTGTCCATGCGGTCTGCCAGGGCGTGCAGCGCCTCCACCAGGTCGCGCCCCAGCCGAGTCTCCATGATGATCCTGCCGAACTCCTCGCCGGTGGGGGCGACCGCTTCGGCGGAGATGTTGTTCATCGACTGCAGCAATCCGTAGCCGGCCCGCATGCTCCCGGCGAGCAATTGCAGGGTGCCGTCTAACTGTGCGGCAAAGGCGTCGCGACGCTTCCGCCGGGTCCGGTTGACCAGTAGGCGGGGTATCAGCAGGCCCAGGCCGGCGAAGATCAGGGCGCCGGGCAGCCGGAAAACCAGCGTGCCGACTGCGGCGGCGGCAGCGCCGGTCGCCATTGAGAGGATCACGAATTCCCCCGCGGCCAGGCGGATTCCGGCGCCGTCCAGTGCCCGGCTAAGACCCGATCGCCGGCCGGTTCGGGTGAGGGCGGCCTCGGCGGTGCCTTTGGCCCGGTTGGTGATACGGGTGAGCAGCCCGCCGGAGGGGGCGAAGCGGTCGCGCACCGCGCTGACCCACTGGTTTCTGGGACGATCCTTGGGCCACAGGGCCAGAACCAGCACGGTGAGTAGGGCCAATCCCAGGGTGGCCAGGCCCACGGGGAGCACCCAGGGGGCACCGAACAGGCCGGGCCCGGAAGCGACGTACGGCTCCGGGGGTGGCGGCGGCAGGGTGGTGGTGGTCACCGACCCGGCCCCCTGGCCGGGCCGGGTGGTGGTCGTAGCCGGGACGGTGGTGGTAGTAGTGGTGGGGGGCCGGGTCCCCGGCAGAGTGATTGAGGCGGTGGCGGCGGCGCTCACCCCCCGATGGGAGATGGTGATCGAGAGGTCGGTCGGGCCACCGCTGGCCGACGTGTAGCCGATCACCAGCTGGTTCACCAGGTCGGAGGCGATCAGGTCGTACATGGCGGCGAGCGCGGCCGGATCCTCCGCGGAGACGACCCGCCCGGCTCCCACCTCGGCCAGTGCCTCCAGGGAGGCAGGGTCGCTCTCATCGGTTTGCAGTTCCACCGCGTAGAAGCGCACGTCGGAGGCACGGAGGTGATCCACTGCCTCCAATAGGGTCAGGTTGCTGGCCGTGTCCCCCCCATCGGAGAGCAGCACGACGAACGGTCGGCCCTGGCCGGCAGCGGCCAGGGCGTCCACGGCGGCAACGACCGCGTCGTACAGGGCCGTCTCGCCGGCGGCTTCCAGTCTGCGGAGGTCGGTGGCCGCGTCGCTCGGGTTGTCGGAGAACTCCCCGGCAGGCAGGGGGGTGGCGGCAAAGCCCATGACCGCGGTGCGGGTGGTGGGGGGCAGGGCCTCCAGGAATCCGGCGGCGGCCTCCTTGGCCGCCTCGAGGGCCGGTCCGCGCATGCTGCCCGAGATATCTACCACCAGGAGGACCTGCAGGGGCTCGGCGGCCAGCAGGCCGACCCTCGCCGGGCGGGTGCTCCCGTTCTCCAGCAGCACCACCGAGTCGGGGATGGCTCCGTAGAGACTGGGGGGCGGGGTGACCAGGACTTCGACCACCGGGAAGGACCGGGCATCCACCGCCTCGATGCGCAGTTCGGTGGCCTCCTGAGCTCCGGCTCCCGCGACGACGAGGACGGCGGCAAGCACGCCGGCGGCCAGAGCGGCGGGCCCCCGGCGGCTGCTCATCCTTGCCGCCCGGTCATTCCCTGGGACAGCCGGTCGAAGGCGGCCCGGGGCAGGGTGACCCCCATCTCGGCCAGGCGGTCGGCGAACATGGGGCGGATGCCGGTGGGCCGGATTGCCCCGTTGACCTTGCCGTCGCCATCCCCGCCCGTCCCATACTCGAAGCGGA
>CAZJRF010000010.1:0-31194 GCA_964548475.1 uncultured Acidimicrobiia bacterium
TTCCGAGATCGGCGGGTGCTGGACGATCGCGTTTGCTGGGTGGGGGACGAGGCGGGGGTGGTGGTAGCGGCGGAGTCGGAGCAGATTGCCGAGGAGGCGCTGCGGCTGATCCGGGTGGATTGGGAGGTGCTGCCCTTTGTGCTGGACCCGGAGGCGGCAATGGAGCCGGGGGCGCCGGTGCTGCACCCGGAGATTGCCCCGGCCAACGTGCTGCCGCCGGACCCGGTGGGCGGGGGAGACGTCTTCGTGGACAAGGGAGATGTGGAGGAGGCGCTGGCGGCGGCCGAGGTGGTGGTGGAGGCCGGCGCGGTGTACCACAACGCCAACCAGGGGAGCCTGGAGAACTGGTGCTGCCTGGCGCGCTGGGAAGGGAATCGGCTGACGATCTGGTCGAACTCGTACGAGGCGGATCAGACCCGGATGCACCTCAGCCAAATGCTGGATCTCCCCCTCTCGCAGGTGCGGGTCATCTCGCACTACGTGGGGGGCCAGTTCGGCCGCAACGACACCGGGGATCAGCCGTTCTTCTTGTTCACCGCCCTGCTGGCGAGGCGGACGGGCCGGCCGGTGAAGTTCCGTCACAGCCGACGGGAGGCCTTCCACGACTCCCGCCAGCCGATCGCTTACCGGGCCCGGGTGGGGGCGGGGGCGGATGGGAGGATCACCGCCCTGGCGGTGCGAGGGGTGGGGAACGTGGGGGCGTACGCTGATCATTCGGTGTTTGCCCTGAAGTACGCGCCGGCCGAGGTGGCGGAGGTCTGTTTCGCTCACATCCCGCATGTGCGGATGGAGGCGTACGGGGTGTATGCCAACGTGCTGCCCGGCTGCATGATGAGGGGGGTGGGCAACTCCCAGCTGAACCTCATCCTGGGCGTGGCGGTGGACGTGCTCGCGGAGCGGCTGGGGATGGACCCGATTGAGCTGGCGGTGCGCAACTTCGGGCACCGGTGGGAGACCTTGCCGGATCGGAGCCTGGAGGTGGTCCTGGAGGAAGGCGCGCGCCGTATCGGCTGGGCGGACAAGCGCCACGTCCCCGGGAAGGGCGGGGCCAGAGACGGGAAGCGGCGGGGGGTGGGGTTCTCGTTCCATCCGGGATGGCACGCGGAGTGGCAGGAGCTGCGCCGGGGCGAGATCCAGGTGGGGCTGCGTCTGAACCCCGATGGGACGGTGCTCCTCGACGCCCCGACGGTGGAGACGGGGCCGGGCTCGAACACCTGCAACGTGCTGGGCTGTGCGGAGGCGCTCTCCTTCTTGGGGATCGGGCCGGAGGCAATCACCTGGGTGCCGGTGGTGGACACCGAGCGGGGCCTCAAAGACACGGTGCAGACCGACAGCTCGGTCTCCTTCCTGCAGTCGGAGGCGCTGGTGGAGGCGGCCGCCCGGTTGAAGGAGAAGCTGTTGGAGGTGGCGTCGGGGGAGCTGGGGGTGCCGGCTGAAGAGCTGGACGTCGCCGAAGGGCGGATCTTCGGGAAAGGTTCGGGCAAGGGAGGGGTGGACTTCCGCCGGGTGCTGTGGCAGGCGGACCTCGTGCCCCTAGCGGTGACGGTGAGCCGTATGCCGGCCGCCGAGGAAACCGGGGTGCCCTACTTGGCAACCTTCGCCGAGGTAGAGGTGGACACGGGGACGGGGCGGGTGGAGGTGCGGCGCCTGGTGGTGCTGAACGACTGCGGCACGGTGATGTACGCGTCGGGGGCGGAGGCGCAGCAGATCGGGGGGCAGTGCATGGGGGTGGGGGAGTCTTTGACCGAGGAGATCGTTTACGACCGGGCCACCGGCGCGCCCCTGAACTTCAACTGGCTGGACTACCGGATCCCCACCATGACCGACATGCCCGACATCGAGCCGGTGCTCCTGGAGGTGTGGCGGGGGGCGGGTGAGTACGGGGCATGCGGGATCGGGGAGGGGGTGCTGGCCTGCACCCCGGCCGCCATCCTGAACGCGGTGTATCAGGCGATCGGGGTGCGCATCGAGGGGATCCCGATCACCCCGGCCAAGGTGCTGGCGGCCCTGGGGAAGGCCTGACGGTGGAGCTGCGCCCCTTCCGCCACGCCGCCGCCGCCGGTCTGGAGGAGGCGGTGGCGCTCCTCGCCGAGCCGGGCAGCCGCCCGGTGGCGGGGGGGACCGACCTGTTGGGAGTGTTGCAGAACAACGTCCACCCCGACTACCCGCCGCTGCTGGTAGACCTGAAGCGGATCCCGGGCCTGGAGTACATCCGGGAGGACCGGCGGGGGCTGCGCCTGGGGACCCTGGCGACTTTGGCGGAGGTGGCCGCCCACCCTGTTGTCCGGGAGTGCTACCCGGCGCTGGCCGAGGCGGCCCGGTCGGTGGCCTCGCCGCAGATCCGCAACATGGCGACGGTAGGTGGGAACCTGTGCCAGGAGCCCCGCTGCTGGTACTACCGCTACCCGGAGAACCAGTTCTTCTGCGCTCGCAAGGACGGCAACGCGTGCCCGGCGATGATGGGGGAGAACCGCCACCACTCGATCTTCGGAGCGATGCGGGCCATCGACCCGCCTTGCACCCGGGACTGCCCCGCTCACATCGACATTGCGGCCTACCTTGAGCGGCTGCGGGCCGGTGATCGGGACGGGGCGGCCCGGCTGGTCTTGGAACGCAACCCGCTGCCCGCCATCACCGGTCGGGTCTGCCCCCACTACTGCGAGGTGAACTGCAACCGCGTGCACTACGACGAGGCGGTTTCGGTGCGGGAGATTGAACGGGTGGTGGGCGATCACGTCCTGGAGCACCCCGGCTGTTTCTACCGGGGGCCCCGGCGCCGGACCGGCAAGCACGCGGCGGTGGTCGGCTCCGGCCCCGCCGGGCTCTCCGCGGCCTTCTACCTGCGCCGGCTCGGGCACCGGGTCACCGTCTACGAGGCGATGGACGAGCCGGGGGGGATGCTCGTCTACGGGATCCCGGCCTACCGGCTCCCGCCCGAGGTGGTGCGCCGCCAAGTCGCCGCCCTGGCCGGCATGGGGATCGTGTTCCGTCTCGGCGCCCGGGTGGGAGGCCGGGGGCTGTCGCTGGGCACCCTGCGCCGGCGCCACGACGGCGTGTTCCTGGCCACCGGCACCTGGGTGCAGAAGACCCTGGGGCTGGCCCACGAGGAGATGCTTACCCCCGGCCTGGATTTCCTGCGAGGCATCCACGAGGGCAGGGTGACTCGGGTGGGCCGCCGGGTACTGGTGATCGGGGGTGGGAACGTCGCCCTCGACGTGGCCATCTCTGCCCTCCGCCTCGGCGCCGAAAAGGTCACGGTCGCCTGCCTGGAAAGCCGGGAGGAGATGCCCGCCTTCCCCGAAGACGTCGAACAGGCCCTCTGTGAGCAGGTGCAGGTCCTCCCCTCCTGGGGCCCCCGCCGGGTCCTGATTCGCGGTGGCCGGCTGGCCGGCATGCAACTTGGCCGCTGCACCTCCGTCTTCGACGCCGACGGGCGCTTCGCCCCCATCCTCGATCCCGGCGAGACCCGCACCATCCAGACCGACCAGGTCATCCTGGCCATCGGCCAGGGGCCCGACCTCACGTATGCAGGGGAGACCCTCGGGCGGACGGGCCGACTGGCCGCCGACCCGGAGACCGGCGCCACCGTCCTTCGCGGCGTGTTCGCCGGCGGCGACGCCACCGGGGAACCCGCCACCGTGGTCGCCGCTCTCTCTGCCGGGCGCCGGGCCGCCTTCGGTCTCGATCGCTACCTCGGAGGACGTGGAGAGCCGGGCCGGGGCCGGGGCCCGGTGTTGGTGGAAGAGAATCCGGCCTCCTTCCCGCACTCCGCCCGCGCTGTCCGGGACGAACTTCCTCCCGGGCAGCGCACCCTGGACGGGGAGGACACCGCCACGCTCTCGTGGGCCACCCTTCATGCTGAGGCCCGCCGCTGCTTCAACTGCGGCGGCTGCGTCGCGGTCAACGCCTCGGACCTGGCCCCGGTCCTGGTGGCCCTGCAAGCCACGATCCACACCGACCGGCGCAGCATCCCCGCTCGGGACTTCTTCGCGGTCGGGCCTCGCACCACCACCGTCCTCGCCCCCGGTGAACTGGTCCGGGCAGTGCGCATCCCCCGCCCCGCCCCCGGTACCCGCCAGTGCTACCTCAAGTTCCGCACCCGCCAATCGATCGACTTCCCCATCGCCTCCGTCGCCGTCTCCGTCACCCAGACCGGCGGCCGCGTCACCGCTGCCCGCGTGGCCCTAGGCGCCGTCGCCCCCATCCCCCTCCGCGCCACCTCCGCCGAGAATCACTTGATCGGCCGGGCCCTGAACCGCACCACCGCGAGTCGGGTCGCCGCCCTCGGCGTGGCCGACGCCGCCCCCCTCAGTGAGAACCGCTACAAGGTCGCCATCGTCGAAACTCTCATACGGCGCGCCCTCAGCAAGGTGGCCGGGAAGTGAGTTACCTTTCCCTCGCGGGGTCACGATGAGGCGCTCTCCTTGACCTCGATCCTGGTCCCAGGTCCCGATGGGCGACCCCGGTGCTGGTGGGGCGTAGGGAGTGACGAGGTCTACCTCCGCTACCACGACGAGGAATGGGGCCGCCCGGTCACGGACGACCGGGGCCTGTTCGAGATGTTGGTCCTGGAAGGCTTCCAGGCCGGTCTTTCCTGGTCGACCATCCTGCGCAAGCGCCCCGCTTTCCGGGCGGCTTTCGCCGGCTTCGACCCGGTGGTCGTGGCCGGCTTCGGGGAGGCCGACGTGGAGGGGCTGCTGGGCGACGCGGGCATCGTGCGGCACCGCGGCAAGATCGAGGCGGCGGTGGCCAACGCCCGCGCCGCCCGGGCCGTCGCCGGGGAGATGGGCTCGCTGGCGGCCTGCTTCTGGCCCCGAGCGGTGCCCGATGCGCCTGCCCCCGAGTCGATGGCGGATATACCCGGCCAGACGCCGGAGTCGCGATCCCTCAGCCGCGAACTGAAGGGCCGCGGTTTTCGCTTCGTGGGCCCCACCATCGTGTATGCCTTCATGCAGGCAGTGGGCGTGGTGAACGACCATGCCCGGGGCTGCGTGGTGCGTCCGGCGATCGAGGAAGAGCGCCGGGTGGTGCTGCGCCGATTTGCCGCGAGCGGCTAGCGTCCCGCCCGGTTCGCGGCAGGGAGAGATGTCGGTGAGCTTCAGCGAGGCCAGCGCGGTACGGCGGGTGGGAGAGACCACCTGGGCGGGAGAGATCGCGGCGGGGTGGGACATCGGGGGCAACGCCGACGGGGGCTACACCCTGGCCATTGCCGCCCGGGCGGCGGCAGGGGCGGCGGAGCACCCCGACCCGGTGACGGTGACCGCCCACTACCTCGCCCCGGGGCGGCCGGGCCCGGTGACCGTGGAGACGCAGGTGATCCGGCGGGGAGGCCGCTTCACCACGGTGGCGGCCACCCTGGCCTCGGCCGAGCGCCTGCTGCTGGCCGTGCTCGGCACCTTCGGCGAGCTGGGGGGTTACGAAGGGCCGGAGCGGGTGGAGGCCGCGCCGCCCCCGCTGCCCCCTCCCGAGGAGTGCGCGCTGGTGGTACCGTCGGAGACCTTCCCACCGCCTTTCATGGGCCGGGTGGAGCTGCGCTTGGATCCGGGCGAGGACGTCTTCGGCGGCGTCTCGGGCCCTCCCCGGGTGAGCGGCTGGTTCCGCTTCCCCGGCGGCGAGCCGGTGGATACCCTCGGTCTGCTGGTGGCGGTGGATGCTTTCCCTCCTACGGTCTTCCGAGCCGGCCTGCCTTTCGGCTGGGTGCCCACGATCGAGCTGACCGCTCACGTGCGCGCCCGGCCGGCGCCGGGCTGGCTGCGCTGCGCGTTCGCGACGCGCTTCATCACCGGCGGCTTCCTGGAGGAGGACGGGGAGGTGTGGGACGCGTCGGGCCGCCTGGTCGCCCAGTCGCGCCAGCTGGCGCTGCTGCCTCGCGGCTAGCGCCCGGCGAAGCGCCTCCCCGCCGGGGCCGGGGGTAAGAGCTGCCGGGGGAGCGGGACCGTCTCCGGGAGCGCTGCTAGCGTTCCGGCGTGACCGGGCCACGCCCCTTCCGGTTCGGGATCATCCTCGGCGAGGTCCCCGACCGGGTGGCCTGGGGGGAGACGCTACGGCGGGCGGAGGACTGCGGCTTCGACATCGTTCTCCAGGGCGATCACCTCGGTGGAGGGATGGCGCCCTTCTCCGCGCTGGCGATGGCGGCCGCGGTCACCCGGCTCCGGGTGGGGACGCTGGTCCTGGCCAACGACTACCGCCATCCGTTGCTGACCGCGCAGGAGGCAGCCACCGTCGCCGGGCTCTCGGGCGGGCGCTTCGAGCTCGGCATCGGGGCCGGCTGGATCGAAGAGCACTACCGTCGGGCCGGCCTCCCCTTCGACCCGCCCGCGGTCCGGGTGGCCCGGCTCGAAGAGGCGGTCCGCATCATCAAGGGCTTCTGGTCGGGTGTCCCCTTCCGTCACGAGGGCGAGCACTACCGGGTGGCGATACCAGGGCGCCCGGCACCACTACCAGCCCTGCCTCCGCCGCTGCTGATCGCCGGGTCGGGCCCCCGCCTGCTCCGCCTGGCCGGCCGGGCGGCCGACATCGTCGGTATCACCGCCACGCTGGGCCGCACCGGCTTCGCCGGCTTCTCCGCCGGTCTTCTCACCGCGGGTCCGCGCCTGCCAGACCAGCTGGGCTGGATAAGGGAGGGGGCTGCCGAGCGCTTCCCGTCGGTCGAACTCAACGTCCTCGTCCACATCGCGGCGCTAACCGACGACCCGCGCGGATTCGCCGAGCGCATCGGCGGGGAGCAGCGGGTCCCCCCCGAGGTGGTGTTGCAGTCCCCGCACGTCGTCGCCGGGAGCCCGGCCCAGGTGCGCGACCTGCTCGTGCAGCGCCGGGAGCGGTTTGGGCTCTCCTACTTCGTGTTCCCGGCCGCCTCCCTGGCCGACGTGGGCGGCATCGTGGCGGGTCTGGCCGGGCAGTAGGGCAGGCCGGGTGGGGGTGAGGGCCTACCGGGGCGGCCCGGCCGAGATGTAATCGGGCCAGAACTCCCAGGGCCGCAACGGCCAACCGATGCCCACTCCCAGTATCAGCCGGCCCCGCGACAGGTGGTCGAGGGTGACCGTCTGGCGGGCAAGGGTGGTAGGCCGCCGGCGGGGGAGGGGAGTGATCATGGTCCCCAGGGTGATCCGCTCGGTGGCCCGGGCCACCGCCCCCAGGGCTACCCAGGGATCGATGACCGGTCCGGCCCAATCGCCGGCTTGTGTGTGGTCCCAGAGGAACAGGCCGTCCCATCCTGCCGCCTCTGCGCGACCGGCGAGATCGAGCAGGTGATCGGGATCGGCGAAGTCCCCGAAGTCGGGAAAGCAGATGGCCCAGTGGACGGTCCGGGCATGCTAGAGAGCGCGCCGGCAGCCGGCCGGGGCGGAGCTAGCTGTACGCGCTATCCGTGTGCGTGCCCCTCCTGAGCGTGCTCGTGGTGCTCATGCTCCTCGTGTGCGTGCCCATTGTGCTCCGCCTCATGGGCGGCGATGCTGCGGCGGACCTCGTCCATGTCGAGGGCCCGCACCTGGCCGATCAGGTCCTCGAGCATCGGCGCGGGCAGCGCCCCCGGCTGGGAGTAGAGGACGATCTGGTCGCGGAAGACCATCAGGGTGGGGATCGAGCGGATGCCGAAGGCGGCGGCCAGCTCCTGCTGCGCCTCGGTGTCGACCTTGGCGAACACCAGGTCGGGGTTCTTCTCGGCAGCCTTCTCGAAGACGGGGCCGAATGTCAGGCAGGGCCCGCACCAGGAGGCCCAGAAGTCGATGAGAACCGTCTCGTTGTCGGCGATGGTCGCCTGGAAGTTGTCCTTGGTGAGCTCCAGGGTGGGCATGCGTCTGATCGTCTCCTGTGATCGGCGTCGTGCGAACAGACATTCTAATATCGTCACAGTGACGGATTATTCCCGCTGCCCCCGGGGTTGGGATAGGGGAGAGGAACGTCCACGGAAGGAGTCACACGTGAGAATCGACACCGGCATCGAGGCGGCGGATCGGCAAGCGATCGCCGAAGGCCTGGCGCGAGTTCTCGCCGACAGCTACACCCTCTACCTGAAGACCCACAACTACCACTGGAACGTGACCGGGCCTATGTTCCAGACCCTGCACGTCATGTTCGAGGGTCACTACACCGAGCTGGCGATGGCCGTCGATGAGTTGGCCGAGCGCATCCGGGCGCTGGGGGAGATGGCCCCGGGCAGCTATCGGGAGTTCACGACCCTCAACTCGGTGGGTGAGGATGAGGACCAGCCTGATGCCACGGAGATGATCCGCCGGCTGGTGAAGGGCCACGAGGCGGTGGTCCGCACGGCCCGGGCGGCATTCCCTGCGGCGGAGAAGGCGGAGGACCAGGCCACCATGGACCTGCTGACCCAGCGCATGCAGGTACACGAGAAGACCGCCTGGATGTTGCGCAGCCTCCTGGAGTAGAAGCCTGCCCGAGGTGATCCGCGAGGGGCCCGGCCCGCCGGGTCCCTCGTTCGCGTGGTCCCATTGATTACACTTACGTCACAGTGACGTTACAACCGGAGATAGCCCACTGCGCCTGGTGCGGGCGGGCCTTCGCCGTTTCGGGGGGCCAAGGGCGCCGTGCCCGCTACTGCCGCCGCAGCCACCGCCAGCGAGCTTTCGAGGCGCGCTGCCTGGCGGCGCGCATGGGGCTCGAGTCCGGCGAAGCGCTGGTCGACGCCGAGGCGCTCTGCCGCCTGCGGGACCGGCTGTACGTGCTGGAGAGCGCACTGGACGACGTGGAAGGCGATCTGCGCGGAAAGCCGGGAGTGGAGGAGTACAAGCGGGCCTTCCAGCACCTGTACGCCGCCGCCGGCCAGCTGCGGGATGCTTGCGTGGAGCCGCGGGCGATGCTCACCAAGCCATCGGAGGCCTGAGCGGTGGGGTGTGATGAGGGTGGTCCCGGCTGGCGTTACCGTGGTGGAGGCGCCCATAATGCCCGTTATGTCAACTACCCCCCCGTTCGGTTCCCACTTGTCTCTCGATCCCTCCCCCGGCCGGGCGGTGGCGACGGAGCTTGGTGGTCCGGGTTGTTGGCCGTGAGGCTCAGGCCGGTCGAGTAGACCGGCGGGCCGATCGCCACCGGAGAGGCGATGCAGACAGCGGAGGGCGTGCGGGAGGCGGTCGACCGGCACGAGCAGGTGGTCGTGGTGGAAGGCAGCGAGCACGTTGCTGGCAATCCCCTCTCGAGCCAGGGGGTGTGAGAGGGCAGCGGTGAGGCCCACCGCCGCCGGGTCGCTTTCGGGACCGAGGGTGATCCAGGCAGCGTGGAACGCGATCGGCCAGCCCCGGGCGCGGGCGGTGCGGGCCGGGAACCCCCGCCTCTCCCCCACCCGACGGTCAGAATCGGCAGTCGGTGCCGGTGAGGGCCACAGAGGCCTCCCAGAGGCGGCGGGCGGCGGCCGGGTCATTGGCCGGGCGGTAGATCTTGACCGGCACGGCGACGCCGCTGAGAAGCCCTGAGGGGCCGTAGAGGGTCCCGCCAACCGCATCGGGGTCGGTGGCCGCGCGCAGCGTGGGTAGGGCCCCCGCGGCGGCGTCCTGGGCGATGTGGGCGTTGGCCCAGGCCCAGAAACCGCGCAGGGGCCGGTTAAGGCGGCGTTCCGGGCTCAGTTGCAGGCCGGTGGCGGCATAGCCGGGGTGAGCGGCGACGCTTAGCAGCGCGGACCCGGCCGCGCTGGAGCGGCGGTCGAGCTCCCGGGCGAAGAGGAGGTTGGCCAGTTTCGACCGGGCGTAGGCCTGCCAGCGCCGGTAACGCCGCTCTCCCTGCAGATCGTCGAAGTCGAAGCGTCCGAACCGGTAGGTCTCGCTGGTCACCGTCACCACCCGGGGCCGGGGAGCGGCCAGCAGGAGGGGCAGGAGGCGCCCGGTCAGGGCGAAATGGCCCAGGTGGTTTACCCCCAGCTGGCGCTCGAAGCCGTCGATGGTCGGCGAGCGCGGCACTCCCATGATGCCCGCGTTGTTGACCAGGCAGTCGAGGTGAGTCAGCCGGGCGGCGGCGCGGGAGGAGAAGGCCTCCACCGAGGAGAGATCGGCCAGGTCCAGCCGTTCCACCTCAACCACGGCCCCGGGCACGGTCGCCCGGATGGCGTCGGCGGCGTGCTCGCCGGCGTCCTCACGCCGGCAGGCCAGGATCACCCGGGTCCGCCGGGTGGCGAGGCAACGGGCCGTTTCAAGACCCAGGCCGGTATTGGCCCCGGTGACGACGAACACCCGGCCGGTCTGGTCGGGTACGTCGGCGGCGGTCCAGCCCCTGGCAGGCATGCCGGCATCGTAGGGGCCTCGTACTTGCCCTCATCCGGTTTGGGCGTGCTGTACTGGCGCGCGCCGCCAATGAGGAGGCCGAAGCGATGGCGATCGAAGTGGCCGTGGAGCCCGGGGCGGTCACCGTCCACCTGCGAGGCTGGGACTGGGTGCTGGCCGCGCGCTGTCGGCTGGTGATCCCGGCGGAGCGCATCGCCGGCGTCACGATCGCCCCGCGCACGGAGGTGCATCGGCCGGGGGTGTCACTCACCAACACGGGGACCTACCTGCCCGGGCTCCTCTACTACGGCCGCTTCGGGATGGGTCCGGCCCGCGAGTTCTGGGCGGTGAGATGCCAGGAGCGGCTGGTGGTGATCGAGTGCCGGGATTGGGATTACGTCCGGGTAGTGCTGGGCGTGCCCGACCCCGAGGTGGTGGCCGGCACCGTGCGCCTGGTGGCCGGCGCCCGCTGATCAGCCTCCGCGCCGTTGATTCTTCGGCGGTGACATGAGGGGCTGTCTCGTAGCCGGTGGGTACCGCGCCGGGGAGAGCCACGATGGCGAGGACGGGCCGGCCACTCCCCCACTGCCGATTGGATCAATCAGGCCCAAGATCTCGCGCCCGGATAGGCTCGGCAACATGCAGGAGAACCTATCGTCCGGTTTCGGGTGTGGGGCGACGATGACGTGCGGTCAATCGGCTTTCCCCGGGAGGGTGGACTGATGGCGGCCACCCCGGCCACCGTCGCGCTGCAACGGGCGGGGATCCCCTTCACTTCGCACGAGTACGGTCCGGTCGCGGAGACGGAGGGGACCTACGGGGAAGCGATCGCCGGCGTGCTGGGCGTAGAGCCCGACCGCGTATTCAAGACCCTGGTGACCATGGCCGACGACCGGCCCACGGTGGCGGTGCTCCCGGTGAGCGGCCACCTGTCGTTGAAGGCGCTGGCCAGGGCACGGGGCGCCAAGCGTGCCGAGATGGCCGCTCCCGCCGAGGCGGAGCGGCTGACCGGCTACGTGGTGGGAGGCATCAGCCCCTTCGGTCAGAAGCGGCGCCTCCCCGCGGTGGTGGACGGGTCGGTGCTGGCGCACGACTCGGTATTCATCAGCGGGGGGCGGCGGGGGCTGCAGGTGGAGGTCGCCCCCGGCGAACTGATCGCCTTCCTGGATGCCCAGGTGGCCGATCTCCTCTCCGGGTAGGCGCTTTCGCCCTGTAACCTGCCCCACGACCGTCCCCCGGAGTGGTTCGCCCATGATCATCGACGGGTTCGTCCACCAGCTTCCCGATGCCGATTCCGAGGAGACCGGTGAGTGGCTCGACGCCCTCAGCCAGATCATCGACCAGGCCGGAGAGGGCCGCGCGCGGTTCTTGATGGCCCGTCTCATCGAGCACGCCCGTTCTCGCAACATCGGCGTGCCGGCTTCGGTGAGCACCCCCTACATCAACACCATTCCCCCGGAACAGGAAGCCTGGTTCCCCGGTGACGAGCAGCTGGAGCGGCGCATCCGGCGCTTCATCCGCTGGAACGCGGCCGTGATGGTGGTGCGCGCCAACAAGGCAGCCGACGCCATCGGCGGCCACCTCTCCACCTTTGCGTCTTCCGCCACTCTCTACGAGGTGGGCTTCAACTACTTCTTCCGCGGGAAGGAGGACGGACGGCCGGGCGACCACGTCTACCTCCAGGGCCATGCCGCCCCCGGTATCTACGCGCGGGCCTACCTGGAGTACCGCCTGGACGAGGGGCATCTGGACCGCTTCCGGCGGGAGATCGGCGGCGGGGGGCTCTCCTCGTACCCCCATCCCCGCCTGATGCCCGGCTTCTGGGAGTACCCGACGGTCTCCATGGGGCTGGGACCTATCAACTCCATCTACCAGGCGCGCTTCAACAAGTACCTGCAGAATCGCCGGCTCGACGACACCGACGACTCCCGGGTGTGGTGCTTCCTCGGTGATGGTGAGATGGATGAGCCGGAGACGGTGGGGTCGATCTCCCTGGCCGCCCGGGAGCGCCTGGACAACCTGGTGTGGGTGGTGAACTGCAACCTGCAGCGCCTGGATGGGCCGGTGCGGGGCAATGGGAAGGTGATCCAGGAGCTGGAGGCCCTCTTTCGCGGCGCCGGCTGGCACGTGCTGAAGGTGATCTGGGGAGCCAACTGGGACCCGCTGCTGGCCCGCGACGCCCACGGAGTGCTGCTCGAGAAGATGAACGTCACCGTGGACGGCGAGTACCAGCGCTTCAAGGCGGAGACCGGGGCCTACGTGCGAGGGCACTTCTTCGGCCCCGACCCGCGCTTGCGGCGGATGGTGGCCCACATGAGCGACGACGAGATCTGGGCGCTGCGCCGGGGCGGTCACGACTACCGCAAGGTGTATGCCGCCTATCGGGCGGCGGTCGACCTGCGGGGGGCGCCGGTGGTGATCCTGGCCAAGACGGTGAAGGGCTGGACCCTGGGCCCGGATGTGGAGGGGCGCAACGCCACTCATCAGATCAAGAAGCTGAGCAACCACCAGCTGCGGATGCTGCGCGACCGCCTGCAGCTCCAGGCCGAGATCCCCGATGAGGCGCTGGCCGAAGGGAAGGAGCCCCCCTACTACCGCCCGCCGCTGGACTCCCCCGAGGTCCAGTACCTGCTTGCCCGGCGGCGGGCACTCGACGGCCCCTTGCCCAGCCGCCCGGTACCCGAGCGGCGCCCCCTGGACTTGCCCGACCACGGGCCCTTCGCGGAATTCGAGGTTGGCTCGGGCAGGCAGGAGGTCTCCACCACCATGGCCTTCACCCGCCTGCTGCGCAACCTGGCCCGGCATGAGGGCTTCGGGCACCGGGTGGTTCCCATCGTCCCCGACGAGGGCCGCACCTTCGGGATGGATGCCCTGTTCAAGGAGCTGCGCATCTACGCCTCGCAGGGTCAGCTCTACGAGGCGGTGGACCATCACCTGCTGCTCTCCTATCGGGAGGCGCAGGATGGCCAGATCCTGGAGGAGGGCATCACCGAGGCGGGCTCCATGGCGTCGTGGATCGCCGCCGCCACCGCCCACGCCACCCGCGGGGTGCCCATGGTGCCCTTCTTCACCTTCTACTCCATGTTCGGCTTCCAGCGGGTCGGCGACCTGATCTGGCTGGCGGGCGATGCTCGGGCGCGCGGCTTCCTGCTCGGTGCTACTGCCGGACGGACGACGCTTCTGGGCGAGGGGTTGCAGCACCAGGATGGCCACAGCCAATTGCTGGCGGCCGCCGTCCCCGCCTGCCGGGCTTACGACCCGGCCTTCGCCTACGAGATGGCCGCCATTGTGGAGCACGGCCTTCGCGAGATGTACGGGCCGGCCGCGGAGGACGTCTTCTACTACCTCACGCTCTACAACGAGAACTACCTCATGCCCCCCAAGCCGCCGGGGGTAGATCGGGGGATCATCGAGGGTTTGTACCGCTGGGCCCCGGCCCCTGAGGGGACGCAATCACAAGGGGCGATCCTCTTCTCGGGGCCGGCGCACCGGGCCGCCCGCCAAGCCCGGGACGACCTGATGGAGCATTTTGGAGTCCCGGTCGAGCTGTGGAGCGCCACCTCCTACAAGGCGTTGCGTGAGGAGGCGCTGTCGGTAGAGCGATGGAACCGCCTCCATCCGCGCGCCGGGGAGCGGGTGCCTCTCGTCACCCGTGCCCTGAGTGCGGCGAGGGGCCCGGTGGTGGCGGTGACCGACTACATGAAGATGGTCCCCGACCAGGTGGCCCGCTGGGTTCCGGGCAGGTTCCTGCCGCTGGGCACCGACGGCTACGGGCGCAGTGACACCCGCGAGGCCTTGCGGCGCTTCTTCGAG
Source organism: uncultured Acidimicrobiia bacterium (assembly GCA_964548475.1). Classification (GTDB taxonomy): domain Bacteria; phylum Actinomycetota; class Acidimicrobiia; order Spongiisociales; family UBA11373; genus VGBK01. Next base: position 14,022 of record CAZJRF010000010.1, read on the forward strand.
GTGGACGCGGGGCACGTGGTGGTGGCGGTGCTGTGGGCCCTGGCTGCCGACGGCCGTCTGGAGCCCGAGCGCGTGGAGGAGGCCATCGCCCGGTACGGCATCGACCCCGAGTTGCCCGACCCCCGGCTCCCCTGAACCGGGTTCCGTGGGTTCAGGAACCGTCCCAGCCGGCGAGGCGGGCGGAGAGCCACCACAGCGCCCGGCCCTTCTGCAGGCAGTTGAAGGGGTGGGAGTGGGCGCAGTCCACAGGGAGGTCGGCGCAGTCGCTCGGGTGGGCGTCGCACCACGCCTCGCACCACGGGCAGGAATCATCCGTCGTTGGGTATTGCGTGCCCGCCGGGTCCCAGGACTCGATGTCGGCGAAGTCGTAGAGAGGCGCGCCATGTCGGGCCGCCCAGCGCCGGATGAGATCGTTGTTGGTGCGCAGGGCGGGGTTGTCGCCGTCGGTATGGCCCGTCATGTAGACGAACAGCACCTGCGGGTAGTCGGCCTGCAGGCGGGCCATGGCATTCAGGTAGCCCTGGACGTCGGCGTCCTCGTCGGACAGCTCACCGCACCACGACCACATGAAGGCGGTTGCCTCGGGCACGCCTTCGAGCAGGCCGACGGCGGTTTCGTAGAAGGCCTCCGCGTCCCAGCTCCAATCCTCCCAGTAGGCCATGCGCAGGTGGGGCGGTCGGCCCGCGAGCGGCACCTGCTCCCGGTCGGCCACGAAGGGGTAGCGGGCCGGGTCGAGGGCGGCCAGGGCCCGGGCGCCGGCCCAGACCTGGGTGCCGTGAGAAGTGGACCCGTAGGCCCACAGCACGGTCTCGGCGGCTAGTTGCCGCCACTCATCCGGGGTGGCCTCGACGGCGGTGGCCTCATGGTCGGCCACGGTGTTCGCCCCCGCCTGCCCGGGCTCAGGATCACCGGCCTCGCCGTCGAGACGGTCGGGCCAGTCGGGAGGCAGGGCGATGAGGTAGGCATCCACCGCGCCGGTGCCGGTACGGCCCCAGTTCGTGGTGAAGACGATGCGGGTGAGGCTGCGGTCGGCAGCGGCGTGGGGCTCGGCCCAGTAGTCGAGCTCCCGGTCGTCGTCGACCACCGACTGGGTGTGGGCCAGGCGCACCACCCGGCCCCCGGGGACCAGCTCGATCAGGAACACCTGGTCGTCCATCCAGGTGTGGGCGACGGGGTCGTTGTCGTGGGTGGAGACCACCACCCAACCGGGGCGGTCGTAGCCCAGCCCGGAGAAGTGCAGGCCCAGCGAGGTGTGGCTGAAGTCGATGGGCCAAAGGTGGGCCACCGTCCCGGTCTCCAGGTCGAGCAGGGCAATGGTGTCGTTGTTGATGTCCTGGTAGACCACCACTTCCCGGCCGGCCGCGTCGAGGGCCGGGTCGTAGTGCCCGATGATGGGCAGCAGGCCCCGGCCTTGCCGCAGTTCCCGGTCGTACACCATGAAGCCACAGGGGTCGGCATCGGTGCCAAGGGTGCCGTGCTGGCAGTATCGGTCGAAGGAGGCCAGGAAGTAGGTGCCGAGAGGGCTGATGGTGACGTGGTCGATTCCGTCTCTCACCCCGGGTAGGGAGCGCACCTCTCGGACCGTCACGATGGCGTCCGCCAGGTCGTACACCAAGAAGGCGACCGTCTCCCCGTCGGTGTCCACCGCCATCAGCCCCCAGAAGCGCCCGTCGGCGGAGGGGCGGCCCTCATAGCGGGTCCACACCGTGGCCAGGTCGAAGCCGGGGAGGTCGGTCGAGAAGTCGCGCACCAGGGATGCTTCGTCGGCCTCCAGGTAGTAAGCCAGCAGGCGGGTCTCGTCTATGTAGAAGATCCGGGCCGGATCAGCGGGGTCCCAGCGTGGTTCGGCCGCCAAAGGCAGGCTGCGAATGGGCTCAAGGGTGGCGGCGTCGTAGAGGTACCAGGTGGCCTCGGTACCCCGCAGCAGCAGCCGGGAGGCGTCGGCGTTGAAGGCCGGGGCGCGGGCGTACTCGTTGGTGATGCCGGTTGAGGCGTCGCCGGGGTCCAGGTCGGCACGGTGGTCGCTCACTCGCACCAGGCAGGTGTCGAAGGTGGGGTCGCGGTACCACTGCCGGGCCGGGGGCTCGGAGAGGCCGGGGACTGCGACCGGGTGAGTGCCGGTGACCAACACAGGGGGTGCTGCCCCGGGGCAGCCGTCTGCCGGCAGCGCGGCGAGCCTGGTGGTCGTCGGGGCAACGATTGAGGGGTGCGCGGCGGACGGATCGGGCTGAACGAGCTCGCCGCCCGAGCAGCCGCCGAGCAGCAACGCCACCACCACCGCCGGCCATACCCTGGGCAACGCTCCCTCCCCGGGCGACTCAGGGGCAGTATGCCAGTCGCGGCCCCCGGAGTAGGGGCGGACGAACCGGTGTGGGTGGGCCGCCGGCCCCGGGCGACTCCCGGTTTCGGTCAGGTTGCAGGACGCCCTTGCCGATGAAGACCATGTGACTAGACACCCGGTCCGCCGTCTGGGATCGGCCGCTCTGGCGGCGTTGATTCTCGTTGCGGGCGCGGTGCCGGCGTTGGCCGGCGAGGCCCCGCCCGCCTTGCTCTCCTCTCCCCACTTCTACGGGGAGCGGGTGGAGTACCCCATGGTGTTCCCGGTCGGGGGCAGCGCCGTGTACTTCGCCGACGATGCCAACCTGGGCTTCGGGGCGTGCCGGGACGGCTGCACCCGGTCGCACGAGGGCGTCGACATCCTGGCGGCGAAGATGACCCCGGTGTATGCCGTGGCCGACGCCGACGTGAGCTGGATCGGGTCGCAGTGCTGCTCGGTATTCCTCCAGCACGATGACGGCTGGCGATCCTGGTACATCCACCTGGACAACGACACCCCCGGCACCGACGACGGCCTGGGCTGGGGCATCGCCCCTGGCATCGTCCCGGGAGCCCGGGTGACGGCCGGCCAGCTGATCGGCTGGGTGGGTGACAGCGGCAACGCGGAAGACACCGACCCACATCTGCACTTCGAACTCCACGACGCCTACGGGGTCAAGCTGGATCCCTACCCGTCCCTGGTGATGGCCCAGATGGGCGGACCCGGCGTGTGCGCCCGGTCCGAGACGTCCCCGCTGGCCGACCTGCTCACTCCAGGCTTGACTCTGCGCCGGGGCATGCGCGGGCCGGCGGTCGCCGAGTTGCAGGGCTTCCTGGCCACCCGAGGGCGCGACGTGGGGGCAATCGACGGCATCCTCGGCCCGCTCACCCGCCGGGCCGTGCGCGCTTTCCAGCGCAGCCAGGGGCTGGAGATCGACGGGGTCGTCGGGATCCAGACCCGGGCGGCCATCGCCGCCTTCACCGAACGTGCCGCGTTCGCTTCGCTCCTGGATCTCGAAGGCCGGACGCTGGCCGCCGGCATGCGGGGATCCGACATCCGGGAGCTGAAGCGCTGGCTACGCGCCCTCGGGTACGAGGTGGGGCCGCGCCCCCTGACCGGGCGGTTCGACGAGCTGACCGATGCGGCGTTGCGCACGTTCCAGGAATCGACCGGGCTGGCCCCCGACGGGCAGGTGGGCTCGACTACGCGGGCCGCCCTGCAAGAGGCCCTCTGGCTGGTGCGGCCGGACGGCTGCTGACACCCTTCCCTCTTCTCCTCTCCTCTCCTTTCCTCTCCTCTCCCCTCCCCTACTCCCCGGTGGACAGGCCTGCCTTGAGGGAGAGGCTGGGCGGTTTGCAAGGTGCCCGCATCTGCCAGACTCGCGGGCGCCGATCCGACAACGGGAGGCTGCGGCATGGGCCGGGTGATTCGGCTGGAGAAGGTCCAGAACGTGCGGGAACTCGGGGGGCTGCCCACCACAGACGGCGGGTGGGTGGCCCCCGGTCGGTTGTTCCGCTCGGGGACGCTGCACGAGATGACCGAGGCTGACCGGGCGGCCCTCGAAGGCTTGGGGATACGTATCGTGATCGACCTCCGCTCGGCGTTCGAGCAGCAGCGCCAGTCCTACGACTGGCCGGCCGGGCGCAAGGTGGCCGCCCCGCTTGCCGACGATGGGGCGGTGGCCGTCATCTTCGGCCGCTTCCAGGCCGCATCGCTCTCCGAGCAGGACCTAGAAGACTGGTGGAACCTGACCGGGGTATTCGATATCCCCCGGGATCATCGCGAGTCGCTGCGCACCGTCTTCCGTACGCTGTTGGAGGCCGGCCCGGCGGAAGGAGTGCTCTACCACTGCACCGGCGGCAAGGATCGCACCGGCGTCGTGTCGGCTCTGGTGCTGGACGGCCTCGGGGTGGCCCGGCCGGCGATCCTCGAGGATTTCCTGCTCACCAACGCCGGGGCCAGGGCCCGGGCGGCCGAGTTCATGGAGTGGATGGAGCGGGCCACCGGCCGGAGCTTGACGCCCGAAGCTGCCTACTGGCTGGCGGGCGTGAAGGAGGAGTGGCTGGAGGAATTCTTCCGGCGGCTGGCCGGCCGCTACGGCTCGACGGCGGGGTACCTGCGCGACGAGCTGGGCGTGGGGCCGGAGGACCTGGCCGTTCTGCGTCGGCAGTACCTGGAACCGGCCGCCGGGTGAGAGAAGGCGGCGGGCAGCCGGGGGGATCTCTCAGTCCGGTGAGCGCTCGTCGAGGAACAGCGCCTGGTTGGCCCGCCCAATGAAGCCCCTGGTGTCGAACAGGGCGGTATCGGAGATACCCCGCCCGCCCGGGTCGAGGTAGGAGATGGCGTCCAGAGCGATCCACTCGCCTTCCGGCTCCCGGGCCAGGTAGACGCCCATGTCGGTGTTGGGGAACACGTAGCGGTCCCAGGGGAGGGTCCAGGAGATGCCGTTGGCCGAGTCCACCACGGTCATCAAAGTCTGCAGCGGCGTGGGCTTCTCACCGGCCACCAGGGGGACGCGCAGACGGAACCACATGGTGGCCCGGCCCGGCTGCAGCAGCTGCCCGGCGAACAGGCGCTGATCGACCGCGTCGTCGGCGAAGTGGGTGTAGTCGCGGAGCCGCTCCTCCGGGGCGGGAAGAGTGTCCGGCAGAGGGGGCATGGGCGGCGGCAGGTCCACCGGCGGAGGCAGCGCCAACGGACCGGTGCGCCGAATGCGCCAGGCGAAAGCGCGCATGAAGTTCTGGCCGGCGGCGTCGGTGACTCTCCCCTCCACCAGCTGCACCCGCCGCCCCCCGCGAGCCAGGTCGACCGACACCCGCAGAGGCACCACGGGAATCTCCCTCATGATGTCGATAGTGAGCCGAACCACCCACCAACAATCGCCGTCGAGGGCTTCTATCGCTCTCGCAATGAGGGCCCCCGGCGGCCCCCCGTGCAGGGCCTGATCGGTCCAGGGGCTGCGGGCCAGATCACCGGGTACGAAGAGGCCGTCCTTGCGATGGAAGAGGGCGTCGGCCATGGGCCGATCCTATCGAGATTGGGGAAACCACCCTCTTCTCCCCCGCCGTCGCGTGGCCGTCCCCTTTTGCGCCCCGCGGCTTCCGGTCAGTTGAGCGAGGGGTCGATGGGGAAATCGGCGAACAGGGCCACCGGCCCGCGCTGGCGGTGGAGCACCCGCCGCCACAGGCCGCCGGGGGCGGCCGTGAAGGGATCGTCCTCTTCGGCGGGGACCACGAACCAGTCGCCGGAGGAGACTTCGAAGTCGAGCTGCCCGGCCGACCAGCCGGCGTAGCCGGCGAAGACCCGCAGGCGGTTGAGAGCTCCGACCTCGGGGCCGGGGGGAACCGCGAGGTTGACCAGGCCCAGGCGCTCATCGATGGGCGTCCATTCCTCCGACTCGGTTCGCCCGCTGTGTTGGGGCAGGAGCCGGCCGAGCCCGACTGCCATCTCCGCCTGGACCGGGCCCCCGAGGAACACGACGTTGGGCGGCGCCAGCGGCTCCAGCCATCCGGGCAACGCTTCCGCCACGGTTACCGAGGTGGGACGGTTGAGAATGAGCCCGAGGGCTCCGTCCTCGTCGTGGCGGCAGGCCAGAACCACGGTGCGGAGAAAGTTGGGGTCGATCAGGCGGGGCCCGGCCACCAAGAGGCGGCCGGTGAGTAACTCGGCCATAGGCCAATGATGCCACTGTCGGAGGCGGCCCCGGCGTTCCGAGTCGGGTAGCGTCGGGTCGATGCAGACTCCGGCCGAACCGGCTTCGCGCAGCCCCAGCAAGACCAAGCGGGTCTTGCAGGCGGTCATCTCGCTGGCCATCGGCTGGGCGCTGCTGTTCGGCGTCCTCCCTCGCCTGGCCGATCTCAACGAGGTGTGGGGAACAGTGCGGCGTCTGACCTTCGTACAGACCGCGGTGCTCATCGGCATCGCGATCTGGAACCTGTTCGGTTACCAACTGGTGATGATGGCGGCTCTGCCGGGCCTGCGCTTGCGCCAGGCGTTCATCACCGGCCAGATCGCCGCGGCGGTCACCAACACCGTGCCGGCGGGCAGCGTGGTGGGCATCGGGGTGACCTACGCCGTGCTCGCCTCGTTCGGCCACCGGGCGGCTTCCATTGCCATGGCTTCGGTGCTCTCGGGGTGGTGGAACACCCTGGTGATCTTCGGCCTGCCCTCCGGAGCCGCGCTGATATTGGCTCTGCGGGGCGGCACCAACCGGCTCCTCCTGTGGGCGGCCGCAGTCGGCCTTGCCCTGCTCGCGGCAGCCATCGCGGTGTTGGTGGTGGCCTCCACCAGCGAGCGGTTCGCCCGGGCCATGGGGAGGATTGCCTCGCGGGTGGTGTCGGCGTTGCGGCGGCTGTTCCGCAGGGGTCCGGTGTCGGGTTGGGATGAGGGATTCGCCCGCTTCCAGCAAGGCAGCGCGGTCTTGATCCGAAGGCGCTGGCACCTGCTCACCGTGGCGACGGTGGTGAGTCACCTTTCCATCTTCTGGGTGCTTCTGGCGTGTCTGCGTGACCTGGGAGTGGGCCCCGAGGTGATCTCCTGGCCGGAGGCGCTGGGGGCTTTCGCGGTGGTGCGGCTCGCGACCGCGGTGCCGATCACCCCCGGCGGGCTGGGGCTGGTGGAGGTGGGGCTCACCGCCGCCCTGTTGCTCATCGCAGGAGCAGGAGCGGCGACGGAATCGGCGATTCTGGCGGCGGTGCTGCTCTTCCGTGCCCTGACCTATCTCTTCCAGGTGATCCTGGGGGTCGGCTGCTACCTGTTCTGGCGCTGGGACGCCCGGCGCCAGGCGCGCCGGGTGGGGGAAGCGGCCGGACCGGGGGCATGAGACCGGGCGACGATCGGCGGGGGCGGGTCTAATCACACGCTCGTGTTTGCCCAGGTCGGGGACGCTTGACGGGGCAGGTACGGTGAGGCTGCCCCCGACTCCTCCCGGAGACGACTATGGCCTGGCTGTGGACCGACGCACTCGCCGCACTCCTGGTCGAACAGGACCAGGTGGCGCCGGCGCGGGTGGCGGGCTGGGTGGAACGGCCGGTGGCCTATCGGGCCGGAGACGGCGAAGAAGCCCTGGAACTGGCTCGAGGGCTGCTGGGGCGGAAGGAGGAGCAACCGGCCGCGGCAGGAGCCGTTCGCTCCCTGTGACGCGGCCAGGCCGCCGCCTGGGAGCGGCGGCCGGCAAGCGTTGCATGGCTCAGGTGAAGATGATCTGAGCGTCGCGGCTGAGGTCGAGGAAGGCCGAGACGTTGATGATGTCTTCGACCTCGTCCACGAAGTCGTCTTTGGTGAGCTTCATCATGTCTGCCGACATCTGGCAGGCCCACAGGTGGCCGCCGGCATCGGAGATCTGGGTGAGGAACTCATGCACCGGGGGCACGTTCAGGCCCTTGATCTTGCCACGCATCATCCAGCTGGCCACGGTGCTCATCCCCGGCAGGACGCTCAGCAACTGGGGCATGGCCAGCGAGGTGCTGCCCATGCGCATGGCGGTGTTGCCCGCTGGGGTCATGGTCAGCTTGTCCACCGTGGACTTACGGATCATGTCCAGGCCCCAGAAGGTGAAGAACAGATGGGTCTCGATACCCTCCTGCACCGCCCCGTTTCCGATGATCAGGCCCGGGTAGGCCATATCGAGGGTGCCCTTCGAGCAGATTATGGCGATCTTGCGCCCGACATCGGCATCGAATTGGGGAGCAATGAAGCCCCCTTGGTCGTTGGTCATGGGTGATCAGCTCCTTCCTGGTCCCGGGTTCAGACGCAGCCCTTTGGCTTGGGCAGTCCCGACACATAGGCCATCTTGCGAGCGGGCTTGCCCGGGAACAGCCCGTAGAGGTCCTTGGTGCTCACCCCGGCGAGGGTGGTGACCCGGCGGAGGGTGGCCGTCTCCCCCTGCTCGGCGAAGTCGCTGCGTAGGAAACGGATCACCTTCCAGTGATCCTCGGCCAGGTCGATGCCGATCTGGGAGGCCAGGAAGGCAGCCATCTCCTCGGTCCACTCGTTGGGCTCGGTCATGAACCCCTCGTCGTCGAGGTGCACCTCACGACCGGCGATGGTGGCGATGGGCATTTGGGTATCTCTCCTTAGGTGGGGATGTCTTGGCTAGATGGAGGGCGTTGAATTCTCGGGTGAGGGTGCGGCCGCCGCGCCGACGGGATCGCTTCCCAGGGCCTCCAGCAGTCCGAGCACCCGAGCCAGGCCGCGCCGAGCCTCAGGACGTCGCACCTGCCACAGCAAGCGCAGGAGGCCTTTGTCCTCCGCCGGGGGCCGGCGGAGCTCGGCGGCCACCCGGGGCAAGAGACCCACGACCTCGGGGGTGGCCAGCTCTTTGAGGGCCTCCAACGCGGGGGGCAAGGCCTCCCCCAGAGAGTGCAGGTCCTCGCGGCCGAGCGAAGCTACCACCCGGTCCATGACCTCCTTGCCGCCCTTGGCAAAGGCGAAGTAGCCCCGCTCCTCCAGGTCGGCGAGGCCTCGCATGGCGGCCACGACCACCTCCCGGCCCAGCGGGGACAGGTCCGCGCCCAGCTGGGAGAGGCTCTCCACCTGGTCGAGGAGGGCCTCCAGATAGGGCAGGTCCCGCAGGAGGCGTCTCAACAGGCGCAGGAGATCGGCCGGTTGAACGAAGGCGCGCACGTCGTCCAGCTCCCGGCTGAGATGATCGACCGCTTCGGAGGTCAGGGGAACCAGATCACGCCGGAGCTCATCCCACATGCCCCGGCGCGCTTCCTGCTCGCGCAGGGCGGCGACGACGAAGTCGACCTGATGGGCGAGAGCGTCGAGCTTTGCTTCGAGGGTGGCCAGGCGGTCTTCGGCTACGGCCGTGGTCATGGCGTCACCGCTCCTTCCCGTACATGCTCATCTCGGCCGGCAGCGGCAGCTCCCGGCCGCGCAGGAGCAGGTTCCAATACACCCAACGGAACATCATCTTCCCCCAGTGGTTGGTGACCGTCTCCTGCAGCAAGGAGAACGGCCCGATTCCCGGCAGCGGGTACTTGCCGGGCAGCGGTTCGGTTTCGTAGTTGAAGTCGATGAGCAGGCCTTTGCCGAAGCCGGATTCGATGAAGCAGTTGGCGTGCCCGTCGAATCTCTCCAGCATCGGGAGGCCTTCGACGTAGCGGGGGAAATTCTCGGCGAACCCCTCGACGGCAAAGTGCGCCACCGAGCCGGCTTTGGAGGTCGGCAAGGCGGCAGCGTCGCCGACGGCGAAGATGTTGCCGTGCTCCGGGGAAAGGAACGTTGCCCGGTCTACCGGCACGTGGTTCAACTCGTCGCCCAGGCCGGAGCGGGCGATCATCTCGGCTCCCATGTTCACCGGCACAGTCACCAGCAGCTCGTAAGGGATCTCCCGCTCGTCGTAGGAGACCAGGGTGTCGCGGTCGGGATCGACCCGCTCGACGTAGAAATCGGTCTCGGTCTGGATCGACTTCGATTCGAGCAAGTGGGACAGGTGGCGGGCGGCGATGGGCTTGGTGAACACCTCCCCCAAGGGCGTGGCGAACACGATCTCGACCCGGTCGCGCATTCCCCTCTCGTGGAACCACCAATCGGCGAGGAAGGTGAACTCGAGTGGGGCCACCGGGCACTTGAAGGGGGTCTCCATGATGTTGATAACCATGCGCCCGCCTTCCCAGCTCTTCAGGCGCTCGTAGAGGGCCACTGCCCCTTCCACCGAGTAGTAGTGGTGGATGCGGTCCCCCAGCGCCGGCCCGTCCAGCCCGGGGGTCTGCGAGGGAACCGGATGAGTGCCGGTGGCGATGACCAGGTAGTTGTAGTCCAGCTGCTTGCCTCCCTCGAGCGAGACGCGCTGCCGGGCCGGGTCGATCAGATCGATGGGCTGCATCACCATGTCGACCCCGGCAGGGATGAAGTCGCGGCGCGGCTTCATGACGTCCGGGGCGCGATAGATGCCGAAGGGGATGAACAGGTACCCGGGCTGGTAGTAGTGGCAGGGGGTCTCGTCGACGACGGTGATCTCCCACTCCCCCGGGTCCAGCCGGGGCCGCAGCTTGTTGACCACCATCGTGCCGGCGGTGCCGGCTCCCAACACCAGCAGCTTCTTCACTGGTCGCTCCTTTGCGGTGTGTGATCGTATAACGGGGTGGCTCTCTGGCCCGGGTCGGCGGGGAGGTCCCCGTTCCCGGCCAGCCGAGATATCAGCGCGCCCAGCCGCGGCAGCAGACGCAAGACCCGCTCCTGCTCCTCCGGGGTGAGCCGGTGCACCTGTTCGAGGTGGGGTGCAATGGCCTGGACGGGCACGCCGAGTCCGGCGGCCAGCTGCCGTGCCTCCCGGGGGGCGGGCGGCCACCGGGTGGGGGCAATGCCGCCGACGAGCACCATCCCCTGTAGCCGGTCGCCCACCCTCACCAGGGTGCGGGCGCACAGGAAGCCAAACGGGGTGCTTCGCCAGCGAGGTTCCAGGTCGGGCTCGTCGGCCATCTCCTGCCAGCCCGAGATGCACCGCTCCAGGACCCCCGGATACCGGTGGGCGGCGGTGAACAGCCCGCAGGGGTTCCCGGCCTCGGCCAGGGGCCGCCCGGCCATGTCGGTGAGCACGACCATGACGCCGAGGAGCTCACCGAGGAGGCCGCTCAGCGCCTGCCCCGCCTCGGGCGTGATCAGGGGGCGATGTTCGATGTCGGCCGGGGCCGTCGCAGCAGCCGGGCTCGCGCGGCCGGCGAGCCATTCGAGAAGCCGGTCCTCCGGGAAGCGCCATTGGCGGCCGACCTTGATAGCCGGCAGCCGGCCATCCTCGGCCATGCGATAGACGGTGGACTTGTCGACCCGCATGAGAGCGGCCACGTCGCGAGTGGTGACCAGCCTCACGCGCGATGTTGCATCTCCTGCATAGTTATGCATCGCCTGCATTGCTATGCAGCATAGCGCCGACGCGGAGGAAGTGTCCAATGGGATCCGCGGTCTGATGGACGTGACGCTTAGGCAGGCCGGTTTGCGGCCCGGCGGCGAGCCAGGTCTGCGGCCTGCTCGATCCAACGGTCCCGGTGGATGCGGCCCCGGAAAACGCCGAGCAGGTCTCCCACCCGTTGCAGGCCGTCCCCTTCCAGAGCGGCCACCTGGCTGAAGGCAGTGATCCCGACTTTGTGCAGAAGAGCTTCGATGGCCGGCCCGATCCCCTTGATTTGCCTCAGGTCGTCGGAGGCCGGGCGAGGGGAGGGGCTGCTCCCGCTCTGCGCCAGGAGCACCTCCAGCCGGGAGATGCGGTGGTCCCGGTCGACCAGGTCGGCCCGGCGGGCCAGGCGCAGGGCCTCCAGTTCGGCGGAGACCTCCTGGAGGCGGGAGGTGACGACGGTGAGGTGGTCGGCAACGTCTTCCAGGGCCTGTAAGCGGGCCGCACGCTGGGCGAGAAGATGGTCGCGTGCAGCCAGGGCGGCGCGGGCCTCCTCCAGCTGCTCCTCCACCGGGCGCGATGATCCCGCCGATTGGGGTTGTCCAAGAGCGTGGCCGCCTTGCGTCACCGCTTCCTCGCCGAATACTGGGAGGAGTGTAGAGACGGTGGCCGCGCGGGCCCGGCCGCGCCTGGGCGCGAGGTGTAGGTTTCGGGTCGTGGAGGTGCGCAGGGCGGGCAGGGGCGATCTGGCAGCCATCGCACGGGTGGCGGAGGCGGCCCATTGGGATGCGTACTCCGGGCTCCTCGATTCCGCGACGGTCTCGGAGCTCTTGCGGCGCGACTTCTCCCCGGGCTCCCTGCGGCGTCGTCTCCTGTCGAGCCGGATCCTCTTGGCCAAAGAGGCGAGCCGGGTATTGGGCTTTGCCGAGGCAGTGGTCAAAGACGACCACATCTGCCTGACCGGGCTCGCCGTCGATCCGGAGAGGCGCCGTGCCGGGGTGGGCGCCGGGCTGCTGACGGCCGTACGCGAATTGGCGCCGAGTTTGCCGGTATCTGCCGACGTGGTCCTGGGCTGTCTGGCGGTTGAAAGCTATCTGGAGGCCCAGGGCTTCGCCCCGGGCGAAGTACTCCACACGAATCTGTTCGGCGAGCAGGCGGTAGAGCGGCGGTGGTGGATGGCGCCGGGCTCATCCCCCGTTGGCTAGCCTGGCCCGCCATGGACCCGGCTGCCCTGCGCGTGCTGCCGAAGGTGGTTCTCCACGACCACCTGGACGGGGGGCTGCGGCCGCAGACCGTGCTGGATCTGGCAACCGCGGTGGGATACGAGGACCTGCCGGCGGAGGACGCCGTCGCTCTGGGTAAGTGGTTCTTCCAGGGAGAGTCGCAATCGTTGCCCCGTTACCTGGAGGCTTTCGGCCACACGGTGGCCGTGATGCAGACCCGGGAGGCTCTGGAGCGGGTCGCTTACGAGGCGGTAGTGGACCTGGCTGATGATGGAGCCGTCTATGGCGAGGTCCGCTTCGCGCCCATGCTCCACCGGCAGCTCGGCCTCTCCCTTACTCAGATAGTGGACGCGGTGCTGAGCGGCCTCGCGATGGGCCGGCGGAGCACCGAAATGGTGGCGTTCCTGATCCTGGATGCGATGAGGCAGGAATCAGACTCGCAGGAGGTGGTGGCGGCGGCCGCCGGGTTCGCCGGGCGGGGGGTGGTGGCTTTCGACCTCGCCGGCCCCGAAGCCGGGTTCCCGGCTTCTCGGCACCGGGCCGCGTGCCGCGCGGCCCGGGCGGGCGGTCTCCACTTGACCCTGCATGCTGGGGAGGCGGACGGCGTGGGCAGCATTGCCGACGCCCTCGGCTGCGGGGCCGAGCGCCTGGGGCACGGGGTGCGGCTGGTGGACGATCTCACCGTGCGCGAGGGACGCGTGGTGGCCATGGGGGCGGTGGGCGAGCGGGTGCGCTCGGAGGGGATCACCCTCGAGGTCTGTCCTTCCTCCAACCTGCACACGCAGGCCTTCCCCAGCATCGACCAGCATCCGGTAGGCCTGCTGCACCGGGCAGGGTTCGCCGTCACCCTGAACCCCGACAACCGGCTCATGAGTGGCACCTCCATGAGCCGCGAATATGGGTTGGTGGCCGACCATCATGGATTCACGGGGGCCGATCTGCGGGCGACGGCGCTGCGGGCGGTGGAGGCCTCCTTCTGTGATCCCGTCACCCGCGAGGAGACTCGGGAACGGGTGATGACCGGCTACCCGGCCGCCTAGGCACACCGACCCGGGCGTCGATCGATGAGAGCCGGGCCGGATGCAACCGCTCCGCCCTGTCGCGAATTCAACCCTGACCGGGCCCGGCGCTGAGAGCGGCGCCGATGATGCCGGCGTTGTTGCGGAATCGGGCGGGGATGATCTCGGCCCGGGTGTGCAGCAGCGGCAGCCACTTCTCGTGCAGCCGGCTCACTCCCCCACCCGCGATGAGCAGGTCCGGAGAGAAGAGGCGCTCTATGTGGGCCAGGTACTTGTCGACCCGTCGGGCCCATGTGGTCCAACTGAGATCCTCGGCCGTCTTGGCGCTGGCCGCGGCGCGCCGTTCGGCGCTCCCTCCCCACATCAGCAAATGGCCCAGCTCGGTGTTGGGAACCAGCCGGCCGTCCACGAACAGGGCACTCCCGATGCCGGTGCCGAAAGTCAGCAGCAGCACCACCCCGGTCCGGCCCCGGCCGGCGCCCAGGCGCATCTCCGCGATGCCGGCCGCGTCGGCGTCGTTGAGGAGACTGGTGGGCGTCCCGGTTGCGGCTGAGATGAGGGCGGCACCGTCGGTGCCGACCCAGGAGGGGTCTATGTTGGCCGCCGTCCGCACTACTCCCCGCTGCACCACTGCGGGCACCGTGCAACCCAGCGGGCCCGACCATTCCAGGCGGGCGGCAAGCCGGGCCACGGCCTCGGCCACCGCCCGAGGGGTCGCAGGGTGGGGCGTGGCCGACTTACGTCTCGTCCCGACCAGGGTGCCGGTCTCCAACTCGACGATTGCCCCCTTGATCCGCGACCCCCCCACGTCCACCCCCAGCCCCCGGCTCATTCCTCCTCCTGGAACCAGGTGAGCACGGGCCGACGGGCGGCCTGCGCGTCGTCGAGACGGGAGACGGGGGTGCTGCGGGGGTGAGCATGGGCGGCCGCCGGGTCGGCGCGTGCCTCGCGTGCAATCTGAGCGAAAGCCTCGGCCAGGGCGTCGAGTGTCTCCGGCGACTCGGTTTCGGTGGGCTCGACCATGAGCGCCTCTTCCACGATGAGCGGGAAGTACATGGTCGGGGCGTGGAACCCCAGATCGAGGAGGGCCTTGGCCACGTCGGCGGCACGCAAGCCGGTCTCCCGCTTGAGGCGGGCGGCGGACGCGACGAACTCGTGCATGCAGGGCTCGGGGAAGGCAAGATCGTAGTCAACGGCGACCAGAGACGCGAGATAGCGGGCGTTGAGAACCGAGAGCTCCGCTACCCGCCGCAGGCCCTCTCCCCCCAGGGCCCGCATGTAGGCCAGGGCGCGCACCACCACCAGGAAATTGCCGTGGTGGCCGTGCACGCGCCCGATGGAGTCCGGCGGCATCTCCCATCCCGGCTCCCCGTGGGCCCCGACGACGGGGAGGGGCCCGGGCAGGAAGCGGGCAAGGTGCTCCACCACGGCCACCGGGCCGGCTCCGGGCCCTCCCCCACCGTGGGGAGTGGCGAACGTCTTGTGCAGGTTTGAGTGAACGATGTCGAAGCCCATGTCCCCCGGCCGGGCGATGCCCAGGATGGCGTTCAGGTTGGCGCCGTCGTAGTACAGAAGCCCGCCGGCTTCATGGACTACGGAGGCGATCTGGCAGATTTCCTGCTCGAACAGCCCCAGGGTGTTCGGGTTGGTGAGCATGAGACCGGCGGTGTCGCCATCCACCAGACGGCGGAGGGCCGCCAGGTCCACCATGCCCCGGGAGTTGCTGGGCACCGGTGTTACTTGATAGCCGGCCAGGCTCACCGAAGCCGGGTTCGTGCCGTGGGCAGAATCGGGGATGATCACCCGGGACCGGGGGCGCCCGGCGGCCTCGTGGTAGGCCCGCATCACCAGCAGGCCGGTGAGCTCGCCGGAGGCCCCTGCCGGGGGTTGGAAGGTGGCCCGGGCCATGCCGGTGAGCTTGCACAGGAGACGCTCGGCCTCGAGGAGGACGGCCAGTGCGCCCGCGGCCAGTGCGGGAGGCGTGCTGGGATGCAAGGCGGTGAACCCGGGACGATCCGCTGCCCAATCGGCCACCTTGGGGTTGTACTTCATGGTGCACGAGCCCAGGGGATAGGCGCCGAGATCCACCGCGAAGTTGCGGTGAGCCAGCCGGGTGAAGTGGGCCACCAGGTCGCGCTCGCTGACCTCGGGCAGCTCCGGGAGACCATCGGCCGTCTCGGGAAGGGAGACGGCCTGCTCGGGTACGTCGAGGGCGGGTAACGACCAGGCCCGCCGCCCCGGGACGGACAAGGCGGCCAGGGTGGGCTCGGCTGCTCCGCCCATCAGCGGCGTGGAAGAGGCGCGTCCGCCCGGTTCAGGCATTTCTTACCACCTCGGCCAGGGCGGATGCGTACCCGTCCAGCTCGGTTCGGGTGCGCCGTTCGGTGACCGCCACCAGGAGGGCATCGGGCAGCTCCGGGTAGTCGGTGGACAGCGGGATGCCGGCCAGGTAGCCGTGGTCGGCCATGGCCTGCACGGCGGTCTCGGCGGGGAGCGGCAGGCGGACGGGAAACTCGCGAGCAAAGGGAGAGCTCACCGCGAGATGTACCCCGGGGATTTGGGCCAGCCGCTCGGCCAGATAGTGGGCCTTCTGGATGCACTGCCGCCCGGTCTCCGCGAGGCCCTCGGGACCCAGCCAGGTCAGGTGGACGGCGGCGGCCAGAGCGTTCAGCCCCTGATTGGTGCAGATATTCGAGGAGGCCTTCTCGCGACGGATGTCCTGCTCACGGGTGCGCAGGGTGAGGGTGTAACCGACGCGGTTGTCGGCATCGCGGGTGCGTCCCACCACCCGGCCGGGGATGCGGCGCATCAGATCTGCGGAGGTTGCGAAGAGCCCCAGCCCGGGCCCGCCGAACGACAGCGGGCTACCGAGAGGCTGGCCCTCCCCGAAAGCGACGTCGCAGCCAGCACTTCCGGGGGAGCGCAGAACGCCGAGCAGCAGCGGGTCCACCGAAGCGGCGACCAGGGCCCCGGCCGCTCGGGCTGCGGCCACGGCCTCGTCGTAGTCCTCGATGATCCCGAGGTAGTTGGGCTGGGCCAAGAGCACCGCAGCGGGGGCGGAGGCGGTGTCGGGCGTCCAACGGGTGCGCCCGTCGACCAGGGGATGATCCACCATCTCCAGGCCGCGAGCCCGGGCGAAAGTAGCGATGACCTGCCGGGAGGCCGGTGACAACCCGCGAGAGACCCATAGGGTGGTTCGTCCGGTGGCGCCCACGGCGAGGTTGGCAGCCTCCAGGGCGGCCGTGGCCCCGTCGTACAGCGAGGCATTGGCGACCGGCAGGCCGGTGAGGGCGGCCACCATGGACTGGTACTCGTACAAGGCCTGCAAGACCCCCTGGGAGACTTCACTCTGATAGGGGGTGTACGAGGTGACGAACTCGGGCCGCAGGCTGAGCGCCCGCACCGTCGGGGGCAGGTAATGGTCGTAGATGCCTCCCCCGGCGAAGCACACCAGGTCGGCCCGGTTCCGAGCGGCCAGGTCTTCCATATGGCGCATCACTTCGGCCTCCGCCAGCGGTTCGGGAAGGTCGAGAGACCGGGCCAGGCGCACCTGCGGGGGCAGGTGAGAGAACAGCTCCGCTACCTCATCCAGCCCCAGGGCGCCCAGCATGCGCTCCACGTCCGCCGGAGTGTGGGGGGTGAAATCCATCAGGGCTCCCGACGCGGCCGAACCGGATGGTGAGCGGCCGGCCCTCCCCCACCGGGCATGCCCGACCGGCCGACGGGGGTTGGAGAGCCGCTAGGCGGCGAGCACAACTTCACGGGAGGGAAGACTAGT
>CAZJRF010000011.1:0-19764 GCA_964548475.1 uncultured Acidimicrobiia bacterium
ACGGCCTTCCAGTCCGCCTCCTCCTCCAGGGCCCGGTAGCGAGCCAGCCGCAGGGCTTCCTCGCTGCGGCCTCCACCCTGGGTGGGGAGGAGGTGGTGAGCCAGGCCCAGGTGCCCGGCCAGCCGCCGGGCCGCCTCGATCAAGGCAGGAGAGGCGGGCAGGCCGTGGTCCACGGTGGCCGCCCGGGCGGTCCGCCCCATCTCGACGGCCGCCCAGGCGCAGACCGCGCTGTCGGCCCCGCCGCCGAGGGCGAGGAGCAGCGGAGCCTCGGGAAAGGCGCCGGCGGCGGCCGCCAGAACCGCTCGCGCCGGCTCGCTCAGGCCACCCGTTCCAGCCATCGCGACGGGTGGTGGATCTCGTCGAGGGTGGGCAGGTTCTGGGCTCGCTCCCAGAGGCGATCGATCGCTTCGAACCCGCCCTGGCGCTCCACGGCATGCATGAACCGCTCCCCCATCTCGTACTGCTTCATCTTCATCTCCAGGCCGGTCAGCCTCAGGAAGGTCGACCAGCGGGGATCGCGGCGTCGTGCCTTGAGCACCCGCGACATGCGGTGCTGGCTCACCAGCAGGCGTCCGCCGATACGGTCCATGATCACATGGCCGTGCCCCTCCAGCACGCTCATCAGGGCCTGGGCCTCATCGATGAGGCCTCTCTGCTCCGGGGTGGCCAGCAAGCCCATGAGGCCGGTCTCGTCGATGAGCGGGCGGCCCTCCCGGGCGGCGGCCCGCACCTCGCCGGCGAGGCGGGCCACCCGGCCCGACTCGGCCGCCGACGACTCGACCAGACGGCCCACCAGGCCCAGGAAGTGAGGCCCCAGCCAGGGCACGCCCGTGAACTGCAGCCGGTGGGTGCATTCGTGAAGCGCGACCCACAGACGGAACTCGGCGGGGCGGAACTCATGCAGGCGCTCCATAGCCAGCAAGTTCCCCCCAACCAGCATGACGGTGTCGCCGGCCCCGTTCCCGGTGGGGACCACCAGCTCGTACTGGCCCAGCACCCTCCGGGCGAGCACCCCGACCAGGGCCCCCACCTCGGCGGCCAGCAGACGGCCGGAAAGGCGCCTCCCCAGTCCGGCGCCGGCGGCGGCCAGCTTCGCCTCGGCCGGGGCAAGGAGACGCCCGAAGGCAGCCACGTTGGCCCGGCACCACTCGGCCCGGGTGACCACGTCCACCTGCGGCTCTCCCAGCCAGGAGAGCCGGGTCTCCTGCGCGGCCAGCTCGGCGGCCCGGGTCACCAGGCCGGAGGCCTGCCGCTCGAGAAGAGCGAAGTGGTAGCTGTCCTCTAGGGGGTAGCGGCCGGCGAGACGGGCGGCGACCCGGGTGGCCAGCGGCCAGTGGACGGCGCTCACCGGGAGCCCTGGTTGGGGATCACCGGCCGAGCATACTCCCGCCCGGTACCGTGCCCGGGGGGGCGATCAGGTCTCGCGCACCACCCGTCCCCGCAGCCGGGGGAAACGGGTGGGGGCATGGGCGTAGCAGAACTCGCGGTTGTTGTAACGCGACAGCCGGGTGGGACAGCCGGGGTGGCTGCAGAGGCGCTCACCCTCGTGGGTGCGCGGGGCCCGCAGCTTGCCCGTGACTCGATTGCCCTTGAGTATCTCAGACATCCATACCTCCCATTGGGGAGGCCGTCACCTTATCGGGCAGGATCATCCCCCCGGGTGCACTCCCTGAGAGCGGCCCTCAGCCTTTCGTACACCACATTGGGCATTTCCTCGCGGCATCCGTCGTGCACGCGCTGCTTGAGTCGGCGCTCAAAGACAATGCCCTCGCCACAGGCCGGGCAACGGTGCAGGTGCCACTCCAGCCGCACCCGGCTGTACCAGGCAATCTCGCCGTCGATGTAGCGATGCGCCAGGGAGAGGGCCTTCTCGCAGCTGTGCTTCATGCCGAGGATCCCACGGTGCCTCGCCTCTCGTTAATCTCCCACAACGCCTTCTCCAGCGCCTTTCTTCCCCGGTGAAGCCGCGACATCACGGTCCCGATGGGCACATCCATGATGCGAGCGATCTCCTTGTAGGAGAAGTCCTCGACGTCGGCGAGCAGCACCGGGATACGAAAGACCTCGGGCAGCGACTCCACCGCCGCTTTCACGTCCTCGTCCACGAAGCGTTCCAAGGCCTCCTCCTCGGCGCTGCGGGAGGCCCCCGACTCCTGGCCGAGACGCCGATACAGGTACAGATCCTCCAGTTCCCCCAGTTCCACCTCGGCCGGCTGACGCGACTGCTGCCGGTAGCGGTTTATGAAGGTGTTGGTGAGGATGCGGTACAGCCAGGCCCGCAAGTTGGTGCCCGCCTTGAAGGTCCCGTAGCCGCGATAGGCCCGCAGCAGGGTCTCCTGGAGGAGATCCTCCGAGTCGGCCGGGTTGCGGGTCAGCCGCCGTGCCGCCGAGTACAGCTGGGGCACGAGAGGCATTACATCGTCTTCGAAGGTGGCCGGGTCGGCCATCCGCATCTCCGGGCCGGGTGGCCAGGTTACCAACGCCGGGAGCGCCACCCCCCAAGGGGCCGGTACCATTCCCCCCTCAGCCGGAGTAGCTCAGGGGTAGAGCAGCTCACTCGTAATGAGCAGGTCGGGGGTTCGAATCCCCCCTCCGGCTCCGTTCGCGCGGTGCCGGCTTGCGCCCCCCGCAGATCCCGAAGGCACCGTGTCACCAGGGCCAGATGAAACCGTCTCCTCCGGTTCGGTGCCCGTCCCTCAGATCGCTCGGCAGCCAGTAGGGATAGACCCGTTCCGGCGGCACCACGTGCCACTCGATGAGCTCGGGATCGGTGTTCCACCCGCCCAGCGGAGCGAACGAGAAGTGCAGGTGGTAGATGCGGGAGAAGCCCGAATTGCCCACGTACCCGATCGGGTCGCACGCCTCAACCCGATCACCCACGTCGACGGGCAGAGGGAGCTCGTCGAGCGGAACCTGCCCGGCCATCGACGCATCGAACATGTGCATGTAGGTGGCCTTGGTGCCGTCCGGGTGGTGCACCTCCACGACAACACCCCCGCCGGTCGGCTCGTAGCGGATGTCGGCCACCTGCCCGGAGAAGGCGGCGTAGATGACCTGGCCGCGTTCGCCGGCGAAGTCCGTTCCGGCATGGACCCGGCCCCCGGGACGGGGGCTGCCGAAATGGTCGACCACCTCGCCGGGGACGGGGCGACAGGCCAATACACCGACGGGTTCGTCCTGGACGAGCGGGACGAGCGCGAACAGCAGCACCAGAAGGGTGGGGATCACCCGGCGACCGTAACCGCGGGAGGAGACGCCGGGGTACGCCGTTCTCAGGCTTCCCTCAGCAAGCCGGCCGCCACTGCGGCACGCCCCTCCGGGCGCTTAACCCGCGAGGTGGTTCCGGCGAATCTCCCCGGCCTACCCGCTCAGCTCGGCGAGGGCGTCGGCAATGATATTGAGGCCCTCTTCGATGATCTCGTCGGAGGCAGTGAGGGGCACCAGGAAGCGGATCACGTTGGCGTCCTCTCCGGCGGAGAGCAGCACCAGGCCCCGCTCGCCCACGGTGCGCAGCAGGGCGGCGGCCAGCTCGCGGTCGGGCTCCCGGGTGGCCCTGTCCTTCACCAGCTCCATGGCCGCCATGGCCCCCAGCGCCCGCACCTCCCCCACCCGGGGAGAGCGCTCCGCCATGCCGTTGAGCCGCCGGGTGATCAGATCCCCGATGGCCTGCGCCCGCTCGACCAGGCCCTCCTCCTCGATGACCTCGAGCACCGCCAGGGCGGCGGCGCAGCTCACCGGCGAGCCGCTGAAGGTGCCGCCGATGCCGCCTCGCTGTACCGAGTCCATGATTGGGGCCTTTCCCACCACGGCCGCCAGGGGGAACCCGCCCGCCAGGCTCTTGGCCAGGGTGATCAGGTCCGGCTCGATCCCCGCGTATTCGGTGGCAAACAGGCGCCCGGTGCGTCCGAAGCCGGTCTGGATCTCGTCCACCACCAGCAAGATGCCGTGGCGGTCGCAGATCTCCCGCAGCCGCACCAGCAGCTCCGGTGGGGCGATCACGAAGCCGCCCTCGCCCAGTACCGGCTCCACCAGGACCGCCGCCACTCGTCCCGGCTCGACGTCCTCCCGCAGCACGTGATCCAGGGCCGCCAGGGTGTCCGCCAGGCTCACCCCCCGATAGGGGTAGGGGTAGGGGATGCGGTACACGTCGCCGGGGAAGGGCCCGAAGCCCAGCTTGTAGGGGGACATCTTGCCGGTGAGGGCCATGGCCATCATCGTGCGCCCGTGGAAGGCGGCCGAGAAGCCGATGATCCCCGGCCGGCCGGTGAAGCGGCGGGCGATTTTCACCGCGTTCTCGATGGCCTCGGCGCCCGAGTTGACCAGCAGCGTCTTCTTCGGCGTGCTCCCCGGCACCAGGGCGTTGAGCCGCTCGGCCAAAGCCACCGCCGGCTCGTAGGGCACCACCGCAAAGCAGGTATGAGAGAAGCGCTCCAGCTGGGCGGCCACCGCCGCCCGCACCCGGGGGTGCAGGTGCCCCACGTTCAGGGTGGCGATGCCACCGGCGAAGTCGATGTAGCGGTTGCCCTCCACGTCCCACAGCTCGGCGTTGCAGGCCCGGTCCACGTAGAAGGGGTAGACGCTCGCCCACCCTTCGGCGACGGCCGCCGCCCTCCGCTGTTGCAACTCGGCATTGGTGACCACGGTTACAGCTCCTCCTCTTGCCGGCCCTGCATGCGGGCAAGGGCGCCGCCTCGCCCGGCAGGCCGGTCTCCACCGACGACGGTTAGCCTAGGACGGTACCCCCGGCCCACCGACGGAGAGACCATGGAGCACAGCAGCGAGGCGCCCCGGCGGGGCCCGGCCGAGTTCAGTTTCGACCGGTATCGGGTAGATCTGACCGCCGGCGAGGTGGGTTTCGAGCACCGGGGGTGTGAGGATCTGGAGGATGTACTGGGGGGGATCGCCCGTTCTTACAAGCTGCTGGCGGGCTGTCCGGTGGCCGACCCGTACGATGCGGGGGCGCCGCTGGTGGTGAACGTCGGTCTGCTCACCGGCACGCGGGTGATGACCGGACTGCGCACCTATCTGACCGGGTACTCGCCGCTGAAGGCTTCCCAGGCGGGGGTGCCGGCGTTGATGTGGTCGGCGGGGAGCGGGAGTTTCGGGCCGAAGCTGCGGGGGCTGGGCATCGACGAGATGGTGCTGACCGGCCGGGCGGCCCAGCCCACCCTGCTGCACATCTCCCCGGACGGGGAGGAAGGCCCGGCCCGGTTCGCTTTCCTGGACGCGTCGGACCTGGCCGGGTTGCCGGTGGATGAGCGGGTACAGCGCCTGCACGAGCTGTTCCCGGGGGCGCACTTCGCGGTGGTGGGGCCGGCCGCCGAGCACTGGCGCGAGGTGGCCTACGCCGGGGTTTACCTCTCCACCGATCAGCAGTTGGAGACCGGCGAACTGAAAATGCGGGCCTGCGGCCGGGGCGGCTTCGGGGGGGTGTGGGCCTCGAAGAACCTGCTGGCCGTCGCCGCGGAGGGTCCCAACCCGCGGGGCTCGGGAGCGGCACTGAAGGAGGTGAACCGGGAGATCAACCTGGGGGCGGGGAGCGCCCGTTACCGGGACCTGGCCCACGACCGGGGGGGCACCTGGCGCACCTTCAAGATGATGCACGAGGTGGGGAACATGCCCGAGCACAACTTCGCCCCCACCGGCTCCGCGGCGGGCGCCGTCCTGTATCGGGCGAATGTGGAGGCGGCCGGCCCCTGGAGGGTGCGGGCGGAGGGCTGCCACCTGTGCGGGATCCGCTGCCACAAGAACGTCTACGACACCTCCCCCGACGGTGGCGAGGGCCGGTTCCGCGCCAAAGTGGACTACGAGCCACTGGTGCTGCTCGGCCCCAACCTGGGCATCTACCACCCCGATGAGGTGTTCGACCTGATCGCCCTCACCGACGAGCTGGGCCTGGACTCCATCTCCCTGGGGGTCACCCTCTCCTACACCATGGAGTGGAACCGCCGCCACCCCGACACCCCGGTCGCCGGCGGGATCTCCTACGGGGACTTCCCCACCACCCGGGCGGCCATCGCCGCGGTGGCCGAAGGGCGGCTGCCCGAGGTGGGACGGGGGGTGAAGAGGCTCTCCGAAGCCACCGGGGAGACCGGCTACGCCTACCACTCCAAAGGGGTCGAATACCCCGCCTACCTGCCCCAGACCAACCCCGGCTACCCCTGGGCCCTGGCCGGCGGGCACATGTCGATGCGCACCTTCTTCCTCATCGTCACCGAACGCGAGACCGGCCTGGACTACTGGGTGGACGCCATCACCAACCGCGGCCCCCTCTACATGCTCGACGACATCACCGGGCTCTGTAAGTTCGCCAACCTCAGCTTCGAGACAGAAGCCGAAGCCATCCGGGCGGCCGCCGACCTCCAGGTCACCGCCGAAGACCTTGAACAGGCGGTGTGGCGCACCTACCTGCGCGGCTACGCCGCCGAACGCCGCCAGGGCTTCGGCCCCGCCGACTACGTCCTACCGGCCGAAGCCCACCAGCCCAACCCCAACATCCAACTCCCCTACTTCAACACCCCGGAGTTCTTCACCGCCCTGCAGGAACGAGTGCTGGCCACCTTCGACCAGCGTGTAGCCGCCGCCGGACTCTGAGCGGTGTGTGTCTCGTCTCAGGCAGGCGGCGCCAGGCCGGCCTTGAGGATGATGTCGACGACCATGCTGGCCGCCTTGCCGACCACGTCCGGGCACTTGTCGTCATGCGCACCCGCCGCCTCGAAACTCTCGAAGTCTTCCGGGTCCCGGAGGTCGAAAGACCGGCCGAAGACCCTCGTCTGAACGTCCCGGCAGATCGTCCCCCCGAACTCCTCGTCGAAGCGGTCGGCCAGTTCCTTGGCGAGGTCGAACGTCTGGTACCGGATCCCCTCAGGATCGTCGAAGTGCTCGCGCTCGCGGCCCAGGAGTTGGCCCAGCATCATCACTCCCCCCACATAGCCGCCACAGGCACCCCGCCCGGTGAGGGCCCCGCCCCCGGCCAGCCCGGTCGCCGCCCGGAAGATCGCATCGTCCCGGATGCCCAGGGTGTCCTGGACGGCGGCGATCACGCACTGGGCGCACCCGTGGAACCGTCTCTCATAGTCGAATCCCAGTTCGTACGCCCTGGCCAGGAGTTCGCTCTTTCTCCGATCCTCTTTCACCGCTCTCTCCCGATCGCGTGCCGGGGTCCCGCCGGCCGCCGGCCTCATCCGGCCTGGTGCCGGGGGCGTCACACTACCTGCCGAGGGGGCAGCCGACCCAGGGAGTCCCGCCACGCTCTCCCCGCCCCCGTGTGCTTCTGGATGTTGCCGGGGGGCTACGCTCGGCCGGGAAAGGCCCATCGCCAGCGATCATGAGCATTCTCGACGACCTCATCTCCGCCCTCCCCGGTGATGCCCCGGCCCGCGAGGTCAGGGTCGGTGCCTTCTGGACGGCGGTGTGGAGCCGCTCCTGCGGCCTGGCCTCGACGATCGGCGCGGGGGACCACGAGCACGGGGCTACCTTCGTGACCGGGGCGGGCCGCCTGCAGGAGCACTCGGCCGGCCAACTGGCCCGCCTGGCTCATTCCGAAAGCACGCTGGAGGCCGGCATCGGCCTGGCCGCCATCAACTCGTTGCTCGAGGTGGACGAGACCCGCTGCGTCGAGTTGAACGCCGGGCGGTTCCTGATCGAGCGCGCTCCGGGCAAGCGGGTGGCTCTGGTCGGCCATTTCCCCTTCGTGCCGGAACTGCGACGGGCGGCCGGCCGCCTCTGGGTGATCGATCTGCACCCGGCCGCCGGGGATCTGGGACCCGAGGAGGGAGCCGAGCTGATCCCCCAAGCCGATCTGGTGGCGATCACCGGGAGCGCGCTCATCAACCACACGATCGAAGGCCTGCTCGCCGGTTGCCGGCGAGACAGCCTGGTCATGGTGCTGGGACCGACGGCGCCGCTTTCGCCCGTTCTGTTCGACTACGGGGTGGATGTGATCTCGGGCACCCGGGTGGCCGATCCGGAAAGGGCCCTGCGCAGTGTCTCGCAAGGGGCGGTCTTCCGCCAGGTGGAGGGAGTGCGCCTGCTGAGCATGCGCCGCTCGGGGGATTTCGATGACCCCGAATGAGAATCCGGCTCCCGGTGAGAGGGCGGTGTGGCAGGTCCGGCCCATCGGGCTGGTGCGCAGCCCGTTCACTTCCCAGGCCGGAGTCCCGGTGCAGCCAGCCCTGGCCGGGCCGGAGGATGCAGGCACCATCGAGATCTACGAGCAATTCGCCGAGGGGCTCGACGGGCTCGACGGCTTCGAGCGAATCTGGGTCGTTTCCTGGTTCCACAGGACCGGGCCAGTGCGCCTGCGGGTGACTCCCTATCTGGATCAACGGCAGCGGGGGCTCTTCGCCACCCGGGCACCCTCCCGGCCCAACCCCATCGGCATCTCGGCGGTGCGGCTGCTCCGGCGGGCGGGCCGGGTCCTGCACGTGGCCGAGCTGGACCTGCTCGACGGCACCCCGGTGCTCGACCTGAAGCCCTATTCACCCACCTTCGACGTGTTCCCGGCGTCCCGGCAGGGCTGGTTGGAGGAGCGGAGCCGGCAGACCGGCCGGGCCGACGGCCGGTTCGACCAGGATCGCTGAGCAGAGCCCCCTATTCGTCCCGGGCAGGGGACAACTGCTCTTCCGAGTGCGCGACCTCCTGCTCCGCTCCCTGCGGTGCAGCACAGCCGCCGACGGCTCTGCCCGATAGGCTCATCCTTGCAATCTCGCCATCAATCGGCCGCAATCTTGCTCCCCGACCTTTATGAGCATATGCTTGTTATGGTTCCCACACGCTCGGGAGAGTTCAACATGCGAATAGCCGTCTCGGCAACCGATGGCCACTTGCAGGCGGAGGCCAGCCCGACCTTCGGGCGATGCCCCCAGTTCGTCTTCCTCGACACCGAGACCATGGGATACGAGGCACTCGAGAACCCGGGAGCCGCAGCCCGCGGCGGGGCCGGAATCCAGGCCGCCGAGTTCGTGATACAGCACGGAGCGCAAGCCGTGCTGACCGGTGAGGTGGGCCCCAATGCCGCCCGGGTGCTGGAAGCGGCCGGGGTACCCGTCTACCGGGTGGCAAAGGGCACAGTCGGTGAGGCGGTGAAGGCTTTTCGTGACGGGCTGCCGCCGCCGGCTCCCGATCCCAACGAAAGGAACAAGTGACCGATGAGAGTTGCCATATCTTGCGACGGAGGCGGCGGTCTCGAAGGCCTGGTCAGCCCCCACTTCGGCCGATGCTCGCACTTCCTGCTGGTCGACCTGGAGGGTGCGGAGATACGGTCGACACGGGAGGTTCCCAACCCCTTCGCCGACGGCCACGGTCCCGGACAGGTGCCGCAGTTCATGGCGTCCTGCCAGGTAAAGGTGATGCTCTCCGGAGGCATGGGCAGGCGCGCCATCGCGGCCTTCGAGCAACTCGGCATCGAGGCCGTCACCGGCGCCTCGGGCTCGGTTCGGCAGGCCCTGGAGAGTTATCTCGGCGGGGCCCTGCAAGGCAGTGATCCGTGCCTGGAAAGCAGACACGGTGAGTAGGCCGCATGGTGCCGGCGCCGGGCACCACGACCGTGAGCAGGGCTCGATCCCGGACAGCATGCGGCGTGTTGAGGAAGCCGACCTTCAGGGGGTGATCCACGGAGACTGCGGCGACACCATGGAGATCTACCTCCGGCTGAGCGGCCCCGTCATAGACGAGGCGACCTTCATGACCGACGGCGGCGAGTCGATCATCGCCTGCGGGAAGGTGCTGACCGGGATGGTCCGGGGGAAGACTCCCGCCGAGGCGGCTCTGATAGAACCTGAGACCCTCGTGAAGGCGGTGGGCGGCCTGGCTCCCGCCAAGGTGCACTGCGCCAAGCTGGCCGTCAGGGCGCTCCGAGCGGCGGTGGGAGCAGGGGGCCTGAACTGATCGCGGTGCCGGAGAAAGCAGCGACGGTCCGCCGCTTGCACCCCCGCGCGAGATACGGGAGGAGTCACTCCCGGTGATCATCGCAGTCGGCAGCGGGAAGGGCGGCACGGGCAAGACCACCGTGGCCACCAGCCTGGCGCTGGCCCTGGCAGCCGCCGACGACGACCCCTCCCTGATCAACGAGGGCCACGGCCGCCTGGTCTTCCTGGACTGCGACGTCGAGGTCCCCAACGCCGCACTTTTCCTCGAGCCCATACTGGACGAGTCGGAGACCGTCGGCATCCCGATTCCTCAGGTGAATCTGGAGGCCTGCACCTTCGGCGGCCGGTGCGCCGAGGTATGCGCCTGGCATGCCATCACGGTCGTCGGTCACCAGGTCCTGGTGTTCCCGGATCTGTGCCATGGATGCGGCAGTTGCAGCCTGCAATGTCCCGAGGCGGCCATACGTGAGGTCGACAACGTGATCGGCACGGTGGAATCCGGCCGGGCCGGGCGCATCATCTTCGGGCAGGGCACCCTGGACATCGGACAGCCCATGGCGGTGCCCGTCATCAGACAGCTCAAGAAGAGACACCTGGGCGGGATGACCGATGGCGTGGCCATCCTCGACGCACCTTCCGGCACCTCCTGTCCGTTTGTGGAGTGCCTGCGCGCCGTCGACTACGTGCTGCTGGTCACCGAGCCCACTCCCTTCGGTCTCCACGACCTGCGTCTGGCGGTGGAGGTGGCCAGGGACGAACTTGCCCTTCCCGTGGGGGTGGTGGTCAATCGGGACGGTGTCGGCTATGCGGCAGTAGACGACTACTGCCGCGAGGAGGGTATCCCGATCTTGGCAAGGATCCCCCTCGATCGCCGGATCGCCGCAGCTCTCTCCGACGGGCACCCCCTGGTGGCGGCCCTGCCCGAGTACGGCGCTCTGTTCAACGAGTTGCTCGGGCGTATCAGGGCGGAGGTGCGCCGGTGAGACAGCTGGTGCTTCTCAGCGGGAAGGGGGGCACCGGCAAGACTTCCGTGACCGCAGCCCTCGCCCATCTGGCGTCCAGTACCGGCCCGGTGGTCACGGCCGATGCGGATGTTGATGGCTCCAACCTGGAGTTGATCCTCAATCCACGATTGGTGGAAAGCCATGCCTTCCTGGGCGGTCAGGTGGCAGTCATCGATCCGGTCTCGTGCAGCCAGTGTGGGTTGTGTGTGGACGTCTGCCGGTTTACCGCGGTGATCCCGGCCATCGACGGTCATCGGGTAGATCCCTCGGCTTGCGAGGGGTGCGCGGCCTGCATGTACCAATGCCCGGACGACGCCATTCGCATGGTGCTTCAGCAGGCAGGGCAGTGGTTCCGTTCCGAGACCCCCTTTGGTCCCCTGGTACACGCCAGGCTGTTCGCGGGCCAAGAGAACACCGGCAAGTTGGTGGCCGAGGTCAGGGAGCAGAGCCGACGGGTCTCCCTGGAGACCGGCCGCGACCTGGTGATCGTGGATGGCCCCCCGGGCATCGGTTGCCCCAGCATCGCCGCCAGCACCGGGGTAGACCTGGCTTTGCTGGTTGCCGAACCGACCGCTTCGGGCATCCACGACCTCGAGCGCGCCCTGGCGATGCTCGAGCACTTCCGGGTTCCCGTCCTCGTTCTCATCAACAAGGCCGACATCAACCCGCACCGGACGCAGGCCATCGCCGCCTTCTGCCGAGAGCACGGCCTCGAACTGGTGGGCCGGATCCCTTACGACACCGCCGTCACCGGCGCGATGGTGCGCGGGGAGCCGGTCACCGTATTCGACCCGGGGGGCCCGGTGTCGGCGGCTCTGCGAGAGGTCTGGGAGAAGGTCGGTGACAGGTTGACGGCCGCCGCACCGACGAGTGCCGCGACGTAGGCGCACCGGCGGCCGGCCGGGGCTTGCGTCCACCAGGTTATGAGCATATGCTTGTTATCGCCATGTCTCGCCCCGTGATACCGCGCCAGGTTCTGCAGACCCTGCCGGCGGTTACCTTCACGCCCGGGACGGACCCGAAGACCGCCGTGGAGAGCGCTCACCTCACCCTGGACGGCCTCGAGGCTCTACGCCTCGCCGATATCGAGGGTCTGTATCAGGAAGAGGCAGCCCGGCGCATGGGCGTCTCCCGGGCGACCTTCGCCCGGGTACTGGCCGTCGCCCGGCGGCAGGTGGCCGATGCTCTGGTCAACGGGAAGGCGCTGGCCATTTCGGGAGGGGTGGTGGATCCCAGGCTCACTGAGGCCTGGCCCTGCCCCGTGCACGGGGAAGGCAGACGGAGAGGCCGGGGCTGTCGTTGCGATGCCGGCGACGAACGACCCCGACGACATCGTTCCCGGTCGGGGCGGGGGAACTCACCCGGCCGCTGAGAGGAGGAGTCATGCCCGGATTGGATCGAACCGGCCCGCTCGGCCGGGGGCCGAGGACCGGCTGGGGCCTGGGCCGCTGCCGGTCGCGTCCCGACGAAGAAGCCGACGTCTCCCCCCCCGATGATGACCGGCCTCCGGCCTGGTTCTGGCGCCGGGGAGGCGGCGACGGTTGGGGCCGGCGGTGGCGGAACCGGGGCGGCGGTTACGGATGGAGGTGGCGCGACTAGCGCCGCCGAAGGCCGACCAGAATGAGCATCGCCTTCGGCCCGGTGCCCTCGCGGCGCCTGGGCCGCAGCCTGGGGATCAACCACATCCCTCCCAAGGCGTGTTCCTACTCGTGTACCTACTGCCAGGTCGGGCCGACTCGCGCCGGCACCGCGGTGCCGCGGGACTTCTACCCGCCCGAGGAGGTAGTGCGTCAGGTCGCGGAGGCGGTGCAGCGGCTGCAGGCGAAGGGTGAGCCCATCGACTATCTCACTTTCGTGCCCGACGGCGAGCCCACTCTCGACGTCGGGCTCGGCCGGGAAATCGAGCTGCTCCGGTCGCTGGGCATCCCCATCGCCGTGATCAGCAACGCCTCGCTGCTCTGGCAACCCGAGGTAGCGAAGACCCTGCACACTGCCGACTGGGTGTCGGTCAAGGTCGACACCGTCGATCACCGCGTCTGGAAGCACCTCAACCGGCCGCACCGGACTCTGCAGCTACCCGCGGTGCTGGAGGGAGTTCGGCGTTTTGCGGCCGAGTTCGCAGGGCAACTGGTCAGCGAGACCATGCTGGTGGACGAGGTCAACGATGGCGAAGAGCAGGTGGAGGCCACCGCCCGGTTCCTCGCCAAGGCCGGCATCAAGACCGCCTACCTCGCGGTGCCCATACGACCGCCGACGGTCTCCAGGGTCAGGCTGCCCACGACCGCCGTGGTGAACCGCGCCTACCAGATCATGGCCGAGCGGGTAGCCCGGGTGGAGTTGCTCACTACTCCCGAAGACGACACCTTCGTTTCCGGCGGCGAACCCGGCAGCGGCCTCCTGGCGATCTGCGCCGTGCACCCTATGCGGGAAAGCGCGGTGCGAGCCCTGCTCGATCGGGCCGGAGCCCCCTGGTCGGTAGCCGAGCACCTCGTCTCCGAGGGGCTGCTCCAGAAGGTCCCATACCGGGACGAGCAGTTCTACCTGCGACCTTCCCAAGGACGCTGACCGATCATCTCTCGCGCCGAACTGCCGGGGTGAAGAACGAGCTCCCCGATCGCCCCCGGCACGGGGCCGGGCGCTCACCCGGTGCGACCGGCCCGGAGTTCCAGGCCCGAGCCGAAACCCACCGCCCACGGGCAGTCGGCCGGTCCGGGACACGCCGCCGAGCAGAACCCGGCGGCGGGGCACGGCCCCTCGACCGGACGGGAGCCATCCCTCCCGGAGCCGAGCCGCCCGGCGGCCCGCAGGGCCACGAGCATGGGGCGCACCTCCTCCGGCGTCGACCCCAGCCTCCTGGCCAGGTCGGCGACCGTCACCATCCCTGAGGAGTGTTTGATCTCGCGCAGGACTTCTACGAGCTTCATCCCCACCCCAGCAGCCGGCCGGTCTGGAAAACCGCAAAGGCGCCCAGCCAGGCAACAAGGAACTGGCCCACAAACATGAACCCCATCCACCGGGTGCCGAATTCGTGGCGGAAGGCAGCCAGCGCGGCGATGCAAGGGGTATACAGGAGGACGAAGACCAGGAAAGCCAGCCCGGCCAGGGCGCCGTGCCCCCCGCTGCTCTCCTCGAACGAGGCCCGGACTGCCGATTGCAGCGCGGTCGAAGCGTCGTCGGTGGAGTCCACGAATTCAAGCCCTACCACCGCCGGGATGGCCCGGAGGGTGTCCCAGGTGGCCCCCAGGAAGCTGCGGCCGATCTCGCGCAGATCCCCGACAAAGCCGTCGGACCCTTGATAGCCGGCCGGCCTCTCCCCCGTGTACAGCTGGTTCATGGTGCTGACGACGACTTCCTTGGCAACCAACCCGGACAGCAGGGCCCCCGCCTGCTCCCACTCACCGAAGCCGAGCGGCTTAAGCACGACGGCCATCGCCTTGCTCGTCTCCCCGAAAGCGCTCTTCTCGACCTCGGTGTCGCCGAAGCTGCCGCCGCCCCCGATCGGGATGGCGAGCAGGAGCCACACCCCGACGCTGGCAGCCAGGATCACCGTCCCGGCGCCCTTCACGAAGGCCCAGGTCCGTCCCTTCACGAGCGACCAGATCGTCCGGAGATCCGGCAGCCGGAAGCCGGGCAACACCATCACCAGTGGGGTCGGCTGCTTCTCACGCAGAAGCGTCCTGGACAGGAGCAACCCGATGAGGATGGCCACGACGATGCCGAGCAGGTACAGGGCCAGCACCACCGTGCTGCGGTGCCCCACGAAGAACACCCCGGCCAGGAGCACGTAGACGGGCAGGCGGGCCCCACACGACATGAACGGGGTCAACAGACCCACCAGCAGCCGGTCCCGGGGTGAATCCAGGGTACGAGTGGCATAGATGGCCGGCACCGTGCAGCCGAACCCGACCATCATGGGCAAGAAGGCCTTGCCAGGGATACCCACCGCCCGCATGGTGCGGTCCATGACCACCGCGGTGCGGGCCATGTAGCCGGAATCTTCAAGCACGGCAAGCATCAGGTACAACCCGAACAAGACGGGCACGAAAGCCAACACGCCGCCCACCCCGGCCAGCAGGCCCTCGACCACCAGGTTCTCCACCCAGCCGCCATCGAGAGACAGCGCCTCGAGGCCCACCATCGCCCATCGGCTCACCGGGCCGGAGATCGTCGCCTGCACCCAACTGAGATAGGGAGCCGTCACGTCGGCCGTCACCCGCAGCACGATCCACATGACCGCCAGGAAGATCGGGAGCCCGAGCATCCGGTGAGTGAGGACTCGATCGAACCGATCGGACCAGGTGGGGCCGCTCGGGCCCCGGCCGCCGATTGAATCGAGAACTCCGGCAACCCACTGCAAGCGCCGTTCCGCCAGCGCAACCTCGGCCTCCACCCCGGCTTCGGCGGTAATCGCCTCCGCCGCCTGCCGCCCCGCCGCAACCACCTCGCCGGCCCCGGGGGTCATCTCAGCTGCACGAGTCGTCTGCTCATCCCCGGCCAGGAGCTGCAGCATGATCCAGCGGGCCGGCCCCAGGCCGGCCAGTTCCGGGCAGTCGACGGCCGCCTCGACCAGCACCCCCAGGTGCCGTTCGATGATCGGGCCGTAGTCGATGACCAGCGGCGAGACGGGGGTGTGGGCGGCCGCGACGGTGGCCACGGCCGCCCGCAACTCGGGAATGCCCTTGCCGCTGCGGGCCACCGTCGGCACCACCGGCATCCCCAGCGCTCCCTCCAGCGCAGCGATGTCGACCCCCAAACCCCGCCGGTCGGCCACGTCGCACATGTTGAGGGCCACCACCTGGGGCAGGCCGGCCTCCGCCACCTGTGCCACGAGGTGAAGGCCGGAGCTCAGGCTGGTGGCGTCGACGACGGTGACCACCACTGCGGGTCGGTTCCGGCTCAAGAACCCGGTGGCAATGGACTCCTCTGCGGACACGGCCACCAACCCGTAGGTCCCCGGCAAGTCGACTACCCGGAACCGCTCCCCGTTCACCGCGAAGATTCCCTCATGGCGCTCCACCGTCTGCCCCGGCCAATTGCCGACGGTGTGCCTCGCCCCGGCCAGATGGTTGAACAGCGTCGTCTTGCCGGCATTGGGGCATCCGGCGATCGCCACCAGAGGCGTCACTCCGGTGTCTCCTCCACCTCAATAGCCATGGCCGCGCCGCGCCCGACTGCGACCCGGGCACCGTGCAGCGACAGCACCGCCGGGCCCCTCTCCCGATCCACGGACATCAGAGTCCCCGGCACGATGCCGAGCGCGGCCAGCCGGTGAATGAGCCGTGAGCCGCCGCGTACTCGCACCACCCGCACCCGGCTGCCGCGCTTCACCCGATCGAGGGTGAACGGAGCGCCCTGCTCCTGGAGACGGGCCCTCTGGAGTTGAGACCAGCCGTGCCTCCGGCCGTGGCCCCGGCCCCGGCCCCGGCCCCTACCCGGACGCATGCGTCCCACCTTCCAGTGCGAGCACCGACTCGGCAAGGCCGGCGGCCAGACGCACCCACCGGCCCCCGGCCTCCAGCAGCACCCCGGATGAGCCGGCTCCGCAGAGGGTTATCACCGTCCCCGGAGCCAGCGACTCGGCCGTAAGGAACGCGGCCTGCTCACCCTCACCGGGCACCAAGACGATCTCGGCCGTAGCCCCCAGCGGTATCCGGCTGAGCGGCACCGCTTCCCGGACGCCTTCACTCTCCCCGCCCGGCGGAATCGGCCGGCCGAGGGGACCGGTGTGCGGGTCACCCAGGTAGACGGCAAGACGCTCGGCAGTGGAAGGCGGAGTGGCATGCTCGAGACGGCAAGCGAGATCATCGGCCTCCACGGCGCCATACCCGAGATGACCGGTGAGAAAAGTGGACCAGAGCCGGCGGGTACGAAGCACCCGCCGGGCCAGCCGTCGGCCCGTCTCGGTGAGCTCGACCCCCTTGTAGGGGGAGTAGTCCAGGAGGTCCCTCTCGACGAGCTTGTGCACCTTCTCGTTGGCCGACACCACCGAAACCCCCAGCCCGGCGGCCAGCGCGGTGACCGGGAAGGGCCCCTCGGTGCCCTCCTCGGCTGCGCGGGCCACCGTGATCAGATACATCTGCTCGCTCTCGGTTGTCTCCGGGAGTTCGGGCGAGCCATCACTATCGTCGGTAAGATCTTCAGGCATGCCCTAACAATGCTAGCGCCACCCCGGCGAGCACCGGCCCGGGGGCATCCCGGAGGCATAATCCCACCCTCGGCGCGGAGGCTGTCGAAGGACAGTTGCCGCCGGCGACACGACCGCTGGGGACGCCCTCGTGGAAAGGATCCGAGATGGATGGGAAGACGAGAATCGGCATCATCATCTGCGATCGCTACCGCCGCTGTGCAGGCGGCAAGTGCCTGCGCGCGCTGCGCAACCGGGAAGGGGCTTTCTCCGTCTACTCGGACACCGAGGTCGAGCTGGTCGGCTACACCACCTGCGACGGATGCCCCGGGGGCAACATCGAATACGCCGGCGACGAGATGGTCAAGAACGGCGCCGAGGTGATCCACCTGGCGACCGGCCTGATCGTCGGCTATCCCCCCTGCCCCTACCTGGATACTTTCGTTCCCTTCCTCGAGAAGCGCTTTGGGATCAAAGTCGTGGTGGGTACCCATCCGATACCCCAGAAGTACCTCGACATGCACGGTCATCTGGGCACCTGGGAGAGCCCCGCCTGGCAGGAACTCATCGCCCCCACCTTGGCCGATGCCGCTACCCGTCTGAGCTACGACTAGGGGCGGCTGAGCGGGCGTACCGCCGGCTCAAGGAATCGCTCGTTTCGGCCCTACCGATGCCCTAGGAGGCCGACCCGTCCACCGGGCAGTACGCCTCGGCCAGCAGGAGCGATATGTCCTCCACCGGGAGCGTCCCATCGGCCGCCGTACTCAGCACGGCCAGACAGATGGGGCACATGGTGGTGGCCCCGGCGGGGCAGGCCGCCCGTAGTTGCTCCACCCGCTGCTTGCCGATCTCCTTGGCCCGGCTCGGGAAGAGAGCCTCGATGGGCCCTCCGCAGCAGAAGGTCTGCTCGCGAGCAAAGGCCGGGTCCTGAACACGGTAACCGCCGCCTTCCAGCAGAGCCCGCGGCTCGTCGATGATGCCCTCGTAACGGGCGTAGACGCAGGAGTCGTGGATGGCCACCTCCCGCTCCACGCTCCGCACGGGCTCCATCCCGGCGGCGGCGAGTACCTCCAGGTAGCTCTTCACCTCGATGTCAAAATCCTCCAGCACCGTGGGATACGCAGAGCGGAGCATGTTGGTGGTGTGCGGGTCAACCGTGATCAGGCGCCGTACTCCCCGCTTGCGCAGCATCGCGTGCACCCGGCGAGCGTGGTCGGTGAAGGCACCGTCCACCCCCGAGTCGTAAGCGAGGGTGCCGGCATACATATCGTCCCCATACAGGTAGCCGAACTCCACCCCGGCCCACTGCAGCAACCGCGCGATGCGGCGCAGCACCTGGGCATAGCGGTCCACTTCGGCTCGCGACGGCCAGGCCACTATCGAGGTGAGGTTCACCAGCTTGTTCGCCCACCGCCCCAGGAACACGAACCGGGCCAGGAACGTGTGCTCCACCCGCTCCAGCAGCCGCACCATCACCCCGATCGACGGCAGCAACTGGTACATGGCCCCGGTGTAGAGAACCGTCTCGCCCCCATCCGGTATGTTCAGCCCCTTCGCCCACCTGGTCGACTTGCGGGTCGACAGCGGGAACACCGAGGAGCGCCGCTCCAGATTGTCGACCATGAGCCCGACGATGTCACCCGTCGGCAGCGGCATGCTGGCCCTCCTTGCTGAAGTCATAGGGGGCGGGCCGGTAGTGCCGGTCGAGCCCGAACACCTCGCGATCGATGTAGCCCCTCAGGAACCTGACGTTCTCGGTTATGTGCACCTGGGCCGGGCAGTTTTGCTCGCAGGCCCGGCACAGGAGACATTGGAAGATGACCTCGGCCTGTTCGAGGACCTCCGAGCGCAGCCCCAGCACGACCTGCCGAAACAGCTGGCGAGGAAGCAGGTCGATGCCCATGGGGCACGAGGCGCTGCACACCCCGCAGTTCATGCAGGCCCAGGCGTTGAACTCGGCCGACGTCGCTATCTCTTGGGCAAACCCCAGATCGACCTGGGCAGGGGCCACGGCATCTACTCCTTAGCCTTGAGCGTGTAGCGGAAGTAGCCATCCTCCGTAGGGATGCTCTCTCCCAGACACCCGTACCTGTGCGCCGCCATCACCCAATACATCACTTCATGGGAGGGTGCCCCCAGGGCGGCCGCGATCTCGAGCACCGTCTTCGGGCTCTCCTCCAGCAGGGCCAACAGGCGGTCCCGCATCACCATCTCCTCGCGCACAATCTCCCGCGTGTCGCGCATCCGCTCAGACATGCTCGATCTCCATCGCGTCGATCATCGCCCTGATCTGGCGATCCGTGGACCCGCGCAGGTCGATCGCGTGCTCGGGACAGACCGGCACACAGGTCCCCCCACCCTTGCAGATGACCTCGCTCACCACGGCCACCTCCTTGCCGTCGAAAGCCACCTTCTCGATGGCCCCGTAGGGGCATACCGCAGTGCAGAGGCCGCACCAGGTGCAGGCCACCGGATCGACGACCGCCACCAGCGGCTCCAGATACACGGCCCCCTTCTTGAGCAAGGCGGCGCTCTTCACCGCCGCGGCGAGCGCCGAGGCCACGCTCTCGGCGGAACTCCTCGGCGCCTGCGCGGCGCCTGCGATGAATATGCCGTCGATGACTGTCTCCACCGGCCGGAGCTTGGGGTGGATCTCCTTGAGGAAGCCGTCGAGGCCGACCGGGATCTTCAGCACCGCGTCGAGGGCCTCATTCGGCCTGGGCTCCATGGCGGTGCAGCTGTGCGCCACGTCGGGTGCCAATGCCAT
>CAZJRF010000011.1:19774-30416 GCA_964548475.1 uncultured Acidimicrobiia bacterium
CTGGGCTCCATGGCGGTGACCAGCACCAGCAGGTCGGCGTGGAACTCCAGTTCCTTTCCGCCGGTTAGCACATCGGCCACCGTCACCCGACAGCCGTCGCGACCTGCCTCCACCCGCGGCGGCGCCTCCGGGTCGAACTCAATGAACAACGAGCCCTGGGCGCGCGCCCTGGTGTACATGGTCTCGTACTTGCCGTAGGTGCGGATGTCCCGGTACAGGTGGTACTGGCGCAGGCCGGGTACCCGTTCGTGAGCCAGCAGCGAGGCGTGGATGGCCGCCGCGCAGCAGTAGCGGGAGCAGTAGGTGTGCCCGTGCTGGCAGGTCTCGCAGCGGCTGCCCACGCAGTAGATGTAGGCGACGCTCTTCACCGGGCGTCCCTCGTGCACGATGGGGCCTTCCGAGCGGTCGAGCAGCTTCCTGAAATCGGGCAGGGTCATCACTCCCGGCTGCCCGTACCCATACTCGCCCCGGCCGGGGCGGTAGCTCTCGAACCCGGTGGCGACGACGATGGCCCCCACATTCAGAGACATAGGCCGGCCGGCAACGTCGAGCACCACTGCCAGGTCTCCCACGGTCCCCGACTTCGTGGTCAGTTCCGCCCGGGTGTAGATGCTGATGTTGTCCCGCTGCTCGATCTCGGCCAGCGCTTCGGCCACCAGGTCGGCGCCCGACCGGTCGTGCGGGTACATCTTGCCGAAGCCCCCCACCCAGCCGCCCACGCGCTCGCTTCGCTCAGCCACGGACACCGCGATGCCCAGGTCGGAGAGAGCCAGAGCGGTGTGCAGCCCGGTGATCCCGGCGCCGATGACCAGCACCCGGGGGACGGTGTCCACCTTGAGCTTCTCCAGCGGCTCGCTGAAGCGCGCCTTGGCGATCCCGGCCCGCACCATCTGGACGGCTTTGCGGGTGGCCGCCTCCGGTTGATCGGTGTGAGCCCAGGAGCATTGTTCGCGGAGGTTGACCTGTATGTACGTGTACGGGTTGAGCCCCGCCCGCTCCGCCACCCCGCGAAACGTCAGTTGGTGGAGGGTCGGAGAACAGGAAGCCACCACCATCCCGTCGAGACCGAGCTCGCGGATGTCGTCGATCATCTCCTGCTGAGCGGCGTCCGAGCAGGCGAACATGGTGGTGCGGGCGACCGTCACTCCCTCCTCGTCGGCAACCTCATCGCGCACCGTCTCACAGTCGACGTAGTCCGAGATGTTGCCGCCGCAGTAGCAGATGTAAACCCCGAGTCGCCGCTCGGTCATGCCCTCAACCTCTCTACGTAGGCACCGGCCAGGGCCGCTGCCGAAGCTGCGTGCAGGATGGTGTCGGGGATGTCCATGACCGCCGCCGCCGAGCCGGCGGCGTAGACCCCCTCGATGCTCGTCCTCCCGGGCCTGTGGTCCTCGTCGATCTCGAGGACGTAGTGGTGCTCGTCCCGGCGCAGGTCGCCGTTGGAGAACAACCGCAGGGCGTCCTGATTGGGCAGGAGCCCCACCGAGAGGACCACGAGATCGTGCTGGGAGCGGGTCACCTTGCCGCCGCTGCCGACGTCTTCATAGACCAGTTCCAGGTTGTGATCGTCGGTCTCCTCGATCCTGGCGACCCTGCCCTTCACGAAGTACACCCCCATGGATTTGGCTTGCTCGTAGAACTCGTCGAATCCCTTCCCGAACGCCCGGATATCGATGTAGTAGATCGTGATGTCGCCCAGGGGGAGCGCACCCATGATGAGCTCTGCCTGCTTGACGCTGTACATGCAGCAGACACGCGAGCAAAGCTCGTTTCCTGCCTGGCAGTCCCGGGAGCCCGTGCATAAGACGTAGGCGATGTTCTCGGGGACCTTGCCGTCCGACGGGCGCAGCACGGTGTCGTAGGGACGCGTCGGGGACAGCAGCCGGTCCATCTGCATGGCGGTGATCACGTTGGGGTAGCGGCCGTACCCGTACTGCGGCTTGTTCAGGGGGTCGAACAGGTGGAAACCGGTGGACACCACCACCGCTCCGGCCCGCACCAACTCGGTCTGGTCGCGCATAGAGAAGTCGATGGCCTCGGCGGGGCAGGCCTTGATGCACTGATGGCACTCGCAGCAACCGCCGCAGTCGAGGCAGCGGGCCGCGGCCGCTCGGGCCTCCTGCTCGTCGAGGGGCAACTCCGTCTCGGCAAAATCCCGGACTCTCTCCTCGGCGGGCCGCTCCCGCTTGCCCACCGCCTCCATCCTGCGATAGGACTCCTGGCGCGCGAGCACGGCCTCGTGGGAGACGGGCGCCAAGTGGTCGTCGTAGCCGCCGACGTCGAAGTCCTCGCCCTTGAGGAGGCGCTCGATGCAGTGGGCGGCCCTCCTCCCCTGGCCCAGGGCATCGACGATCGAGGTTGGTCCGGTGGCGCAGTCGCCGCCCGCGAACACCGTCGGGATCGACGTCTGGAGCGTTCCCCCATCGGCGGCGATCAAGCCCCGTTGTCCGAGGCGCGGGTCGTCCGCCCACAAGCTGGGGGCGCACTCCAGACCGATGGCGGTTATGGCCAGGTCGGCGGGGAAGATGCGCTCGCTGCCCTCCACCCGCACCGGCCGACGACGACCGCTCTCGTCCGCCTCGCCCAGCCGCATGTCGATGGATTCCACCCCGGAGAGAACCCCGTGCTCGCCGACGAAGCGGACCGGCGTGCGCAGGTACTCGAACTCGATGCCCTCCTCGATGGATCCCTCGATCTCCCACTCGAAGGCCGGCATCTCGGCCCGGCTGCGCCGGTACTGGATGACGACCTGGGCCGCCCCCAGCCGTCGGGCCACCCGCGCCGAGTCGATGGCCACGTTGCCACCCCCGACCACCACCACCCGCTTGCCGCTCAGATCGAGCCGCTCCCCGCGGTTGGCTCTCTTCAGGAAGGCCAGGGAGCTGGTGACCCCCTCCAGATCCTCACCGGGGATCCCCATCGCCCGGTCCCGGGACGTGCCGCAGGCAATGAAGACGGCTGCGAAGCCCATGGCTTCCAGAGCGGCCAGGTTTTCCACGCGCTCCCCAGTCCGGATTTCCACACCGAGGGCGGTCACGTTCTTGATGTCGCGATCGACGACCTCGTTGGGAAGCCGGTAGGAGGGTATGGCGTAACGGAGCATCCCGCCCGGCTCTTCGGCCGACTCGAAGATCGTGACCGGGTAGCCCTTCCGCGCCAGGTCGTAGGCGGCGGCC
Source organism: uncultured Acidimicrobiia bacterium (assembly GCA_964548475.1). GTDB lineage: Bacteria > Actinomycetota > Acidimicrobiia > Spongiisociales > UBA11373 > VGBK01. The sequence continues at coordinate 22,951 of CAZJRF010000011.1, forward strand.
AGCCCGGCGGGACCGGAGCCGATCACCGCCACCCTCTCCTCCTGCCGGATCTCGGGGGGCCCGTAGGGCGGCTCGGGATGAGCGCCGTAGTAGCGGTCGGCAATGAACCTCTTGAGCAGGCGGATCGGGAGCTCGCCTTCAAGCTCGCGCCGGGTGCACACGTCCTCACACGGGGCGTAGCAGGCCCGCCCCAGGCTCCCCGGGATGGGCACATCTTCGAGGACCAGCTCCATGGCCTCGTCCAGCAGGCCGGCCCGCACCAGCGACACGTACCCGTGCGCCTTCACCCCGGCGGGACAGGCGGCCGAGCACGGCGACTCGCCGTAGCGCTCGATGACGGCCTTCTTGGGCACCGCCTGGGAGTAGGGGATGTAGGCAGACCGGCGCCCCACCAGCCCGAAGTTGAACTGGTCGGGGATGGCCACCGTGCAAGCCAGCTCGCACTGCTGGCAGCCGGTGCACCTGGCCGGGTCCACGGAAGTGGCCTTCCTGGTGATGCTCGCCCGGAAGGTACCGTCGGGCCCCTTCTCGATCCCGTTCACCTCCGTTGAGGTCCAGGTCGTCACCTGGGGGTGGTGGAAGGCGGCAGCCATCTTGGGGGTGGCGATGCAGCTGGCGCAATCGAGGGTGGGAAAGACCTTGCTCAGCAGGATCATGGTCCCGCCGATCGAAGCCTCCTTCTCCGCCAGCAGCACCGAGTAGCCCATATCCCCTAGGCTCAGGGCTGCCTCCATGCCCGCCGTTCCCGCACCCACAACCAGTACGTCGTAGTCGATCTCAGGCATCTGCCGTCGACCCCTCAAGGTTGGATAGCGTCCCGGTGAACTGCTTCATGTGGCGCACGAAGGACTCGGCACACACCGAGCAGAAAGCGGCCATCTTGAGCCGCTGCGGATCTATCCCGCGCTCCCTCATGAGCTCCTGCGCCTTCGTGACGATCGCGGCGGTCCGCTCGGTGCAGTCCGGCACGACTGGGCAGTCCGTGCCGTCCGCGGCGACGAAGACGCCATCAAACCCTCGCTCCAGGGCATGCAGAATCCACTCGGGGCGGATGCTGCTCGAGCAGGGAAGAGGGACCACGACCACCGACGGCGAGTAGTGCATATGGGAACTGCCGGCGAGATCGATGCCGATGTCCGAGATCATCCTGGCTGAGAACACCAAGACGGCCGGCCGCGTCAGGACGGTTGAGCCGACCGGGCCGGTCATCGGCCGCGCTTGACGAACAGCCGGAAGTACCCAGCTTCCTCGATCACCCCCAGGTACTCGTGGCCTATCTTCGCCGCCCATCTCGGCACGTCGGCGTTGGTGCTCGAATCCGATGAGAGAAGCTCCATCACCCCCCCGACGGGGACTGCGGTGATGGCTCGCTTGGCTTCCAGCAGGGGCCCGGGACAGGCCGTGCCGCGGGCATCCACCTGTCGATCCGGGACCAGTGCTCCAAGTTCCTCGACCGTTGCCATGATCCTGGCCCTTTCTCCTAGGCCTATGTGCAACCTATGTTATTGGCAGCCACCGATCGGCTACAAAGAGAGCAGTCCCCTCAGAAGGTGAGCACGATCTCCGCAGACTCTGCCTCATCCACGAAGGTGGCTACCCCAGAGCAAACAACGCCCTCGATGAGGTCCTCCTCACTGCAGCCCACAATCGGGAAGGCCGCCGAGCACGCCAACAGCGTTGCCCCACCCTCGCGAGCGATATCGATGAACTCCGGCAGGGTCTTGGGCGCCCCCTCGAGCACAATCTTCTCTGCGCCACCCTTCTTCACGATGTTGAGCCCCTTCATCGTGAAGAACAGCACCAGATCGATGTCGGACGCCAGCGCCCCGGCCCCCAACATGAACGGAGGGAACGCCTTCTCGGGTTCATCCGATCCGCAGAAGACCACCATCTTCGCCATCGCTACCTCCCCGTCAATCAGCAGCACCGCCGCTGCTCGGCGGCGGTGTCGATGCGCCTGCCTCGGGCCGATCGGCTCCTCGCCCTGGGCCGGAACTACATCCCCGGCAGCCAGTCGTTAGGACACCGCTCTTACCTTAGCAACCGTTCCCGATTGCGTCTCCTCCCGCCGGCGGCCGCCGCCGGATCCCGGGAAGCCTCTCAGACCGACACGACGCCGCGCTGCGCCCGCCGCCCACCCGGGCAGTCCGCCGGGGTCACTCCCCGGCCGGAATCCGTCCGGTGGGTCGCTTGCCGGGCGGCGGTAGCATGGCCCGGGGAGCCAGCCCTTACCTCAATCGGAGATGATCTCCGGGTGAGATGCCGCATCTCTTCGCAGCCGGACGATGGAGGCCGATACCGTGTCTATGGAAAACAACAAGGACCAGAAGATCGTCATCATCGGGGGATCGGCGGCCGGCCCCAAGGCCGCGGCCAGGGCGAGGAGGCTGAACGAGCACGCCGAGGTGACGATCATCCAGAAGGACTCCGACCTGTCGATGGCCTCCTGCGGCTACCCGTACTACGTGGGCGGGGTCTTCGACGACCGTAACCAGCTGCTGGCGACGCCGACCGGTGTGGCGCGCGACCCCGCCTACTACATGAACGCGAAGTGGATCCGGGCCCTGGTGATGTCTGAGGCTATCGACATCGACCGGCAGAACAAGCTCGTGCGGGGCCGTGATCTGGAATCTGGCTTCGAGTTCGACATCGCCTACGACAAGCTGATCCTGGCGATGGGGGCGACCCCCCGCCTGCCCCGCATCCCCGGCATCGATCTGAAGGGAGTCACCACCCTGCAGTCGATCGGGGACGCAGACTTCCTGCGCAGGGTGAGGGACGAGGGAAGGATCAAGAAGGCGGTCGTAGTGGGCGGAGGCCTCATCGGGGTAGAGACTTGTGAGGCTCTCCAACTGGCCGGAATCGAGATCACCATCATCGAGTTGCTGCCGCAGTTGCTCACCTTCCTCGATTGGCAGCTGGCCCGGTTGCTAGAGGCTCACATCAAGGCCCACGCCGCCATGGTCATCACCGACAACGCCGTCGCCGAATTCCTCGGCACCGACGGGAAGCTGGCCGGTGTCAAGCTCTCCAACGGCACCGAGCTTCCGTGCGAACTGGCGGTGGTGGCCATCGGGGTAGTGCCCAACTCGGACCTGGCCCGGGAGGCCGGCCTCGAAATCGGCGCGACCGGCGGCATCCTGGTGGACGAGCACATGCAGACCTCCGACCCGGACATCTACGCGATCGGTGACTGCGTGGAATCGGTCCAGAGGCAGACCGGGGCGAAGATCCACGCCCCGTGGGGCGACCTCGCCAACCTGCAGGGCCGGGTGGCCGGGGAGAATGCCGCGGCGGGCAACCGAGCCACTCATCCCGGTGTCATCCAGACCGGCATCTGCAAGGTGTTCGAGTACACCGCCGGCTCCACCGGCCTGTCGGAGGCCGCCGCGGTCAACGCAGGATTCGACGATATCGAGTCGGTGGTGACCGCCGGACCCGACAAGCCCGGCTTCATGGGCGGGCAGATGCTCGTCACCAAGATGGTCGCCGACCGGAAGACCGGCCGCATCCTGGGCTTTCAGTGCGTGGGACCGGGCGACGTGTCGCGGCAGGTGGCGATGGCCGCCATGGCGATCATGGGAGGGCTCACCGTCGATGACGTCGCCAATGCCGACCTCCCCTATGCCCCCCCGTTCAGCCTGGCGATCGACAACATCATCGCCACCGCTCAAGCTCTGCAGAACAAGATGCGGGGCCTCATGGTGGGTATCTCCGCGGTGGAGATGCGCCAGAAGCTGGACGCCGGGGAGAAGCCTTTCATCCTCGATCTCAGAGGGCCCGACGAGTACGAGGTCACTCGGCTCGGCATCGGCGAGACGCTGATCCCCCTGGGCGTGCTCAGGAAGCGGCTCCACGAGCTGCCCACCGACAAAGACGCCGAGATCATCTGCTACTGCAAGATCTCCCTGCGCGGCTACGAGGCGGCCCGCATCCTCATGCAGCGGGGCTGGAGAAACGTCAAGGTGATGGAAGGCGGCGTCGCCGCCTGGCCCTACCCGAAGGAGAAGTAGGCCCTCGGGAGCGGATGGGGCCTCGGATCGGCCTGCCCCTACCCGCCCCCGATGGCCTCGATGATGGTCAGGGTGTCGCCGGGGGCCAGGGCTGCTTCCTGCAGGCCGTTGCGCCCCAGTTCCGTTTCGTTCAGAAAGGCCACCAGGTAGGAGTGCAGGCGGCCGGCCTCGTCAACCAGGCGGATGCGAAGCTCCGGGTAGGTACCGAAGGCATCGGCCAGGGCCTCCCCCACCGTCCCCCCGCCCACCTCGAAGCAGGCTTCACCGCCGGTGTAGCGGCGCAGGACATCGGGAAGACGCAGTGAGGGCATGCCGCTTCGATCTTACGATGGCCATCACAGTGGCCACCAGCCACGCAACCCTGGCAGACTGTGCCCTCGCCACACGGCCACAGCACAGGAGGCAGGGATGCAGAGGCGGCGGGTGATCATCATCGGGGCGGCGGGGCGGGACTTCCACAACTTCAATACCCGCTATCGCGCCGACGAGGCTTTCGAGGTGGTGGCCTTCACCGCGGCCCAGATCCCCGATATCGAAGGCCGGCGCTACCCGCCCGAGCTAGCCGGTCCTCTCTATCCGGAGGGCATCCCCATCTACGGGGAGGAGGACCTCCCCCGCCTCATTGCCGAGCTGGAAGTGGATGAGTGCGCCTTCTCCTACAGCGATCTCTCCTACCAGCAGGTGATGCGCATCGCCGCCCTGGTGCAGGCGGCCGGCGCCTCTTTCACCCTGCTCGGTCCCAAGGACACTCAGCTCGTCTCCACCAAGCCGGTGATCTCGGTGTGCGCAGTGCGCACCGGCTGCGGCAAGAGCCAGACCGCCCGACGCATCATCGAGATCCTGATGGGGCAGGGCCTGCGGGTGGTGGCGGTGCGCCACCCCATGCCCTACGGCAACCTGGCCGCCCAGAAGGTGCAGCGCTTCGCCGAGTTGGCCGACCTGGAGCGCCACGACTGCACCGTGGAAGAGATGGAGGAGTACGAGCCGCACATCGTGCGGGGCAACGTGATCTACGCCGGCGTGGACTACGAGGCCATCCTGCGGGCGGCGGAGGCCGACCCGGACGGCTGCGACGTGATCCTGTGGGACGGGGGCAACAACGACTTCTCCTTCTACCGGCCCGACCTGGCGATCACCCTGGTGGACCCCCACCGGCCCGGCCACGAGGTCGGCTACTACCCGGGCGAGGTGAGCCTGCGCACCGCCGACGTGGTGGTGATCAACAAGATCGACAGCGCCGACCCGGACGGGGTGGCCACCGTGCGGGCCAACGTGGCCCTGGCCAACCCCGACGCGGTGGTGATCTCGGCCAACTCGGCCCTGCGGGTGGACGACCCCTCGGTAATCAAGGGCAAGCGGGTGCTGGTAGTGGAGGACGGCCCCACCCTCACCCACGGGGGCATGAAGCTGGGGGCGGGCACGGTGGCCGCTCAGCGCTACGGGGCCGCCTCCCTGGTGGACCCGCGCCCCTACCTGGTGGGCCGCCTCCGGGAGACCTTCGAGACCTACCCGGACATCGGCACCCTGCTGCCCGCCATGGGCTACGGGGACGAGCAGCTGGCCGACCTGGAAGCGACCATCGCCGCCACCGAGGCTGAGGCGGTGGTCATCGGCACCCCTATCGACCTGACCCGGGTCATCCGCATAGAGAAGCCCCACACCCGCATCCACTACGACCTCGAGGAGATCGGCAGCCCCAACCTGGCCGAGATCCTGGGCGACTTCATGCGGCGCCACGAGCTGCGCTGAGCAGCCATACGTCGCGGGGCGCAGCCTGGACAACCCGCGCGTAGGATCACTCTCATCGGAAGGATCGAAGAGCCGGGCGAGGAGACAAGGGCGATGGAAACGAACCAGGTCCCGCGGCAGGACATGAGCGCGTCGGAGACCGGCTGCTGCCCCAGGTTCGATCCGGCGGGATGGGACGATCAGGAGTTCCATTTCCGGGATCAGCCCTTCGTGAGGGGCAAGACGATCAGCTTCTTGCACATGCCGCTGAACATGGGCCGCATGATGACCACGACCTGGAGGAAGATCAGAGAGGCCGGCGCCCAGTCACCCGACCAGTTCCTGCTGCTCAGTTGCGACCCCTCGCCCTGGCGGGGCGAGCACTACTTCTGGGTGGACAAGCAAGTCCCGGGGCTGGACAACGTTCGGCTGAGCGGGGACTTCCTCACCAAGGTCTTTGACGGGCCTTTCCGGGACGCCGGGAAGTGGGCCCAGGAGATCGAGGAGTCCGCCCGGGCGAAGGGCCGGCCGATGCAGCGGCTGTTCTTCTACTACACCACCTGCCCTAAGTGCGCGGAGCACTACGGCCAGAACTACGTGGTCGCCTTCGCCCAGGTCTAAACCCCCGACCGACAGGGGAAGCTCCATGCCCCACCACCTCGACTACCCGGCCGCCGTCCTTCGTGACGGTCTCGCTCTGGCCGAGGCGGCCGAGGCCACCGGCCCCTCGGCACCGGTCGCCGGCTGCCCGGGCTGGGACGTGGCCGAACTGGTTTGGCACCTGGCCCAGGTCCACTTCTTCTGGAGGAAGATCGTGGCCGATCGCCTGCTCGATCCGGAGCAGGTGCCGCCCCTCCCCCGGCCTGAGGGGTTCCCCGCCCTGCTCGCCCGCTTCCGGGAAGGAGTGGAGCGGCTGGCCGGGACCCTCGCCGCCGCCGACCCGGCTACCCCCGTCTGGACCTGGGCCCGTCAGCAGGATGCCGCTTTCGTCATCCGCCACCAGGCCCAGGAGACGGCGGTCCACCGGTGGGATGCCGAGCAGGCCGCCGGGCGCCCTCTTGCCATCGACCCGGTCCTGGCCGCCGACGCCATCGACGAGTTCTTCGAACACACCGCCGCCGACCGCCGGGCCGGGGCCGCACCGGTCGGGGGCACGGTCCACCTCCACGCCACCGATGCCGACGGCGAGTGGACCATCTCCGAGGACGCCGCCGGCGACCTGGTGGTGCCGACGGGTCATCGGCGGGGCGACGCGGCGGTGCGCGCCACCGCCTCGGACTTGCTCCTCCTGCTCTACCGGCGCATCGAGCCCGGGAGGGTAGAGACCTTCGGCGACCCCGGCGTGCTGGAACGCTTCCTGGCCCACACCGACCTGAGCTGACCTACAGGGTGAACTCCCCGGTCTGCCCCAGGTTCCCCTCGACGAACACCTCCACCCGCACCGTCACCCCGGCCGGGAACCCCTCGGGACGGGTGCGCGTGATGGTCACCCAGATGCCAGGGGCTTACCTCGGTCAGGGTCAGGAACAGAGCGGGCGATGAGCAGGGCGGCCCGGCCGGCCCGGCCGGGAGCGGGGCTACCCGGCGGCGCGATCGGGGTACACCACCCGGAAGCTCGGCTCGAACTCGGCGGGGAGAGGAGCCAGGGAGATCTCCATGTAGGTGCGGGCCGGGTAGCGGGGGTCAGCGAAGATCTCCGTGATCACGTCGGAGGGGAGAAGCCGG
>CAZJRF010000012.1:0-25197 GCA_964548475.1 uncultured Acidimicrobiia bacterium
CCGCCGCCCGGTCGCGGCTGCGCGAGGCAATGGCCACCACCTCACAGCCCTCGGCGCGCTGGATGGCGGGGATGACCTTGGTCATCCCGATGTCGGCCGTGCTGAGAATCCCCCAGCAGAGGTTGCTCATACGCGTTGGTCTCTCCCCGTCCATGATCCCGTCGCTCGCAAGTCGGCTAGCCGTGCAGTTCGGCCATCTCGGTCTTCGTCACAGCGCCCGGGAGCTTGCCCATGATGATCATGGCCAGCACCTCGTCCTTGTTGACCTCGGCCTTGTTCACCGTGCCGACGATCTTCCCCTGCAACATGACGGTGATCCGGTCGGCGAGATCGAACACGCCGTGGATGTCGTGGCTGATTAGGAAGATGCCGATTCCCTCGGACTTGAGCTGGCCGATCAGGTCGTGAACCTGGGTGGTCTCCGCCGGCCCCAGCGCCGCGGTGGGCTCGTCCATGATCAGGATCTTGGCGTTGAAGTGCACCGCCCGGGCAATGGCCACCGACTGGCGCTGGCCGCCGGAGAGCGACTGCACCGGCGTCTTCAAGTTCTGGAACTGGGGGTTGAGCCGGCCCATGACCTCACGGGCGGCTTGCTCCATCGCCCGGTCGTCCACCGTCCCCCAGCCGGTGCGCAGCTCGCGGCCGAGGAACATGTTGGAGGGCGCGTCGATGTTCTCCGCCAGGGCGAGGGTCTGGTAGATGGTCTCGATGTTGTACTTCTTGGCGTCACGCGGCGTTTGGATGTCCGCCTTCTCGCCGTTGATGTAGATCTCCCCCGAGTCGGCCGGGTGAGCTCCGGAGAGCGTCTTGATCAGGGTGGTCTTGCCGGCGCCGTTGCCACCCACCAGTGCAACAACCTCGCCGGAATAAAGGTCGCAGCTGACGCCATCCACGGCGTGCACGCCGCCGAACGACACGCGAATGTCGCGGAACTCGACCAGTGGGACCCGTCGAGAGGCTTCTCCTTGTCTGGTGGCTTCGCTTGTCACGGTCATCTCGGCCTCCGCCTGTAGTACGAATCGACAGCCACGGCCGCGACCAGGACGATGCCGGCGGCGACGTCCTGGATCGGGGCCTCCACGCCGATCAGCGCCATACCGGATTGCAGCGACTGCATCACCAGGGCGCCCAGCACCGCGCCAGCGGCGGTACCCACGCCACCGAGCAGCGAGGTACCGCCGATCACCGCCGCGGCGATCACGTACAGCTCGGCGCTGGTGCCGAGGGCACTTACCGCCGCGTTGAGCCGGGCAGTCTGCACAGCAGCAGCCACGGCCACCAGGATCCCCATGACGATGAAGGTCCACATGACCGTGGCCCGGGTCTTGATGCCGGCCAGCTCGGCGGCCTCGGGGTTGCCCCCGATGGCGAACACGTAGCGGCCGAAGCGGAGCCGGGTGGCGATGAAGGTCATCACCAGGGTCACTCCGATCATGATGAGCACCGGGATGGCTAGCCCGAAGGGGATGTCGCCCCCTCCCCGCTCGACGGCGACCAGCGGCGGCAAGTAGTAACGGTTGAGGTAGGCGACGGCCCCCAGGACCACAGTGCAGTAGATGACGCCCAGGGTGATCTCGGCCCACAGCGGGCGCAGCCGCAACCCGTACTTGTGGCGCTGCCGGCGGCCGTGGAGCAACAGGGCGACGACCCCCACGCAGGCCGCGGCGGCAACAATCCAACTCCATAACCCACCGATGTTCCCGCGCGAGCCACCCCCGATCAGCTGGAAGGTCTTGTCCATGGGGGCGATGGTCTGTCCCTTGGCCATCCACCAGGCAAAGCCGCGCCACACCAGCAGGCCGCCGAGCGTGACTATGAACGCCGGTACCCCCACGTAGGCGACGAGAACGCCGTGCAGCGCGCCGATGAGGGCGCCCATCAGCAGGCCGGCCAGCAGCGCGATGATCCACAGCGCCCAGTGGTCGAAGCCGAGCCACTCGGGGAGGATCTTGGCCTGCAGTATGGCCATGCCCATGCCGACCACGCCCAGCACGGAACCGACCGAGAGGTCGATGTTCCGAGACACGATGATGAGCACCATGCCGGTGGCCATGATGGCCACGGTGGCGGTCTGCACCGACAGGTTCCAGAGGTTGCGCGGGGTCAGGAACGTGCCGCCGGACCAGAAATGGAAACCAACCCAGATAACCAGCAGCAAACCCAGCATGCCGAGCAGCCGGGTATCGACCTCGGCCGTTCGCAACATCGAGCCGACTCGCGACCTTGGTTGCGCGGTGCTCGCGGGCTGCGGTGAGAGGGGCGGGCCCTGTTTCGCACTCATGGCACCTCCCGGCCGGTGAGCCTGCCTATAGGGGACGCGCTGCGCTCCTCGGGATTGCCGTGAGCGCAGCGCGTCCTCATCAATCTGCCATCAACCTGCGTTGATTATTCACAAACGGCGACGGTCCCGGCGGCAACGCCCTGGCAGAGAACGTCCAGGGCGATCCACCCGGCGTCGACCACGACGTCCAGGTTGTCCTCGGTGATCGGGATCGGGGTCAGAAGGATGGAGACCATCTGGTTCCCACCCGGCGAGTCGAAGATCACGGTGCCGGGGATGTCCGCCAGAGCCGTGCCCTGAGCGAGCAGCACGGCGGCCTCGCCGGCCGCCTTGCCCAGCTCACGGGCGTCCTTCCACACCGAGACCGCCTGGGTCCCCAGCGCGATCCGGTTGAGGGCCGCCGCGTCGCCGTCCTGGCCGGAGACCGGCACGACGCCGGCCATGCCCTGGGCGGCCAGCGCGGCGACCACCCCGCCGGCGGTGCCGTCGTTGGAGGCGACAACCGCGTCGACCATATTGTCGTTCTGGGTCAGGATCTGCTCCATGTTGGTCTGAGCGACTGTCGCATCCCAGTTGTCGGTGTACATCTCACCCACGTTGACGATGGCGCCGGAATCCAGCGCCTCCTGCAGGACCTCCTGCTGGCCGCCACGGAGGAAATCGGCGTTGGCATCGGCCGCGTTGCCCTTGATGAAGACGAAGTTGCCTTCGGGCACCAGGGCGTAGATGGCCCGCGCCTGCATCCGACCCACCTCGACGTTGTCGAAGGTGACGTACAGGGCGCCCGGGTCCTCGATCAGACGGTCGTAGGCGATCACGGGGATACCCTGCTCCAGGGCGCTGGCCACCGCCGGCTTAATGGCGGTGCCGTCCTGGGCCAGGATGATGAGGGCGTCGGCCCCCTGTGCGATCAGTTGCTCGACGTCGGCGATCTGCTGCTCGGCAGACGAGCCGGCGTCGGTGCTGATGTAGGTGCCGCCGGCCTCTTCGATGGCCGCCTGAATGTCCGGCTCATCCCACTTGGCCCAGCGCTCTTCGTTGTAGTTGTTCCACGACACGCCGATGGTCAACTCATCGTCGCCGGTGATGGTTTCGCCTTCGTCGTCGCCGCAGGCTGCCATTACCAGCACCAGGGCGAGGATGGCCATTACGGCCACAAGTTTTCTGTTGAACACTCTTGAATCCCTCCCTCAAGATACTTGTCCCGATATGAGACGGTTGAAGGTTAGCGAGTTCTTCTGCTCCAAGGCTTGCGTGACGACCCTCGTCACCTCCTCGTCATCGCGACGTGCGAGCGGTAAAGCCAATCTGCCCGCATCTCCGTCTCGAAGATCATACCGTCTAAATGTTCGGGTGCGCAACATAACTCGCGCACGCGCTGACCCCCTGCCAGGAGAGCGAACCAGTCCCGCGCGGCCGCTACCTCCGTTTCTTGAAGCCTTTCAACTGTTCCGTGGTCGTCACGGTGCCTCTGCAGCGATATAGTGGGAAAACCAACAAACTGGAGATCCGGTGGCCGGAAACGATGTAGACGACAATGGAGGTGGCCCCGGCCGGGGGGCTGCGCCCGATCACCTTCGGCGCCACAACCTCACCACCATCCTGAGCCACCTGCACAACGCGGGACCGCTCTCTCGTTCCGAGCTGACCGCGGTTACCGGCCTCAACCGCTCGACGATCGCCGACCTGATCCGGGAGCTCTGCGCCCTCGGATTGGTCGCCGAAGGCCCCGGCCTCACGACCTCCGGGCCGGGGCGGCCCTCTCCCGTCGTCCGCCCCCGGCCCGAGGGTGCCGTCGTCCTCGCTGTCGAACTCGCCGTCGATTCGATTGCCGTGGCCACCTTCGGCCTGGGCGGGCACCTCTACAACCAGCTGCGAGTAGAGCGGCCCAGAGAGCACTTCGCCCCCGAGGAGGCGGTGGAGGACATCGCCAACCTGGCGCGGCCGCTTCTCGCGGCCCTTCCCACTCACCACACCTTCGTGGGAACGGGCGTGGCGATGGTCGGCGTCACCCGCCGCTCCGACGGTTTCGTGCATCTCGCCCCGAACCTCGGCTGGCGGGATGTCCCCCTCGGGGGGTTGCTCACCACGGTGCTCGACCTCGGGCACCCCGTATCGGTGGCCAACGAAGCGGACCTCGGCGCTTTGGCCGAGCATCGGCGGGGGGTGCACTCCGGAGAGCGCAACCTCATCTACGTCTCGGGCGAGGTCGGCATCGGCACCGGCGTGATCATCAACGGTGAGCCGCTGCTGGGCACCGCGGGCTACGCCGGGGAAGCCGGCCACGCCCTGATCAATCCCTCCGGCCGTCGTTGCCGATGCGGGGCGCTCGGCTGCTGGGAGACAGAAGCGGGCGAGGCGGCCCTGCTGCGGCACGCCGGCTTGCCGGAGAGCGCCACCGGTCTGAGCCTGCTCAACGCGTTGAGCGAGCGAGCAGCCGCCGGCGAGCCCAAGCCGCTGGCTGCAATCGGCGAGGTGGGGCGCTGGCTGGGCATCGGTATCGCCAACCTCATCAACATCTTCAACCCCGACTTCGTCGTGCTGGGCGGCCTCTATCACCGACTCTTCCCGTTCCTGGAGAAGCCCGTGGTCGAGGCAGCCCGGGCGCAGGCGTTGGCCGCGTCCTGGGCGAACACCGCGATCGTCCCCAGCACGCTCGGCGCCGACGCCCCGCTCGTCGGGGCCGCCGAGCTGGCCCTCTCCGGGATCATTGCCGATCCCGCCCACTTCGCCCACGGCGCGCCGACCGGGCCGGCGAACCCTCCCCGGCAGCGTAGAACCCCCCCCAAGCCGGCAATGGAGGGCTGATGGGATCCGGGGGGCCCCTCCGGCCCTTGATGCTGGGGGCCATCCTCGGCGCCGCGCTGGTCCTGCTGCTCTCTTTTGCCCTGGGCCGCGAGGGGTCCGCCGTGCCCTCCTGCTCCCCCATCAGTGAACATCCCGAGTGGTCGGTCGCCCGGCGCTGGGACGAGGCGATCCTCGACGCCATCCGACGCGACCTGCCTGCCCCCACCCGGCACGCCCGCAACCTGTACCACCTGTCGGCGGCCATGTGGGACACATGGGCCGCCTACGACCCTGCCGCCGACGGTGTGTTCGTGGACGAACAGCACACGGCGACGGACGTCGCCGCCGCTCGCAACGAGGCGATCAGCTACGCCGCCTACCGGATCCTCGAACACCGCTACATGAATGCGGTGGGGGCCGCCGACTCCATCCCCCAGTTCGATGCGTTGATGGCCGCCCTCTGCTACCCCACCGATGTGGCCACCACCGAGGGAGACTCGCCGGCCGCCGTCGGCAACCGCATCGCGGCCGCGATCATCGCCCGGGGCCTCACCGACGGGTCGAACGAATCCGACGAGTACGCCAACGACTACCACCCGGTCAACGAACCTCTCGTCGTGAAGTACCCGGGCACGGCGATGATCGACCCGAACCACTGGCAGCCGCTGGAGATCGAGAACATGGTCTCCCAGAACGGCATCCTGCTCACCTCCGGGGCCCAGGAGTGCATCGATCCCCACTGGGGCTACGTGGCAAGCTTCTCTCTGCCCGAGGGGGCAACTGCCGGCCTCCCCATCGATCCCGGCCCCCCGCCCGCCCTGGGCGATCCGGCCACCGACCAGGAGTTCAAGGACCAGGCCGTCGAGGTCATCCGCTACAGCAGCCTGCTCGACCCCGCGGCCGGGGTGATCCTCGATATCTCTCCCGGCTCGCTGGGGGCCAACCTCCTGGGCACCAACGACGGCTCTGGGCACCCCCTCAATCCCAGCACCGGCCTCCCCTACGTCCCCAACCTGGTGAACCAGGCCGACTTCGCCCGCGCCCTGGCCGAGTTCTGGGCGGACGGCCCTCGCTCGGAAACGCCACCCGGGCACTGGAACGTGCTGGCCAACGAGGTCTCCGACTCCCTGGCTCCCGAACTGCGCATCGGCGGCGCCGGGCCCGTTGTCGACCGGCTCGAGTGGGACGTGAAGATGTACCTGGCGCTGAACGGTGCCAACCACGATGCGGCCGTAGCCGGCTGGGGGATCAAGGGCTACTACGACGGGGCCCGTCCCATCTCGATGATCCGCTACATGGGGAGCCTCGGCCAGTCGAGCGATCCCGGGGGCCCGTCCTACCACCCCGAGGGGCTTCCCCTCGTTCCCGACCTGGTCGAGGTCATCACCTCCGAGACCACCCGGCCGGGGCAGCGGCACGAGGCCCTCGCCGGGCACGAGGGCGAGATCGCGGTCTCCGCCTGGGCCGGCCGCCCGGAGAACCCGGAGACGGAAGTCGGCGGAGTCACCTGGATCCGCGCCGTCGACTGGGTTCCCTACCAACTGCCCACCTTCGTCACCCCCTCCTTCCCCGGCTACGTGTCGGGGCACAGCACCTTCAGCCGGGCCTCCGCCGAGGTGCTGACCGCCTTCACCGGCAGCGAGTACTTCCCCGGCGGGCTCGCCGAGTGGACGGTGGCGGCCGGCGCGTTCCACTTCGAGGCCGGGCCGGAGCAAGACGTGGTGTTGCAGTGGGCGACCTACTTCGATGCGGCCGACCAGGCCGGCCTCTCCCGCCTCTACGGAGGCATCCACGTGCGGGCCGACGACTTCCCCGGCCGCCTCATCGGCTCCACCGTCGGCCGGGCGGCGTGGGCCCGAGCGCAGCAGTACTTCGCCGGAGAGCCCAATGCGGCCGCCTAGCAAGAGGGGAGTGCTCTGGTTCGCGGGCGGGTTTGCCGGAGGGGCGCTGCTGGCCCTGGCCGGCGTCTTCACCGCCCGGGCCCTCTCCGCGGCTGATGAGCCGGCGGCGGCCATGGAGCCCCCTCGTCTGGTTGAGGAGACGGACACCGCCGGGATCGAGCACACCTACGACGGTGACTTCCTGTTCTTCGTCGGAGGCGGGGTAGCCGTGCTCGACTGCGACGACGACGGTCGGCCCGACGTGTACCTGGCAGGAGGCACCAACCCGGCATCGTTGTTCCGCAACGAGAGCGAGGTCGGGGGCGCTCTCCGCTTCTCGCGCGTGCCCGACCCGGTCACCGACCTCACCGGGGTGACCGGCGCCTACCCGCTGGACGTCGACGGCGACGGCCGCCCGGACCTTGCCGTGCTTCGGGCGGGAGAGAACGTGCTGCTCCGGGGCCTGGGCGAGTGCCGGTTCGAGCGAGCCAACGAGGCCTGGGCCTTCGACGGCGGAGACGCCTGGACCGTGGGCTTCAGCGCCAGGTGGGAGGAAGCCGGGGCCCGGCCGACCCTGGCCTTCGGCAACTACCTGGCGCTGAACGAGGATAACCAGCCCACCTTCACTTGCCAGGACAGCCTGCTGCTGCGCCCCGTGGGCGGCGGCTACCCGGAGTCGACCGTCCTCTCCCCCGGCTGGTGCACGCTCTCGATCCTGTTCAGCGACTGGGATCGGTCGGGCCGGGCCGATCTCCGCATGGCCAACGATCGCCACTATTACCGGAACGGTGAGGAGCAGTTGTGGCGGGTGGCACCCGGGGAGCCGCCTCGCCTCTACACCCACGAGGAGGGATGGCGGCACCTCCAGATCTGGGGCATGGGCATCGCCAGCCACGACCTCACCGGCGACGGCCTTCCCGAGGTCTTCATCGCCAGCCAGGGCGACAACAAGCTGCAGACCCTCGACGAAGGGGCCACGGGGCCCAGCTACCACGACATAGCCATCCGGCGCGGCGTCACCGCACATCGGCCCTTCATGGGCGACAACACGCTGCCCTCGACCGGCTGGCATCCCGAGTTCCAGGACGTCAACAACGACGGTTTCATCGACCTGTTCATCTCCAAGGGGAACGTCGAGGCGATGGTGGAGTACACCGCTCGCGATCCCGACAACTTGCTGTTGGGCCGGCCCGACGGCACGTTCGTAGAGAGCGCCCGGGCGGCGGGCTTCCTCAGCTTCGGGCGCGGCCGCGGTGCCGCCCTGGCCGATTTCAATCTGGACGGGATGCTCGACCTGGTCGAGGTGAACCGGCGCGAGAACGTCACTGTTTGGAGGAATGTCGGCTGGGGAGACGCCTCGTCGCCGAAAGGCATGGGCAACTGGCTCGCCGTCCGACTGGAACAGCCGGGCCCCAACCTCGACGCGGTCGGGTCGTGGATCGAGGTCAAGGCGGAAGGCCGCTCGGCCCTGCGGGAGCTCACCGTCGGCGGCGGGCACGCCGGCGGCCAGCTCGGCTGGGTGCACTTCGGTTTGGGACGAGCCGGCTCGGCGGAGATCCGCGTCCAGTGGCCGGACGGAGAGACGGGTCCCTGGCAGCGAGTGACGGCCAACACCTTCTCAATCGTTGAGCGAGGCGCCGGCCCGCGTGTCTGGGACCCAGCCCTCGGCTTCCCCGGCGAAGAGGACCAGCCATGAGGGCACGCCTCGCAGCCATCGAACTGCCCGAATTCGGGATGCCGGAGGACAGGCCGGAGATCCCCCTGCAGGTGTACCGGGAGCGCCTTCGACGACTTCGCGAGCGCGCCCTCCCCGCCCGGTGGGAGAGACTGGTGATATACGCCGACCGCGAGCACAGCGCCAATCTCTCCTACCTGACCGGTTTCGATCCTCGCTTCGAGGAGGCGCTGCTCGTGCTGGCCCCAGAGGGGGACCCGGGCGTCCTGGTGGGCAACGAGTGCCACGGCCCGGCCGGTGCCGCTCCCCTGCCGATGCGCCGCCACCTCTTCCAGGACTTCAGCCTGCCGGGACAGCCACGGGATCGATCCCGCCCCCTGGTGGACATCCTGGCCGAGGAAGGCATCGGCCCCGGCAGCCGGGTGGGCGTCATCGGGTGGAAGCAGTTTGCCGATCCGGCCACGATGGAGGTACCCGCCTACCTGGTGGATGCGCTGCGGGCGCTCACCGGGCCCGGCGGGGTGGTGGAGAACGCAGCCCACTTGCTGACCGACGCGGCCGACGGCCTGCGGGTGCTCAACGAAGTCGAGCAGTTGGCGGCATTCGAGTACGCCGCCTGTCACACGTCCCAGGGAGTGCGCCGGCTGCTCTTCGGTCTCCGCCCGGGGATGCGGGAAGACGAGGCGGTTCGCCTGCTGGAGTGGAACGGCCAGCCGCTGTCCTGCCACCTGATGCTGAGCAGCGGCGAGCGAGCCTCACTCGGCCTGCTCAGCCCGGGCGACCGCCGCATTCGCCGCGGCGACCCCTTCACGGTCGCTTTCGGCCTCTGGGGCGCGCTGAACTGCCGAGCGGGGTTCGTAGTCGAGGATGCCGACGAGCTCCCGGCCGCCATCTCCGATTACGTGGAGCAGCTGGTGCGCCCCTACTTTGAGGCCGTCGCCGAGTGGTACGGGGAACTTCGCATCGGCCAACCGGGGGGTGTATTCCAGGAGATCGTGGACCGCCACCTGGGCTCCCCATTCTTCGGGGTCTCTCTCAACCCGGGTCACCAGATACATCTGGACGAGTGGGTCAACTCCCCCATCTACCCGGGATCGTCGATCGAGCTCCGTTCGGGCATGGCGCTGCAGGTGGACATCATCCCGGCCACCGGGACGGACTACTTCACCACCAATATCGAAGACGGGATTGGCCTGGCCGATGCCGTCCTGCGTGGGGCGTTCGAGGCCCGGTACCCGCAGGCGTGGGGACGCATCCAGGCCCGGCGTCGCTTCATGGATGAGGCGCTGGGCATCCGCCTGCACCGGGACGTTCTGCCCTTCTCCAACCTCCCGGCCTATCTCCCCCCGTTCTTGCTCGCGCCCCACCGGGCGATGACGCTGGTCTAGCCGACCCGGTCACGACTCAACCGTGCACCAGGCTCCCGCGTGCGCCGAGGCAAGCACGGCCTCGGTTACCCGGACCGCCCGCACGCCGTCGGCGAAGACGGGCAGGCCCTCGGGAGCCTCGCCCCGAATGGCCCGGTACGTGTCGGCGATGAAGGTCTCGAAGCACTCCAGGTACCCGCCCGGGTGGCCGGCGGGGAGCAGGTCGAACGAGCCGGCAGATCGCCCGGAGGCGTCGCGCTTGCGCAGGCATGATTCGTCACGTCCCCCGATCCACAGCGTCTCCGGCTGTTCTTGATCGAAAGCCACCGAGCGCTGCGATCCGTCGATCTCCAGCCAGAGCCGGTTCTTGCGTCCCGGCGACACCTCGCTGACCACCACCGAGCCCACCATCCCCCGGTCGGTCTCGAAGAGCACCAGCGCGACATCTTCGGTGTCCACCTCCACCTTCGGCCCCCCTCCGCCACCCCGGCCGAAGGCGGCCCGGCCGGAGGCACCCGAGCGCTCCGGGAGCACCGTAGAGAGGCTGGCGCACAGCCGGGTGATCCGCCGGCCGGTCAGAAACTCCACAAGATCACACCAGTGGGACCCGATGTCGGCGAAGGCCCGCGAGGGTCCCCCCTGCTGCGGGTCCACTCGCCAGTTGTAGTCATCCTCACTCATGAGGAAGTCCTGCAGGTAGGTGCCGTGCGCCAGGCGCAGGGTGCCGAGACCCCCGGCCTCGATCAGGGCCCTGGCTTCCCGTACCACCGGGTAGAAGCGGTACACGAAGGGCACCGTCGCCACCAGTCCCGACGCCTCGGCCAGAGAGGCAAGCCGCTCCGCAGTCGCCGAATCCACAGCCAGGGGCTTCTCGCACACCACGTGCTTGCCGGCCAGCAACGACGCTTCGGCCAGCTCTTCGTGCAGATGATTGGGGGTGCACACGTGCACCACCTCAACGTCGGGGTCGGCAATCAACTCGCCGGCCGACGAGAAGGCCCGTCGCGCCCCCATTTCGTCGGCCAGAGCCCGGTTCCGGTCGCGCGAGGAGCCGACGACGCCCACCAGCAGTCCGCCGGCCAGGTGCACCGACCGGGCGTGGATACGCCCGGCAAAACCGGCCCCGATCACTGCAGCTCCGATGCGCCGGGTCATGTGCCGACCTCCCGTCGGTGAGCTCCGCCCGGACCGCCCGGCCGGCGGCCGAGGCGTATCCGGGATGCCTGCCGACCGGGGCCGCCGCCGGTTGGGGACTTGCCGGTGTGCCGCACGGCCGACTGCCGACGATGCTAAACCCGTGCACCGCATCGCCGGGCCCGGAGCACCGGCCGCGGGCCGTTCAGTGAGCCGGCGCCCCCGCTTGGGGTAGGAACAGCCGGGGGGGTACGGTCGGCAGCTATGAGCAGCCGGCGCTCTCTGCTCGGCCTACTCCACCGTGTGGGACGGCCCGGCTACGACCGTGAGTTGCCTCGCTTCACCTTCCGCGGCGCTTCCCGCTGGGGCGCCCCCGCCATGCAGCCGGAAGAGCAGTCCGACCTGTTCGGCAGGCACTGGTCGATCGAGCGTCTCCCAGAGCCCCCGGCCGGCAGTGAAGCCGCGGCCTTCCTCATGACCCGGGCCGCCGACCGCGCCGTCTGAGCCGTCCCCGGACTGAGGGCACACATCTGGCGATCCCGGGAGGCAATCGGGTTGCCAACTCGATGACACCGCCCGGCACCACTTCGGCGGAGGCAGGGCGCCCGTCCCGACCGCGCCGGGGGTCTTCGTGCCCAGGGGTCAGCGCCGGGGTCGCCCCGCCCGCGTCGAGGAACCCCGGTGGCCGCCGACCCGGCGTCCCCGCGCGGAGCGGCGGTTGCCGCCCGAGCCGAATCGCCGGGCGTCCTGGGCGGTGACCAGCGCGCGTAGGCCGATGGTTCCCTCAAAGAAGCGGGTCGGGTCGATGCGCTCCCCTCCCCCGGCCAGGCTCTCCAGGTCGATGGGGCTCACACCGCCGCTGAGGCCGAGGCTTCCCTGCATCCGGCGAGCAGCCGGTACCTGGTCGTAGCCCACCAACGAAACCACCAGTCCCGACGCTCCGACCCGGGCAGTCCGGCCGGAGCGGTGCAGGTAGTCCCTGGCGTCGGCCGGCGGGTCGAAGTGCAGCACGCAGGCCACACCGTCAACGTGGAGGCCGCGGGCGGCGACGTCGGTGGCGACCAGCGCCCGGACATTCCCCTGCGAGAACCCGCTGATGGCCCGGTCACGCTGGGCCTGCGAGCGGCCGCCGTGAATGGGGGCGACGCTCACTCCCCGCTGCTCGAGGTGCCGGGCGAGACGGTCCACACCGTGGCGGGTACGGCAGAAGACGATGGTGGGATTGGCCGCAGTCACGATGCTGGCGGCGTGCTCGCTCCGTTGGTGGGCGTCCACCCACCAGAAGAAGTGACGGGCGTCGACGGCATCGGCTCCGGTTCCCGGCACCTCGTGGCGCACCGGGTCGCGTTGGTAACGGCGAGTCAGGGCCGCCACCTCCCCGTCGAGGGTCGCCGAGAACAGGAGGGTCTGACGACCGGGGGCGGTCATGTCGAGCAGGCGGCGCACTTCGGGAAGGAACCCCATGTCGGACATGCGGTCGGCCTCGTCTATCACCACCCGATCCACCCGGCCGAGGTTCACCCAGCCGCGATTGACCAGGTCGGAAAGGCGGCCCGGGCAGGCCACCAGCAGGTCCACTCCACGGTGGAGGGCCCGCCGCTGCGCCTCGTAGCCCACACCGCCGTAGACGGCCAGGGTCGTCAGCCCGCTCGGGGCGGCGATCGTTTCGATCGCCGAGCGAATCTGCTGGGCCAACTCCCGGGTGGGAGCCAGCACGAGGGCTCGGGGGTGCCCTGGTCTTCCGCGCCCCCCCCTTGTGACAAGAGGGATTCCGAAAGCGAGCGTCTTGCCCGAACCGGTAGGGGCGCGGCCGCAGATGTCCCGCCCGGCGATTGCGTCCGGGATTGTGGCCGCCTGGATGGGCAGAGGCTCGGTGATGCCGAGCCCGGCCAGCGCGGCCACAATCTCGCGGGACGCGCCGAGCTCGGCAAAGGTGACGGACATGGTCTCTCCTGGCTCCCCGGTGTGGGGAATCGTGGGCGGGGAGCGCTCGCTCGCGCACTGCCACACCAACTGCAGCGAAAGACCGAGACGCAAGTCGCGACTGCGACCGGGCCGCCGGCGAGCTCCGTTTCGGAGCATGCCCTCCCGTGCCAACGGGCTGGCGGCCTTGCGGGACGGTAGCAGGCCCCGCTCCGCAACCCGGCATCCGGCCGGCCCGAGACCAGCAGCCCCAAGCCCGATTGCCATCGGGAGCCGGTCACCGCCGGCGGGACCCCGGATCGCGGGCGACGAGGTGGTGGCCGGCCTGACTGCGTCCCGGCCAGTCCCCGGCGCTGCCTATCATGGGGTTGCGCACGCGTCAGACGCGTGCGGCGCCTGCCTTTGCTCCTTGTGTTCCGTCGAGCGAAGTCGCCGCAGGACCGCCGGTGCCGCTCCGATTCAAGTCGGAGCCCACCCCGAGCCGCGGGGCGTACCCTTCCGACGGTGCACGCTTCATAAAGGAGCACTACTCATGTCCACCAACATCTATGTGGGGAACCTGGCGTTCTCCACCACCTCGTCCTCCTTGCGGACTCTCTTCGCCCAGTACGGCGAGGTGAGCAGCGCGCAGGTGGTAGAGGACCGCGACAGCGGCCGGTCTCGCGGCTTCGGCTTCGTAGAGATGCCCTCGGCCGAAGAGGCGCAGAAGGCGATCGCCGCCACCGACGGCCAGACCCTCGACGGCCGCCAGCTCAAGGTGAATCTTGCCCGCCCCCGCCGCTAACCGCCGGCGGCGCACCGGCTCCAAGCCGGATCGCTCCTCGGAGCAGGGCCGGAACGGCGGCGACGCCGGGCAGGAAGCCGACCCCCAAACCTTCCGTACCACCGGAACGGTGAAGACGGTGCTGCGCGACGCCAAGTTCCTGGTCGAGACCGAACACGGCATGGAGGTTGTGGCCCGGGCCGCCGGCCGCATGCGCCGGGGGCGCAAGATCCGCATCCTGGCCGGCGACGCGGTCGACCTGGAAGTCTCCCTCTACGACCCCACTCGAGGCCGCATCATCTGGCGGCACGTCTAGCGGCGGCCACCCGGAGCGGGGCCCCAGCAGATCCCAGCCACAAGCAGAGGATCCACCCAAGTGAATACCCCCCACCCCGCGTCTGCCAACGGGGACGCGGCCGGTCGGCTCCGCAGCCTCGGCGCGGCTCGGCACCGGCGCCGGATAAGACACTCTGCGGAGCCGGGGGCCCCCACCGACTCGCTCGCCCAGTACCTCAACTCGATGGGTCGCTTTGCGCTGCTGACCGCCGAGCAGGAGACTGCCCTCGCCCAGCAGATCGAGACCGCTGGCGCCACCGTGGCCAGGATCCGGGCGTTGGCCGCCCCGGACGCAGCCGATCAGATCATCTTGCAGCGCGCCCTGCGCAGCCAGCTGGAGGCGAAAGAGGCGTTCGTCACCGCCAACCTGCGGCTGGTGGTCGCCAACGCCCGCCGGCATGCCCGGACCCCGGGCATCAGCCTCCTCGACCTCATCCAGGAAGGAAACCTCGGCCTGATCCGCGCCGTCGAGAAGTTCGACTGGAGGAGAGGCTTCAAGTTCTCTACCTACGCCACCTGGTGGATCCGCCAGGCCATCAGCCGGGCGATCGCCGACAAAGCCCGGATCGTCCGGGTCCCGGTGCACCTCCACGACACGGTGCGGGTGGTGCGGGGGACTCAAGATCGCCTCAAGGCGGTGCTGGGCCGTGAGCCACTGCCCGAGGAGATCGCCGAGGCGACCGGCTTCCCGTTGGATCGGGTCGAAACGGCGCTCGGCGTCACCAACCCGGTCTCTCTCGAGCAGCCCGTCGGCGAGGACGGCGCCCTGCTGGGTGACTTCATAGAAGACGGCGATGCCGCCGATCCCGCCCAACTGGCCGCCGAGGCCGCCACCGCTCGGAGGCTGCAGCGACTCATCGACCGACTCCCCGAACGGGAGCGCCGGATCCTCCTGCTGCGCTACGGGTTCCTCGACGGCATCCCGCGCACGCTCGGCGAGATAGGGGAGGAGTTTGCTCTCACCCGCGAGCGGATCCGCCAGCTCGAGACCCTGGCGTTGTCCCGGCTGCGGCATCCTGCCTTCGGGCTGCGGGAGGAAGACCTGCGCTGAGCGGGCGGCCTACCGCTCGATGCGCCAATCCTCCATCTTGCCGCCGGGCGGCCTGATCCTGCCCATGCGGGCCGAACCCAGTGGTAGGTCGAATCCACCACGGGACCCGATCCGCGTTGATAACGGGACGAGCACCACTCCGGCGTCCCGGCCCCCCGGTTGAGAGTGTCTCCCGGACGGCAGGGGCCGATGTCAATCGGTAGGGTGCCTGGGGGTGGTCCTATGACGGGTGCCCGGTGGGCCATGATCCTGGCCGGCACCGCCGCCTCGTCGGCGGCGGTGCTGATCCTGGAGGTTGCCCTCACCCGGGTCTTCGCCGTCGGCCAGTCGTACCACCTCGCCTTCATCGCGGTGAGCCTGGCTCTGCTCGGCTTCGGGGCCGGGCCTTCGACCGGTTGAGGCGATGCAAGCTCCCCGCGCCGGGTGGTGCTGCGTTCCAATGCCTACTGCGCGGCCACCCGCCCCCAGAAGAGGGTCTCGGCGAACCAGGCGTAGTAGTCGGGATGGTCGGCGATGAACTCCGCCGACCCGGGATCGCACAGACGCCGGAAGTCGGCCGCATCCTCGCTCACCAGCTCCGCCTCGGCTCCCGGCCAGCGCATCGCCACCAGGGTGGCCAGCGCGTCCCGAACCGGCGCGTTGAGAGGCGCCTGCGCCTCCCCTACGAAGGTCCGGGCCTGCGCCTCCACCAGACCCGCCGCGCGCAGCAGACCCAGGCCCCGCAGGTGATGGCGTTCCGGCGGCATGCCCGGCTCGAAGGGTGCCAGACCCGGAGCGGTGGCATTGAGCCGGGCCTCCAGCCGCGGGTAGCCGGGCAGCAGCATCTGCGACGACCACACCAGCAGCGCCACCGGTCCGCCCGGCCGCACCACCCGGGCCAGCTCGCGCACCGCCGCCACCGGATCGGGGGCGCCGTAGCCCACGCAGTCCGAGCTCCACGCCCAGTCGAACTCGCCATCCCCGTACGGCAGGCGGCGCACGTCGGCCACTTCGAAGCTCACCCGATCGGTCACCCCCGCCTCCGCCGCCCGCTCCCGGGCCTCGGCCAGCAGCGCCGGATTGAGATCGACCCCCACCACCTCTCCCCCGGGACTCACCGTCTTCACCAACCCGACCGCCTGCAGCCCTATCCCGCACCCCGCATCCAGGCCCCGGCTCCCCGCCGGCAGCCCCAGGGCGGCGATGGCGGTGCTCCTGATAGGCGCCATCACCACTTCCATGACTGCCAGTTGCCCGGCGTAGGCCTGGTTTTCTTCACCGCTCATGAGCCCTCCCCTGCCACGCTACCCAAGGCCGGCGCCGGCCGAGGCGGTCGCCGCCGTCGGGCGGTGCCAGCATCCGGGCCCTCGCGCCACCGACCGGGCGGCGGGGCCCGTCGGACAGCCCCCACCAAGGCCGTATCCTTAGGGTGATTCGCCGAGTTCCCAACCCGCGGAGACGACCGATGAACAACGAGCAATCCAACAAGATCCGGGACGCCGCCGGTTTCATCGCGGCTCTCGACCAGAGCGGCGGCAGCACCCCCAAGGCCCTGCGCCTGTACGGCATCCCAGAGGACGCCTACTCCGGCGAGGCGGAGATGTTCGACCTTATCCATCAGATGCGGACCCGCATCATCACCAGCCCCAACTTCAACGGGGACCGCATCCTCGGCGCCATCCTCTTCGAGATGACCATGGACCGGGACATCGAGGGGATGGGCTCGGCCGAGTACTTGTGGAAGATCAAGCAGGTGGTGCCCTTCCTCAAGGTGGACAAGGGCCTGGCCGCCGAGGCAGACGGGGTGCAGGTGATGAAGCCGATGCCCGACCTCGACGCCTTGCTGGAGCGGGCCAAGGCCAAGGGGGTCTTCGGCACCAAGATGCGCTCGGTCATCAAGCTGGCCAACCCGGCCGGGGTGAACGCCATAGTCGACCAGCAGTTCGAGATCGGCCGGCACATCCTGGCGGCGGGCCTGGTGCCGATCATCGAGCCCGAGGTCGACATCCACAGCCCGGAGAAGGCCCAGGCTGAGGTGCTGCTCAAGGCGGGCATCCTCCGTCAGTTGGAGATCATCCCGGAGGGGCAGCAGATCATGTTGAAGCTCACCCTTCCCGACGAGGACGGCTTCTACACCGAGCTGGTCGAGCACCCCCGGGTGCTCAAGGTGGTGGCCCTCTCCGGCGGCTACACCCGGGACGACGCGAACGCCAAACTGGCCCGCAACCCCGGGATGGTGGCCAGCTTCTCGCGGGCGCTCACCGAGGGGCTGTCTGCCCAGCAGACCGACGAAGAGTTCGACGCGGCGCTCGACGCCTCGATCGGCAGCATCTTCGCCGCCTCCATGGCCTGAGGCAGAGGTGCCGGGGCCCCGGCCGCCCCCGACCGGGCAACGCGGGGCGCCCGGCGCCCGCGGTGCGCCCTTGCGATCTTCAGGAAGCCGCCCACGCGCGACCCGGCCGGGGGTCGGGGCAATCACCCCCGCCCCCTACAATGGGCAGCCCCGGCTCCGGTCACCGCGTCCCCCTGCTGGGGACAACACGGTCGATTCTGTTCCGCCGGGAAACAAGCGAAGGGCTGGAATGAACTACATCGTCCTGGTCAAGCAGGTGCCCGACATCCGGAACATCCCACCCGACGCCTGGGACTGGGAGAAGGGCACCCTGCGCAGAGGCATGCTCGACACGGTCTGCAACGAGCTGGACCGCCAGGCGCTGGCCTTCGCCGCCGCCCTGCAGAAAGAGCAAGACGGCCACATCGTCGCCCTCACCATGGGCCCGCCCTTCGCCGACGAGGTGCTTCGCTACGCCATGTCGATCTGCGCCGATCGTGCCGTGCTGCTCACCGACCGGAGGCTCGGCGGCGCCGACACCCCGGCCACCGCGTACCCGCTGAGCCAGTCGATCCGCAAGATCGAGCAGGAGTTCTTCGCCGCCGACCGGGACTACCTGATCATCACCGGCATGCAGTCGGTCGACGGGGACACGGCCCAGGTGCCCCCCCAGGTGGCCGAGGAGCTGGGCATCCCGCAGATCGCCTACGCCACCTCGTTCCGGTACTCCGATGGCAAGCTGGAAGTGGCGCGCATCACCCGCAACGGCCGGGAGGTGCTGACCCCCCACAGCTACCCGGCGTTGATCACGGTGACCGGCTGGACCGAGCCGCCCTTCGCCTCCTTCAGCCGCACGGCCTGGGCGTTCGACCAGGAGATCACCGCTTGGAACGTGGACGACATCCAGGCCGATCCCGCCCGGATCGGGCTGACCGGCTCCCGCACCACTGTGCAGCGGATCTTCTCCCCCAAGGAGGTCAGCACCAAGGATTGCGTATACGTCCATGACATGGACGAGCTGGCCGCGAAGATACGCCGGCTCTACCAGGCCAGGCTGTCCTCGCAGGCGGTGGAACAGGACACCGGGGAGCAGTACCGGCTGCCCGAGGACGGGGAGCCCACCTTCCGGGGTGAGGTCTGGGTGTACGCCGAGCAGGATGAGAGCGGGCTGCACCCGGCCGCCTTCGAGCTGCTCGGCCGGGCATCCTCCATCGCCCGGAGCCTGAACGAGAAGGTCGCCGCCGTCCTGCTCGGCGCCGGCGTCGAGCCGCTGGCGCGCGACCTCATCGCCCACGGTGCCGACAAGGTGTACGTGGCCGAGCACGAAATGCTGGCGCACTTCTCGCCGCTCCCCTACTCCCACACGGTGAGCGAGCTGATCGCCGAGTATCGGCCGCAGATCATGCTCTTCGCCGCCACCCCGCTGGGCCGGGAGCTCGCCCCGCGCGTGGCGTACCGGACCAACTCGGGCCTCACCGCCGACTGCACCGGCCTGGACCTGATCGACCTGAAGCGGGCCGGGAAGCATTACACCGGCATCCTCCGCCAGACGCGGCCGGCCCTGGGCGGCAACATCATGGCTTCCATCATCACCCAGAACGCCGACATCCAGATGTCCACGGCCCGCCCCGGGGTGATGAAGGCGTTGCCGCGCGACGATTCCCGGGAGGGGGAGATAGTCAGGCATGTCCCGCGGTCGGCCGAAGAGAGCGTTGGGGTAGACCTGGTGAGCTACGAGCCGATACCGGCCAGCGCGGAGCTCTCCGAGGCGGGGGCCATCGTCTCCGGCGGCGCCGGTCTGCGCACCAAGGAGAACTACGACACCTACATCCGGCCGCTCGCCGACCGGTTGGGCCGCTTCCTCGGGGTTGAGACCATGGTGGGCGCCTCACGCGCGGCTGTGGAGCGCGGCATGATCGAGCGCACCCATCAGGTCGGACAGACCGGTCAAACCGTCAAACCACGCGTGTACGTGGCCATCGGCATCTCGGGGGCGGTGCAGCACCTGACCGGCATGCAGAGCTCGGACATCGTCGTGGCCATCAACAAGGATGCCAAGGCGCCGATTTTCAACGTGGCCGACTTAGGGGTGGTGGGGAGCCTGGAAGAGAGCATCCCGCAACTCATCGAGGCCCTCGATCCCGGGGCGGTGCAGTCATGACCAGGACCAACCAGGTGGACGTCTTGATCGTCGGGGGCGGGCCGGCCGGCCTGTCCGCCGCCATCAAGCTGCAGCAACTGCTCAACGAACGGGGCCGGACCGAACGGGTAGCGGTCATCGACAAGGCGGAGAAGGCCGGCCAGCACATCCTGTCCGGCCTGGTGTTCGAGCCGCATGTGCTCGACGACTTGATCCCCGACTGGAAGGAGCGGAAGGATCCCTTCATCACCAAAGCGCTTAGCAGTGAGGTGCAGAAGGACGACACGCTGTTCCTGACCAAATCCGCCGCCATCAAGCTGCCCGAATGGGTCGTACCCCCCTACTTGCGGCACCGCGGCGATCTGGTGCTCTCGGGCAGCGAGATGGTGCGCTGGCTGGTCAAGGAGGCGGAGGCGCTCGGGGTCCGGTTCTACACCGGCTTCGCCGCCGTCGAGGTGCTCTACGGAGAGTCGGGTGTCGCCGGGATAAGACTCGGCGACAAGGGCCTCGATCGGGAGGGGGAGCCGCAGGTCAATTTCGTGCCCGGCGAGACCATCGAAGCCAAGGTCACCGTCTTCGCCGAAGGCTCTCTGGGCCAGCTGGCCGAAGACGTCGTCAAGAGGCATCACCTGGACGAGGGCCGCATCCACCAGATCCACTCCCTCGGCGTCAAGGAAGCAATCAAGCTGCCGGCGGATCACCCCTTCGGGGAGAACCACGTGGTGCACACCTTCGGCTTCCCGCTCGCCAACGTGTTCGGCGGCGGCACCATCTACAGCCTGGACAAGAGCACGGTGTTGGTGGCGCTCGTCCTGGCGCTGGACTGGAAGTACGCCGACCTCAACCCCCAGCAAGAGCTGCAGGTGTTCAAGTCGCATAAGTACGTCAGCCGCATCCTGGAGGGCGGTGAGGTGATTGCCTACGGCGCCAAGACCCTGCCCGAGGGCGGCTACTTCGCCCTCCCCCGCCCCTACACCGACGGGGCGCTGATCGTGGGCGACGACGCCGGCTTCACCGACGTGCGCAAGCTGAAGGGCTGGCACAACGCCATGCGCTCCGGCCTGCTGGCGGGCGAGGCGATCATGACCGCCATCGAACGCAACGACTTCAGCGCCCGGACGCTGGCACGGTATGGGGAGCTTCTGAAGGCGAGCTCCGTGATCGGCGATCTGAAGCGGGGCAAGAACTATCGGCAGATGTTCACCAAAGGCCGCACCGTCTACCTGGGCGCCCCCCTCTCCCTGATCCAGGGTCTCATCCCGGGACGGGTCAAGACGGAGCCCGACCACCAGGGCATGAAGCGGGTCCACCTCAAGCGGGACTACCGCGGCGGCTACGACCGCCTCAGCGACGTGGCCCTCTCCGGCACCATCCACCGGGAAGAAGAGCCGTTCCACATCCGCATCTCCGACCCGAACGGATGCGACGCCTGCTTCCGCGACTACGGGGTGCACCCCTGCGCCTACTTCTGCCCCGCCGACGTCTACCGCTTCGAAGACCACGAGCTCATCCTCAACCCCTCCAACTGCGTGCACTGCCAGACCTGCCGCACCAAGTGCCCCCACCAGGTCATCGAATGGCGCGTTCCCGAAGGCGGCGGCGGGCCGAAGTACAAGATCATGTGAACGGGGACGGCGGGGCCGCCGGGCACTCGCTGCCGCGAGCTACCGGGGAGAGCCGACGGACAGTCCCCGCCCGCGATCACCAGCGCTCACGGTGGACCACTTCGTCGAAGGGCCGCCGGTCGGGCGCCCGCAGCGGCCGCAGGGACCGGTCGGCGGGATAGCCCAGCGCGATCAGCCAGGCGCAGAAGCGGTCCTGCGGGAAACCGAGGATGTCCCGGGCCAACGGCTGGTTCTCGACCGCGGCGTGGCCGCTGCCGATGCCGGCGTCGGCCGCGGCCAGCATGATCGACATAGTGGCCTGGCCCAGGTCGTACTGGATCGACTCCCGGGTCTTCGGCTCATCGGCGGCCGGAGCGATCAGCGCAATGGCGACGGCTGCGTCGGCCACATGCCCGGCGCCCCGCCACACCCCGGCCAGCCGCCGCAGGCTCTCCCGGCCGGTGACCAGCACGAAGTCCCAGCGCTGGCTGTTCATCGACGATGGTGTGCAACGGGCCGCTTCCAGGATGCGCTCGAGATCGGCCTCCCCGATGGGCCGGTCGGCGTAGGTGCGCACGTTGCGCCTTGCTCTGATCGCGTCCCAGGTCTCCATGTCTCTCCCAGGGTCACGGTGGCTCCTGCCGAACATACTCCACGGCCGTGGCCGGACGGGCCCGTCGGGCGCCGCGTCCCAAGATCGCGGTGCCGGCGACCTCGGCACGTATCCGGCCGGCGGTCAGCCCACCCAGCCCACCAGCTCGCCGTACCCCTCGGCCTCCATCTCCTCGACGGGGACGAAGCGAAGGGCGGCCGAGTTGATGCAGAAGCGCAGGCCCCCCCGATCGGCGGGCCCGTCTTCAAACACGTGCCCCAGGTGTGAATCCCCGGCCCGGCTCCGCACCTCGGTCCGCAGCACCCCGTGGCCCGGGTCGGTGTGGTAGGTGACCACGTAATCGGCGATCGGCCGGGTGAAGCTGGGCCAGCCGCTGCCGGAGTCGAACTTGTCTCGCGAGGAGAACAGCGGCTCGCCGGTGACCACGTCGACGTAGATGCCCCGCTCAAAGTGCCGGTCGTACGGGTTGGTGAAGGGCGCTTCGGTGGCGTGCTCCTGGGTGACCCGGTACTGCTCATCGGTGAGCATGCGTCTCATCTCATCGTCCGGAGGCCGGGGGTAGTCGCTCACCCTGATCACCGGCAAGTCGGCCAGGGCGAGATCGATGTGGCAGTAGCCGGAGGGATTCTTCTCCAGGTAGTCCTGGTGGTACTCCTCGGCTTCGAAGAACTGCGCCAGCGGCTCCACCTCCACCAC
The DNA here is from genome assembly GCA_964548475.1 of uncultured Acidimicrobiia bacterium. Taxonomy (GTDB): domain Bacteria; phylum Actinomycetota; class Acidimicrobiia; order Spongiisociales; family UBA11373; genus VGBK01. Next base: position 22,562 of record CAZJRF010000012.1, read on the forward strand.
CACCGGCTCCGCGTACTCCTCCTGGACCTGCTCGATCCGATGGTCGATGACCGCCCGCTCGGCGGCATCCACGTAGTAGATGCCGGTGCGGTACTGGGCCCCCACGTCGGGGCCCTGCCGGTTCAGGCTGGTGGGGTCGATGATCCGGAAGAAGTAGATCAGCACTTCGTCCAGCGAGATCCGCCCGATGTCGTAGCGCACCCGCACCGTCTCGGCGTGCCCCGAGTAGTGCAGATCCTGGTAGGTGGGGTTCTCCGTGTCACCGTTGGCGTACCCCGATACGGCGTCCACCACCCCGTCGATGCGGGACATGTACGCCTCGACCCCCCAGAAGCAGCCGCCGGCCAGGTAGACCTCCTGCACTCCGGCCGGATCGGCCGGTGCCGGTGTGACCACATCACCCGGGGCACTCGAGGTTGGGGAACCCGCCGGCGAGCCGCCGCAAGCGCCGAGAAGAAGCACCAGGGCGGCCGCCGCCGCGGCTGCCTTGACCGCCCAGTTCGGGGGCTTCACTGGACGGCCTCCGGCAGAGGACGAAAGATGAAACCGGTATCCATCACGACCGGGACGGTACCGGGCGGCCGGCGCTAACCAAGCGGGTCGTCCGGCACCCGGCGGCTCAGGGATAGGCGTTGTGCAGCACCGCCGCCACGTCTTCCGGCGGGCGGCAGATGGCCGTGGGCACTCCTGAGTTGCGCCGGGTCCGGCCGGCCACCGCCTTGAACACCGGACCGCTCTGCTCCTCGTCGCAGGTGAGACACAGGTTGAGAGTCCCGTCGGGGAGGTGATTGGGGTCGTTCAGGGCGGCCAGGCAGACGTCCTGGCAGGCGGTGCGAGTGTGAGCGCTGTTGAAGGCCCAGATCTGCGCGCAGGCATCGCTGAACCCCAGGCCGCCGATGCAGTCCAGGGTCGCCTGGTCCCCCTGGGTCAGCGACAGCAGCGCACACTGCCGCACCGGGCCGCCCAGGTTGGGCATGGCCAGGTAGACGGCCAGGTCCTGCAGTGAGGAACAGGCCCCGCACGCTCCGGTGTGGGTGATGACCCCGCCGGCGGCCTCCGCTGCCGCCCGGTCCGGGAAAGTCTGCAGGCGGTAGCCGCCGGGCACGCCGGGTTCAGCCAGCGCCGCACACACCCCGCCCGTATCGGCGGGGACGAGGGCCGGGTCGTCGTACGGGCTGGCCGGGAGCAATGCGGGAGGATCGACCAGGGTGCGCGACCGCAGTGCTCCGATCTCTTCCGTCGTGTAGACGGGGGCCACGAACGTCTCGATCCCCGCCCCCGTGCGCTCCGGCCGGCACCGGGTCTCGTCCAGCCCGGTGGAGGCATCCGGCATACCGAACAGGACGGGCCCGTCGCCGGCGCTCTCCACAGCGTCCCCCCCGCCGCAGCCGCCCGCCAGCAGCACCAGGCACAGGAGAGCGTAGACCGGGAGGCGAAGACGCGTCACGGCCGGCGAGGCTAGCAAGAAGCCTCTTCGCTCGAGCCGACCCGGGTACGTTCTACCCCCGAAAGGCAGCCAGGTGATCGGCGATCGCCCGGTTCACCGCCTCGGGGGCCTCGACCACCGAGCTGTGCCCGCACCGGGGGATCCGCACCAGGGTGGAATGCGGGATGGCGGCGTGGATGTGCTCCGCCGCCTCGGGAGGATTAGCGACATCCTCCTCCCCCACCACTACCAGGGTCGGCACGGTCACCGCGCTCAGCTCGTCGTACATCCCGGTTCGCTCGATGACCCCGTTCACCGCCCGCCAGATGGAGCGGTCCAGGTGGAGAAGGCGTTCCCGCCACACGGCCAGCTCCTCTGCCCGCGACGGGTCGCTCAGGAAGGTACGCCCGAACAGGACCGGCAACACCCGTCCGGCGACCGGGCGGGGGCCGAGCCAGCGGGCTACGAGGCTGAGCCTGCGATAGGCGGCCGCGTCGGTCTCCGCACCGGCCGAGGTATCCAGCAGGGTCAACGAGCGCAGCAGGTCGGGCCGGCGGGCCGCCAGCCGCAGGCCAACGTATCCGCCCATCGACAGCCCGACGAAGTGGCAGGGGGCGATTCCCAGGTGCTCGATGAGGGCGGCGGCGTCGGCATACAGCGTCTCGAGGTCGATGGAGCGGACCTTCGGCCGGGCGCTGCCCCCCTGGCCCCGGTGGTCCTAGCGGACGACCCGGTAGCGGTCGGTGAAGAACTCCGCTTGCCGGTCGAACATGCGCAGGTCCATGAGGAGCCCGTGGCTGAAGACAATCGTCTCCCGGCCCTCTCCCCCCGTGTCTTCGCAGTTCAGCTCGGTCCCGTTGACCGCAATGAGAGGCATCCACCACCCCCTTTGGTGATTTCCATGAGCCTACGCCAACAGTACCCGGCACACCCGGGCCGGGCGGGCCCCGCAACGGGACGGGCGGCCACCGCGCCGCCGCCCCGGGGACCAGAGCGCGATCATCCCGCCCCGCCCGACTCTATCCAGTCGTCCACCAGCACGTCCAGCACCTCCAGCGGCACCGCCCCGTGGCCGAGCACCAGGTCGTGGAAGGCGGCCAGGTCGAACGCCTCTCCCAGGGCATCCTGCGCTCGCTGCCGCAGCTCGAGGATGCGCAGGAACCCGACCATGTAGCCCGCGGCCTGGGCCGGCGCCGCAATGTAGCGATCC
>CAZJRF010000012.1:25207-27226 GCA_964548475.1 uncultured Acidimicrobiia bacterium
CGCCCAGGAGACAGGGCGCGATCCCATCACCTCGTCGATATAGTCGCGCGCTTCCTGGCGCGACCAGCCCTGGGCGTGGATGCCGGTATCTGCGACCAGGCGCACCGCCCGCAACAACTCCAGCCGCAGCCGCCCCAGGTTGCCGTACGGGTCGTCTTCGTACAGGCCCAGCTCCCAGGCCAGGCGCTCGGCGTACAGCGCCCAACCCTCGACGAAGCCGTTGAAGAAGGCCAACTTCTGCATCAGGGGCAAGTCCAGCTCCAGCGCGAGAGCCATCTGCAGGTGGTGGCCGGGCACCGCCTCGTGATAGGCGGTGGTCGGCATCCGGTACCGGGCGGTGACCGAACCGAGCGAACCGATGCCGGTGTGGAAGGCACCCGCTCGGGAGCCGTCCAGGGACGGTTGCACGTAGTACCCGCCGCCGCCGGCGAACCAGGTTTCGCCGATCACCTCCACCTTGTCCTCGGGCAGCCTCCCGAACAGCGGCTCGATCCGGGTGGAGACCTCCTCGATCAGCGCCTCGTAGCCGTGGATTACTGGGGCGGAGCCGACCCGCCGCTTCTCGATCAGACCACCTTCCATCACCACCCGGCCCATCGAGTCGGCCAGGGACTCGTCCGGCGGGTAGCCGAGTTCGGCGAAGACCGCCCGCACCTCCCCCTGTACCCGTTCCACCTGGGCCAGACCGAGTTGATGGATCTCCTCGGCGGACAGCTCGGTGGAGGTCTGCGTACGCAGCAGGTAGGCGTAGAACGCATCCCCGTCGGGGAGCTTCCAGACCCCGGCGTCGGAGCCGGCCACCGGCCTGAGATGCCCCAGGTACTCGATCAGCTCGATCCAGGCCGGAACGAACGACTCGCTCAACCGGGCGGCCAGCTCATCCAGCAGAGCGGCCCGGTACTCGGTGGCGAGATCGGGGATGCCTCGGGTTCGCTGCAGAAACGAGACCCAGATGGCCAGCGTCCGGGGATCGACCGCCGACGCATCGGGCGCCTGCAACCCGAGCTGCCCCAGCATGGCCCACCGGGTGGCGGCGATGTCGAAGTCCGGTGGGTAGATGCCGAGCTCCTCTCGGATGCGGAGGCCCTCCAGCACCTGGTCGGCCTGGCGCTTGATCTGGGCGACACAGGCCACGTAGTCCTCCGCGTCGGCGGCCGTCTCCAGAGGGAATATGTCGGTGAAGAAGTCCACCGTCGCCATGTGATAGCTGTAGAGGAAACTGTTCAGCGGATAGTCGTGGTAGACGAAACGATGCCCCCGCACCAGGTTGTCGAGGGTCCACTCGTAGACGTCGTAGGTCACCCGCCGATCGGGATCGAGGCCTGCCCGGTCGTAGGTGCGCAGCAGGCGGAGGACGGCCGACTGGGTCTCCATGGTCTCGCGCAGGAAGGCATCCGAGCGATCGTCGAGGTGGTCGTTGCGCAGGCCGTAGCGCGCAGCGAGCCCGTACTCGGTGACCTTCTGCGGCGTGCGCAACAGCAGCGCGTCGAACGAGGCATCCACGAACTCGTCGAAGGGGAGGTCCTCGAATGAGGCAATCAGCGCCTGCCCGGCGGGGATGGTGGTGGTGGTCGCCGCCGTCACGGTGGTGGACGCGGCGGGCACCGAAGAGGACGAGACCGTACCGGAGGCCCCCGGCTGGGAGGAGCACCCGGCGCTGGCCGCCAGGGCCCACGCCGCCAGCAAGGACATCGAACGCAGCGAAAGCCTCACGCGCATCTCCTCCGGCTCACTCGGGCCAGCCTACGTTGCCCGAGGCCCGCGCTGCACAAGCCCAGCCGCCGCCGGCGTGCCCGCCGACCCAAGGTGCTGGGGCCTGGCGCCCCGTTATCCCCCGGAGCGCCCGGTGCAGTTGGCAGCCCGCGCTGGCGGCTGGCAGACTGTCCGCATGGCTGCAGAGAATCGCAGACGCTGGCTCATCATCGGGGCCGCCCTCCTGGTGTTGCTGGTGGTGATCGTCCTGGTCCTCTACTTCGTCGTCTTCCGGGACACCGCCACCCCCGTGGAGAGCGGGGACGT
>CAZJRF010000013.1:0-26860 GCA_964548475.1 uncultured Acidimicrobiia bacterium
GGCGCGCCAGGCGGCACCGCAGGCGATCGGCAGATGGGCGCCGACGATGGCGTACGACCCCATGGCGCCCTTGGTGACGTCGGTGAGGTGCATCGAGCCGCCCTTGCCCCCGCAGATCCCGATGTTGCGGCCCGCCAGTTCGCCCATCAGCGGCGCCATCGAGGCTCCTCGCAGCAGTGTGTGGTTGTGGCCGCGGTAGGTGCAGAAGGTCATGTCGGTGGCAGCCATCGCCTCGGCGAACCCGGCGGCCACCGCTTCCTGGCCCAGGCCGAGGTGAGTCGTCCCCTTGACGATTCCCTCCATGAACAGGTCGTAGGCCCGCTTCTCTAGATAGCGGGTTCGCACCATCGCTCGGTACAGCTCCAGCCGGGTGGCCTCGCCGATCTCCGCAGTGCCGGCTTCGGTCGTCATCAGTCGTCACCTCCGCACAGGTTCACCGGGCGGGCCCGTTGGATCGGCAGCGCGCCTTCCCCGGGGTCCCCGCAAAGACGGAGCCGGCGATGACCTGATGCCCTCCGCGGTCTGCCTTCTGACACGGGCACGCGCCGCTCCCTGGTGGTAGTGTTCTGATCGATTATCGAGGATAGTCGTCCGCAAGCACGGTGATGGAGGCGATTCCCGGGTGACTCAGTCTCCCGTGTGTCAAATGGCCCAAGTTGCTCCGGCTGGCAGGTGTCGGCCCGGGTTCCCGGGGCGTGGTACTCGGCAATGGGCGACGGGCCGGCGTTCTCCTCGCTATGGCCGGGATCGCTAGCCGTGGCCACGGTAGTGCTGCTCGGGACGTTGGACACCAAAGGGACGGAATACGATTTCCTGCGGCGGCAGGTGCAAGCCGCGGGGTGCGACACGATCCTCATCGATGCCGGCATTCTCGGCGACGCGCAGGTCCCGGCAGATGTAAGTAACCATGAAGTGGCGGCCGCGGCCGGGGAGGACCTGGCGGCTCTGGCCGCCGCCGGCGATCGGGGGGCGGCCGTCGCTGCCATGGCCCGGGGAGCAGAGACGGTCCTGGCCCGCCTGCATGCCGAAGGCCACCTCCATGGACTGCTGGGCATGGGCGGCTCCGGGGCGACGTCATTGGTCGCCCTGGCCTCCCGGGCGCTGCCGGTGGGGGTTCCCAAGCTGATTGTCTCCACCGTTGCGTCGGGGAACACCCGCGCCTACGTGGGCACCTCCGACCTGGCCCTCATGCATTCGGTGGTGGACATCGCCGGGATCAACTCCGTTTCGGAGCGGATCCTGGGCAACGCGGCCGTGGCGATGGCCGCGATGGCCTCTCACCACGCCTCTTTCACGCCGTCCTTTGGTGATAAGCCTTGTCTGGGTGCGACCATGTTTGGGGTGACCACCCCCTGTGTGACCGAGGCCCGCCGATGGCTGGAGGAGCACGGCTACGAGGTGCTGGTCTTCCACGCCACGGGGGTCGGGGGAAGGTCCATGGAAGCGCTGATGCGCAGCGGCCACATCACCGGCGTCCTCGATGTCACCACGGCCGAGCTGGCCGACGAACTGGCCGGCGGGGTGCTCTCCGCCGGCCCCGACCGCCTGGAGACGGCGGGCTCGCTGGGCTTGTCGCAGGTGGTGACGCTCGGTGGGCTGGACATGGTGAACTTCGGGCCTATGGAGACCGTCCCCGAGCAGTATCGTGCCCGCAATCTCTACCGGCATAATCCGGCGGTGACGCTCATGCGGACGACCCCTGAGGAGTGCGCCGAACTCGGGCGGCGCATCGCCGCCAAGCTGAACCGGGCCGAGGGCCCGGTCTCCCTTTTCATCCCCCGCCGGGGAATCTCCGCCATCTCCACCGAGGGCGGGGTCTTCCACGATGCGGAGGCGGACGCGGCTCTCATGAGCGAGTTGCAGGCCGGCCTCGAGTCGCGGGTGGAAGTCGTGGAGATGGACACCGACATCAACGACCCGGCTCTCGCCCGGGCCATGGCGCAGCGCCTGCACGAGCACTATCAGGCTTGGCGAGCTACGGAGCGGGATCGGGTCATTGCGGCAGGAAAGGAGGAGAGCGCCGAGGCGGGGGCGGGGGCCCCCGGCCGGCCTCATGCCTTTGCGAGATCGTCATGACCGACATAGCGGAGCGACTCGAGGCCGACGTGCGCTCGTGACCTCCGACGAGAACAGACCAACGACAAGGAAGGAGCCAGTCGGAATGGCCGACACGAGCAAGATCGTGAAGCAGTTCCTGGGAGACGAGACGTTTCCCGTCAAGTGGGAGTCGGAGGCCGAGAGCAAGCTCTTCTGGGTCTACGACGACCTTCACTGCCCGCACCCGCTGTCGCCGATGTACTTCGACATCGGCGGGTGGTGGCTCAGCTGTGACCACATGTTCCGCCGCTTCGGCACTCCCTTTGCTGCGGACTGGATCGCCAAGAGCGTGAATGGCTACCTGTACACCGCGGCCGTCCCCGCCGACGCCGACTGCGTGGTGGACGGCGAGGAGTACGGGAACCGTTACGGGGCGCGGGTTCCTATCGGCGGCATGGCCGACTACGCCGGCAAGATCGGCCCGTACCTGGGCAACGTGCTGCCGGTGTACGGCCGTGAGTTCGACGGCTGGTGGCGGAACCGGCTCGTCCCCGAGATCAAGCGCAACTTCGAGTACCTCGAGAGCAAGATCGACAACTGGGAGGAAATCGACCTCTTCGAGTGGGCGACCATCCTCGAAGACGCCATGGACATCCACGATCGCCACTGGAAGATCCACTGGATGCTCAACTTCGCCCAGTTCGCCGGTACCACCATCGGCTTGCCGGCCGCAGTGCAGGAAGCCCGAGGAGAGGTCGATCACACGCTCCTGGGGCGGCTGCAGAACTCGGCCAGCGACCGTAACTGGGACCGCATCGAGGCCCTCTGGAACATGAAGGAGGAGGCCAAGAAGGACAAGGTCCTCTCCGCCGCCTTCCAGGAAGAGAGCGGCTCGGCAATCATGGCCGCCCTCGAGAAGACCGACCGGGGCCGCAAGTTCATCGCCGATCACGTGCGTCCCTACCAGCGTGAATTCGGCTGGGCGGCGGTGTGGGTGCATGAGTTCACCTTCCCCACCCAGGTCGAGGACCCGTCGCCGTTCCTCGAGACTGTCAAGGGCTACATCGAAACAGACTACGACTACCCCTCGCACGTCAAGGCGCTGGCCGACGACATCAAGAAGGCCTGCGAGGAGCTGGTCGAGGGCTTGGAAGGGGAGGCCCGGGCCAAGGTCGAGGCGGCCAACGCCATCAACCTGAAGATGGCCCCTCTCACCCCGGACCACCACTTCTACATCGACCAGAGCACCAACGCCCACCTGCGCCTGGTGCTGATCTGCATCGGCAAGAAGCTGGTCCAGGCCGGCCTGCTCGACGACCCCGAGGACGTCATGTTCCTGCGGTACAACGAGCTGCGCTACCTGATCGGCGACCCGACCTTTGCGGCCAAGCCGCTGGTGGCGGCCGCCCGGGCGGCCTACAAGGAGGCCGAGAAGATCAAGCCGCTCGACTGGATCGGCACGGCGACCGAGTCGCAGCTGCAGTTCCCGTACCTGAACCTGTGGGGGTTCCCGGAGAAGATATACATCGAGCAGACCGAGGCGCTCGACACGGTGCAGGGCCTGGCCGCCTCCCCCGGAGTGGTCGAGGGCGTGGCCAAGGTCGTCATGACCATCGACGAGTTCGACAAGGTCGTGAAGGGCGATGTGCTGGTCTGCCAGATGACCAACCCGGCCTGGGTGACCCTGTTCACCAAGATCATCGGCCTTGTTACTGACGCCGGCGGCCCGGTCTCCCACCCGGGAGTCCTGAGCCGCGAGTTCGGCATCCCGGCCGTGGTCGGGTCCTCGGTGGGCACCGCCCGCATCAAGGATGGCGATCGCATCCGCGTGGACGGGAACACCGGCAAGGTCGAGATCCTGGCCAGGGCGAAGTAGGCAGATGAATGGCCCAGCGCGTGGAGCAAGAGCCGGAGCCTATTGAGAGGGAGGTCCTCTCGGCGCGGGTGAAGGACCGCATCCTGCGCTGGATCCTGGAAGGTGAGCTGGCCCCCGGGTCTCGCATCGTCGAGACCCGGGTGGCCCGCCAATTGGGCACCAGCCAGGCGCCGGTGCGCGAGGCACTGCGCGACCTGGCCACCCTGGGATTCGTGGAGATCCGCCCCTACCAGGGGTCGCGGGTGCGCCGGCCGACTGCGGCCGAGTTGCGCGAGGCGATCGCGGTGCGGGGCGAGCTGGAAGCCATGGCCGGCCGGCTGGCCGCCCCCCGGATGACGGCGGCCACGCTGCAGGAGCTTGAGGGCCTGCACGAGAAGATGGCGGAAGCGGCCGAGCGCGGCGATGCCCACGAGCAAGCCTTGCACAATGCGCGGTTCCACGGCCTGATCGTCGCCGCTGCCGGCAACCGGGCGCTCGAACGCCTCTGGGGCATGTTGGAGCCCTTCGGGCGCACTTATGTGACCGCCTCGATGCCCGGAGTGGACCTGCGCTGGTTGGGAGCGCGCCATCGAAACATCATCGAGGCGCTCCGGGAGCGCGACTCGGAGCGGTCGGCTGAGTTGCTGCGGCAGCACGCGGTGGAGGCGGCCGGTCTGATCGCCAACCTTTCGGATGAAGACGTGCCGGCTCCCGCGCCGGCGCGGTTTGAACATTGAACCGACGAGTGGAGGAGAACAAATGGCTCAGCTAATCGAGGAGATGTCCGCCGGCCCGGCCCGGGTCCGGGTGGATGTGATCGGAAGCGAAGTTCCCGAGCACGTGCTCGAGAACATGGACTTCCTCAACTACCGGCTGGCGGACGTCCGGCTCGAGCCTGAGTCGATCCTGGGCCGGCCCGACATGATCTGGGACAGGGATGCCCCCGCCAAGCGGGTGGTGTATGAGGACGGAGCGATGCGCTTCGAAGGCGACTGGGAGGCGGGCCCCCTGCAGAAGTCGCTGGTCGCCCTGCTGGCCCTGCGCATGGAGGCCCAGGGGCAGCACCCGTTCCATTCGGCGGCGGTGCTCTACCGCGACAAGACCGTGCTCTTCCTGGGCGGGGAGTCGAACCACGGCAAGAGCATGGGCCAGATCGAGGCTTGCCGCCGGGGTGGCAAGCTCATCTCGACGGAGACGACCGTCATCGACGAGGACGGGATCGCTCTGGCGGGATCCAAGACCGTCTTCATCAAGTCCCGGGCCAAGGGGACCGAGCGGGCGGACAAGGCCGCGCCCGAGGCGGGGGTAGCCAAGTTCTTCGGAGAGATGCCGACCTGGGAAGAGCACCTGGAGCCGAGCAATATCGACGTTGTCATCGTGCCTTCCATCGACGGCAACTACGCCGCCGGCACGGTGGCCATGATCCCCTTCGAGCGCCAGTTCCAGACCCTGCACTCATTGCAGAACTACCTCCATCTCAACGAGTTGCTGGCGCCGGGATGGCCGATGCCCATCATGGACACCGACGAACTGCGCCTGCAGCGTGCGGATTTCCTGGAGCGGTTCTGCACGCGTCCCTACTACCTCATCCGGGCCGCCACCCCGCAGGTGCTGATGAATGAGGCCGACGAGGTGATCTGATGCAGGACTTTCGTTACTGCCGGCCGCAGAGCGTCGCCGAGGCCGTCGGTCTGCTCGCGGAGCATGGGGATGGAGCACGCGTCCTGGCCGGCGGCACCGACCTGGTGATCGCCCTGCGAACGGAAGAGATCCGGCCGACCGCCCTGATCGACTTGAAGCGCATCCCCGAGTTGAGCCCGGGCATCCGCCCGGACGATGGGCACCTGTGGATCAGCGCCACTGCGGTGATGACCGACATCGAGCACGATGAGACGGTGCTGCGGCGCTTTCCCGCCCTAGCCGAGGCGGCCAGCACGGTGGGATCGGTGCAGATTCGCAACCGGGCCACCATGGTCGGGAATATCTGCAATGCCTCTCCGGCTGCCGACACGGCCCCGCCGCTGCTGGTGTACGACGCGTCGGCGGTGGCGGTGAGCTCGGGCGGTACCCGGCGCATCCCCCTCGACGACTTCTTCGTGCGTTCCCGTCGGACGACTCTGCAACCGGGGGAGCTGGTGATCGGGCTGGAAGTCCCCTTCCCCCAACGGCGCATGGGAGCCGCCTACACCCGGATGACCAGGCGCCGCGGCACCGACCTGGCCTCGATCACCCTTTGCTGCGGCGTGAACGAAGACGGCGTCACCCGGCTGTCCTACGGCAGCGTCGGCCCCCGGCCGGTGCTGGTGATCGACGAAAGCGGCGTCCTGGCCGATCCGTTCGCGCCGGATGAGGCGAAGGAGCCCATCCTGGTGGAGATGCTGGCCGGGGCCAGCCCCTCCCCGCGGTCGATGAGGGCCGGCCCGGAGTACCGGCTGGCAATGCTCCCCGTTCTTGGGAGGCGAGCTCTGCAGACGGCGATTGAACGACTGGCGAAGGGAGGGGCGGAATGAGCGAGAAGCTCCCCATCGAGCTGACGGTGAACGGGCGCCATTACGCCCTGGAAGTGGTGGTGCACCACACCCTGCTCGACGTTCTGCGGGACGAACTCGACCTGATCGGCACCAAGGAGTGCTGTGTGGTGGGGGAGTGTGGTGCGTGCACCGTCATCGTGGACGGCCGCACCGTGAACTCCTGCTTGATGCTGGCGGTGGAGGCCGACGGGTCCGAGATCCTCACCGTCGAGGGCCTGGCCGCCGAGGGTGAGCTGAGCCCCTTGCAGCAAGCTTTCCTGGACCACGGCGCTGCCCAGTGCGGGTTCTGCATCCCCGGGCAGCTGATGTCGGCGCACGCCCTCCTGATGCGCAACCCGCACCCGACGCCCGAGGAGATCCACGAGGCCCTGGCCGGCAACCTGTGCCGGTGTGCCGGCTACGAGCAGATCACCGAAGCGGTGCTGGCCGCCGCCGAGGAGGTGGAACGATGACCACTGACATGATCGGGGCCTCGCTGCCGAGGACGGGTGGGGAAGAACGGGTGACCGGGGCTCTGGAGTACACGGCCGACGTCAAGCTGGCCGGGTTCCTCCACGCGAAGCTGGTCACCGTCGACGCCGCTCGGGCCCGGCTCATCTCCATCGACAAGAGTGCCGCCGAAGTGGTGACCGGCGTGCAGCTGGTCATGACCGCCGCCGACTTGCCGCAGCCGGTGCCGCGGTTCGGCCCCCAAGTGAATGATCGCCCCGTGCTGGCGGTCGATGAGGTGCGCTACCACGGGGAGCCGGTGGCCATCGTGGTGGCCGAGAGCAAGGATGCCGCCGAGGAGGGTGCCCGCCTGGTCAAGGTGGAGCACGAGGAGCTGCCCGCCGTGTACACGGTGGACGAGGCTCTCGACCCCGGCGCTCCGCTGGTGCAGGACCCGGCCATCCGCCGGCCCGGCGACCCGCTGGCCGACACCAACAAGTTCTCCGAACACCACTTCGGCTGGGGGGACGTGGAGGCGGCCGAGGCCGAGGCCGACCTGGTGGTGGATCACACCTACGAGTATCCGATGGTGACCCAGTTCGCCATCGAGCCGCATGCTTGCCAAGCCGCCGCGGACGGGGATGGGATCGCCATGTGGGCGACCACACAGCACCCCTACCAGCTGCAGAAGATCCTGGCCAAGCTGCTCGACCTGCCCCTGTCCAAGGTGCGGGTGTTCGCTCCCGACCTCGGGGGCGGCTTCGGGGGCAAACAGTGGCCGCACATGCACCCGGCGGTGGCCTTTGCCGCACAGCGCGTTGGGCGCCCGGTGAAGCTGGTGATGACCCTGGAGGAGAGCTTCCAGGCGGTCCGGCGCACTTCGGCCAAGGTGCGTCACCGTGCCGGCTTCCGCTCCGACGGCACGCTGGTGTTCGAGGACATCGAGAGCAACTTTCTGATCGGGGCCTATGCCGACATCGCCGACCGGGTGGTCACCAAGGGCAGCTGGCTGGCGGCCGGTCCTTATCGGGTGCCGGCGGTGCGCATCATCGCCCGCGGGGTGCTTTCCAACACCCCGCCGGCCACCGCCATGCGGGGTTTCGGCATCCCCGAGACCGCCTGGCCGCGCGAGATGAACATCGACGAGGCGGCGGCGGCTCTGGGCATCGACCGTCTCGAGATCCGCCTGCGCAACCTGCCTCAATACGGCCAGGAGTTCGTGCCGGGGGAGACCCCGGCCGACGGGCGCTGGGAGCAGACGGTGCGCCGGGCCGCCGAGCTCATCGACTGGGGGAAGCCTCTCCCCGAGGGGCGCGGCCGGGGCCTGGCGCTGGGCTGCAAGTCGGGCCCGACCACCGGCATCTCGTACGGCACCGTGCGCTTGCTGAACGACGGCAGCGCCATCTTGCTGTCGGGCGTCTCCGACATGGGCCAGGGAGCCCGCACGGTGTACGCCCAGATAGTCGCCTACGAGCTCGGTGTCCCGATGGAGAAGATTGCCGTGATCATGGGTGACACCGCCGTGGTGCCCTTCACCCAGCAGACTTCGGCGAGCCGGTCCACCGTGCTCATGGGGAACGCGACCCTGGAGGCCTGCCGCGACATCCAGCGTCAACTGCGGCGGGCGGCGGCCGACCTTTACGAGGTGGATGAGTCGGCGATCTCCGTTGAGCACGGTGTGGTGCGGCTCCCCGATCGGGAGCTGTCCATGGCCGAGGTGGCCAAGGCAGCCCTGGGCAGCCTGGGCGGGGAGTTCATCGGCAACGGAGTGGGCCGCAAGGACGCCACGCCCGGGCACCCCATCAAGGGGACGGCCTACTTTTACGAGTTCAATTGCACGGCCATTGAGGTCGAGGTGGACCGGGGCACCGGGGAGACCACCGTCCTCCGCCACGTGACGGTGGCCGACACCGGCAAGTCGCTCAACCCCATGCAGGTGAGCGGGCAGGACGACGGGGCGGCCATCATGGGCCTGGGCCACGCCATGATGGAGCACTACATCTTCGACGAGAAGGGCCGGGTGAGGAACCTGGGGGCCATCGACTACCGGATTCCCACCAGCAAGGACCTGCCGCTCGAGCTGATCAGCGAGCAGATCGAGAATGGGGACGGCCCCGGGCCCTACGGGTGCAAGGGCGTCAGCGAAGGTGCCCTGCTGTGCACGGCTCCCGCGCTGGGCGCGGCGGTACGCGAGGCCATCGGCGTCGCCATTCGCGACCTCCCCCTCACGCCCGAGCGAGTCTGGCGGGCGATGAGGGACGGGCGATGAGCTCCCACCGGGAGGTGGGCCCCGCCGGGGGCATCCCGGCGGCCAAGCTGGTCGAAGCCGCCGGGCTGGTGCGAGAGGGGCGAGCGTTCTCCCTGGCAGCCGCGCGCTACCCGGGGATGCCCCTGTTCCCCGGCCACCCGCCCTTCCAGGTGGTGCTCTACCGCACGCCGGAGGGGATCCGGGCCGAGGGCGCCCAGCCCTGGGGGCCTCCCAACGACGCCGGGCTGGGCTACATGGCCGAGTATCAGATGGCCACCTCCCACTCGGGGGCCCACATCGACGCGCTGGCTCACATGACGGTGGGCCCCGACAACCACTGGTACGGCGGGGGCAACACCGCCGAGCACCTGACCGACAAGGGCCCGAACCTGGGCGACGCGGAGAAGCTCCCCTCTTTCTTCACCCGCGGAGTGCTGCTCGATCCCCCGGCCTTCCGGGGGATCGACGCCCTGCCGGCGAGCTCCCCGGTGACGGGGAGGGAGCTGGAGGCCGTGGCCGAGGCCCAGGGGGTGGAGGTGCGGCCCTGGGATGTCCTCCTGATCCGCACCGGCTACCTGAAGTACTGGCCCGATGAAGCGGCGCTGGCCGAGCACCGCACCGCCGGGCCCGACCTTTCGGCCGCGGAGTGGATGCTCGAAAGAGGGGTGATCGCCACCGGCACCGACACCGAGACCTATGAGGTGCAGCCGGCCCCCGATCGGGGCACTCCCGCCAACCCGCAGCCGGTGCACACCCGGCTGCTCATCGAGAGCGGGATCTATCTGATGGAGAGCCTCTACCTGGAGGAGCTGGCCGCCGAGAAGGTGTACGAGTTCTTGTTCGTGGCGCTGCCCCTGAAGATCCGGGGAGCGACCGGCTCCATGGTCGACCCGCTGGCGGTGGTGTGACCGGATGACGATGAGAGCTCTGGTCCTCAGCGCGCCCGGGCTGTTCTCCGTGGAGGAGGTGCCCGTCCCCAGGCCCGGGCCGGGACAGGTGCTCTGCCGGGTGCGGGCCCTGTCTATCTGCGGCACCGACGCCCACCTGATTCGCGGCGACTACCCCGGCTTCTGGCCCCCCTCTTACCCGTTCATCCCCGGGCACGAGTGGGCCGGGGAAGTCGTGGAGCTGGGCCCGGAGACGGAGGGGCTGGGGTGGGCGGTGGGAGACCGGGTCGCCGGCACCTCCCACGACGCTTGCGGCTTGTGCCGCCGCTGCATTGAAGGCCGTTACAACTTGTGCGAGAACTACGGCAAGCCGGGCCTGCACCGTCAGTACGGTCATACCACCCAGGGCGCCTGTGCGGAGTACGTGGTGCACGGCGTCAAGGCCGTGTTCCACCTCCCCGATGCCCTCGGCTTCCACGAGGGGGCCCTGCTCGATCCGGCCTCCATCGCCCTGCACACCGCCAACCGGGGCGGGGTGAAGCCGGGCGACACGGTGGCGGTGATGGGCCCCGGCCCCATCGGGCTGCTCGCCGCCGATGCTGCCCGGGCGCGCGGGGCGGGGCGGGTAATCGTGGTCGGCCGGGGCGACCGCTTGGCCAAGGCGGCCGAGCTGGACCACGAGACGTTCGACTACCGCGACGAGGACCCGGTGCAGGCAGTGCGGGCGGCCACGGAAGGCTTCGGCCCGGACGTGGTGCTCGACTGCGCCGGGGTCCCCGACTCGCTGCGCTGGGGGATCGCCATGCTGCGCAAAGGGGGCCGCTGTGTGGTGGTCGGCATCCCGGTGAGCGACGTGGCACTGACCTTGCAGGAGCTGGTGCTCTTCGAGAAGGAGTTGGTGGGCTGCCGGGCCACCGCCGGGGAAATGGCCGACGTGATCCCGCTGGTGGTAGACGGCCGGATCCGGGTGCGGGAGCTGCACACCCACACTTTCCCGCTGGCCCTCTTCGCCATCGCTCTTCGCACCTTCAACGAGCGCAGGGACGGCGCTCTCAAGGTGATCGTGGAACCGTAGCGTCGGCCGCCGGCTCTTCATCGGGCCGGGACCGGCGCCCGGAAGCCAGCATGGTCCCGAACAGCAGAGCGGCGGCCACCACGGCCAGCCCGGTGACGTACATGGTCCACAGGCGGCCCTGGGAATCGAAGAGCTGTCCCACCACCCACGGGAGGAGCATGGATCCGAGGCTGCCCCCCACCAGGAAGGCCGAGCTCACCTGGCTGGTGATGGGCATGCGCTCGGCGGCGAAGTTGAAACTGGCCGGGATCATTGAGGCCACGAAGACGCCGAACCCGATGGTGCCGATCCAGAGAGCGGGCGTCCACTCGGGCAGCAGGATGACCAGTCCCAGGCTCGCCGCGGCTCCCACCAGATCTACTTGCAGCATGCCGCGGGGCGACAGGCGCCAGGCCAGGGGAATGGAGATGATCCGCCCGACCACCAGGCCGCCCCAGAACGCCGAGTTGACCACCCGGGCGGTGGTCTCCGAGCCGATGGCCTCTTCGGCGTAGGAGAAGATCCAGCCGCCGAAGGCCAGTTCGGCTCCCATGTGCATGAAGAAGAACAGGGCGATCAAGGCGATGAGCCAGGCGTGGCGGCGCAGTGAGCGGAGGCCGCCGATGGCGGGCTCGACCTCTTCCGGGCGATCGGGGCTGGGCAGGCGGGCCAGCCAGAGGGCGACGGGAACCATGAGAGCCGCGAACAACCAGAAGGTAGTGGTCGCGTTCCCCGTGGCCACCGCGAAGCGGTCGATGACCAGCGGCCCGAGGAAGGCTCCGATGCCGAAGGACAGGTGCAGGGCGTTCATGTAAGGGGGGACGTCCCCCCGATACAGCCACACCATGAGGGTGTTACCCCCCACGTCCATCAGGCCCAGCGAGATCCCGATCAGAGCAAACACCGCCATCAGCAGCCACAGCGAACCCAGCCAGGGGATGGTGACGGTGAGCAGGGCCATGCTCAGGAGGGCGGCGGTGAGCACCCGGTTCCCGGCCAGCCGGGCATACAAGCGCCCGGCGAGCAGGGAGCCGCCGATGTAGCCCAGCGAGCTGGCGGTGAAGAGCAGGGCGATTGCCTCGGTCGAGGACCCGCTCTGCTCCTTGAGAGCATCCAGGGAAGGCCCGATGGGGGTGAGCATCAGGCCGAGGAGCACGTAGGCCGCGTAGTAGGCGGCGGCGATGCGCAGCTTGCGCGCCCTGGGCAACTGGGAAGGCGGGGTGGTGCCTGGGTGCATGTCGCTGCGCTCCTGTCGCATCGGGGTCTGCCACGGGGCGGACACGCGCTCGCCGGCCGACTACGGCCGTCGGCCGGCGGTCAGCTTGTCGTAGAGAGCCGAGACGTTCTCCCGCTGGATGTGGTCCATCATGTACTCCTGGCCGATGTCCACCGGGAAGCGGTCGGAGAAGCTGATGCGAGCGATGCACTCATCCTTGCTCCAGCCTTTGGCGACGCCCACGGCCACCGCGGCGACCCACTCCATGAGAAAGGCCTTCTGCACGGCCAGGTAGGCCCTGGTGGTCACCGGGCCGTGGCCGGGGATCACGTGGTCTACGTCGAGCCCGCTCAGCCGGTCGAGGGCCGCCAGCCACTCGTCCACGTTCGAGACGTAGAGCCAGGTCTGGCACTCGCAGAAGACGGTGTCGCCGGTGAAGAGCACCCGTTCCTGGGGCACGTGCACCGCGATCTGGCCGACGGTGTGACCTCCGGTGTACATCAGTTCGAAGGCGTGTCCCCCGACCTGGAGGGTGAGGTCTTCGGTGAACGTGATCGCCGGGCGGTTGGGATCCCGGTAGTAGGTCTCCTCGTCGGGGAAGATCGCCTCCCCTTCGGGGTCGTCGGTGGGCAGCGCCTCCTTGGCGTACCAGTAGGGGCTGGGGTGCTGGCTGGGCAGCATGAAGTTGTTGGCCACCTCGATGTGGGCCACCACCGGTCCGGCCCCCCGGAAGTAGTAGTTGCCGAAGATGTGGTCCACGTGATGCTCGGTGTTGATCACGTAGCGAATGGGCCCGTGGGCCTCGGCCTCCCGGCGCATCTCAACCGCCCGGGTGGGCAGCTGGGGCGTGTCGATCACCACCACGCCGTCGGAGGTGACCACGTAGCTGGGGTTGCACCCCCGCTGGGTGGTATCGGTGAATACGTTGGCCGTCACCTGCTGCACGGTCGCCCGCTCCCTTCTGCGGCGGTCGCCTGGTCGTTGCCGGCCGCCGGACGTCCCGGCCCCGGCGGTCTGGTGCTCATTGGGTGGCCGTCAGCCCCCCGTCGATGGTCAGGATCTGCCCCGTGACGAAAGCCGACGCGTCGGAGCAGAAGAACAGCACGGCTCCCAGTAGGTCGTCGGGAGTGCCCACCCGGCCCAGGGGGATGCGCGAGACGACACCCTTCTTGAAATCGGGGTCGTCGAGGAGCATTGCCACTTGCGGGGTGTCCACGAAAGTGGGGGAGATGGCGTTCACCGTGATCCCGTAAGGGGCCCACTCGGTGGCCATCTGGCGGGTCAGCGAGCTGATCGCCCCCTTGGCGGCCACGTAGGCTGAGTAGCCGGCGTTGATGCCCAGCTGGGCTCGCACCGAGGAGATGTTGAGCACCCGGCCCCCGTGGCCGGCGGAGATCATCGCCCGGGCCGCCGCCTGGGTGGGGAGGAGATTGGCCCGCACGTTGAGCTCGAAGATCCAGTCCCAGGCGTCGCGCGGGTACTCGTGAACGGGGTAGAGCACCTTGCCCGCCCCGCCGCCGATGGCGTTGATGATGATGTCGAGGCGGCCGAGCCCTTCGATCGTCTCGGCGACCGCCCGGTCGGCGTCTTCCTCCCTGGTCATATCGCCGGCCACCACCAGCGAGCGGCAGCCGCTGTCGCGCACCTTCTGCGCGGCCGGCTCTCCCAGCTCGCGGGTGCGCTCCACGACCGCCACGTCGGCCCCGGCACCGGCCACGCCGCAGGCCAGCGCGGAGCCTATGCCCCCGCCCCCGCCGGGGATGAGGGCCACCTTGCCGTCGAGGCGGAACCTGTCCAGGCTGCTCATGCTCACTCCTTCCCGAGGCGGCGGTCCGCGCCTCGCCGGTGCGCCGGGGGGCACTGTCGGCTGCCTTCGTCTTGCGTCATGCTCCCCGAGCGCGCACGAACCCTGCGATGGCCTCGGCGGTCCGCTCGACCGAGAGCCCGTACTTCTCCAGCAGAGCCTGGTCGGGGCCCGACTCCCCGAAGAGATCGGCCAGGCCGTGCCGCTTGACCGGGACCGGGTGGTGGTCGGAGAGGAGTTCGGCCACTGCTCCGCCCAGGCCCCCGATGACGGTGTGCTCCTCGGTGGTGACTACGAAGCCGGTGGCCCGGGCTGCCTCCACGATGCCCTCCTGGTCGAGCGGCTTCAGGGTGGGTACGTGCACCAGGTGCACGTCGATGCCCTTCCCGGCCAGGATCTCGGCGGCCTGGAAGGCTCGCGCGGTATGGGTGCCGGTCGAGAACACGGTGACGTCCTTGCCTTCTCGCAGCACGGTGGAACGCCCGAGCTCGAAGCGGTAGTCGTCGCCGAAGACAACCGGGGACGACTCGCGGCTCAGGCGCAGGTAGACCGGCCCGGGATGCTCCACGATGGCCTTGATGGCCTGGCGGGTCTCGACCTCGTCGGCCGGCGCCACTACCACCATGTTGGCCATGGCCCGCATGATCGCCAGATCGTCGAAGATCAGGTGAGTCTTGCCGGTCATGCCGGCCAGGAGGCCTGCGTACCCGCCGGCAATCTTCACCGGCAGCTTGGGCTGGGCGATGAGCACCCGGATGGAATCCAGGGCCCGGGCCACCGCGAAGCAGGCGAAGGTGGAGACGAAGGGGATGAAGCCCACGCTGGCCATGCCGGCCGCCGCCCCGAGCAGGTTCTGCTCGGCGATGCCCATCTGGAAGAAGCGATCCGGATGGGCGTTCTCGAAAATGTCGGCCCGGGTCGAGCTGCCCAGGTCGCCGTCGAGCACCACGATGCGGGGATCAGTGTTGGCCAACTCGGCCACGGTCTCGCCGAAGGCGACGCGCAGGGCCTTTCCGGGAGCGAGGGTCATGACGCACCTCCTTGGCCAGCGGCCTCTCCCTCGCCGAGCTCGGCCAGCGCCAGGGCAAGCTCCTCCTGGTTGGGCACGCGAGCGTGCCACAGGTAGTTCCCCTCCATGAACGAGACGCCCTTGCCCTTGACGGTGTGGGCGATGATCGCCACCGGTCCGTCGTGGTGGTCGCGCCCAGCCTCCAGGGTGGGGACGATCTGCGCCATGTCGTGCCCGTCCATCTCCAGCACGTGCCAGCCGAAAGCCCTCCAGCGGTCGACCAACTGGGTCCCGGTGTAGGGGGGCAGCCGCACGCCGGCGGTGTCCGACCGCCAGCCGAATTGCTGAAGCTTGTTGTGATCCACGATGGCCACCAGGTTGCCGAGGCCGTGGCGCTGGGCGGCGTGCGCCCCTTCCCAGACCACGCCCTCGTTGCACTCGCCGTCGCCGAGCATCACGTAGGTGGTGCAGGTCTTGCCGGCCAGGCGGGTCCCCAGGGCGATGCCGATGGCCCCGGAGAACCCCAGGCCCAGTGACCCCGAGGACATGTCGACGCCGGGGGTCACCGACATGTCGGGGTGCCCCTGCAGCCGGGAGTCGATGCTGTCGAACGTCTTGAGCTCCTCGATGGGAAAGTAGCCGCGCATCGCCAGTGCCGTGTAGAGGGCGATGGAGCTGTGACCCTTGGAGAGGACGAAGCGGTCGCGGTCGGGCCAGTCGGGCTCCTCCGGGCGGACGTCGAGAATGCGGAAGTAGAGGGCAATCAGCATGTCGATCGCCGAGAGGGGGCCTCCCATATGCCCGCCGTGTGCCCCGGCAATGGTGCGCACGATGTGCACCCGGGCCCGCCGGGCGAGTTCCTCGAGCTCGGCCAGGCTGGGGCCGGCTTCGGCTGCGCCTTGTGTCACTGTGTGCCTCCTCGGCGGTTCGGCATCGGGACGGTCACTCGACCTTGCGATCCCAGGAGCCGGGCACTACGGGAGGTGAGAACGAGGTCACCAGCTCGAGGTCCTCCGGTCCGTCGGACACGGTGGCGTGATGCAGGCCGGCGGGGATGTAGACGGCCGTGCCCGGCTCGAGGGGGACGGACCCCTCGGGGGAGACGAGTGCCCCGTGGCCGGCCACGCAGTAGACGACCTCTTCCTGGGTGGGGTGGAGGTGCCCCTCGGGAGCCGAGCCGGGTGGGTAGATCGAGTAGCCGACGGTGATGTTCTGCGCGCCGGTGCTCTCCGGTCCTACGTACATGAGCCAGTCCCGTCCGGGGAGGTGGTGAACCTCAACCTCGCTGCGCTTTACGCCTTTGAGCATGTGTCCCCTATCCCGCCCGGGCCCCGCGACGTCCGGGCAATCATCGATAATCGAGCGTTGGCAACGATACGCCGCGCCGGCAGGACCGTCAACTGCGCGGGCCCGGGCCGGGATTCGCCCCCGGTGGGCCCGGGAGGAACAGGTGTGGCGGAGGGCGGTCACGGCGAGCCGGTGCGCTCCGAGGGGGCGCGAGGGGTTGCTCAGGTGGAGGGCGGGGGAAAGACGCCGGCCGCCCAGGGGGCCTCCTTAACCAGGCGGCGCGTGCAGGCGACGGCGAACTCGATCTGTCGCATGCAGACGTCTCGCCAGATGCCGCTTTCGAGGAAGGCGTCGTGCTGGCCCGGAGCGAGAAGGTCGTAATGGATGAGTTCGCTGCAGGTGATGGCCCCGTGCTCCTTGTGGAACTCAGCCATCAGTTCCTGAATGATGCGGCGGGATTCCTTCTTCGCTTCGAAGTGATCGGGGAGGCATCGTGCGGCCAGGCGTCCCACTGCCAGCGCGGCTCCGGTGATGGCGCCGCACGCTCCGCCGGAGTAGGCGACGCCGCCGTTGAGGGGCATGGCCGGAGCGGAATCCTCGGGGTCGGGCAGCGAGAAGAGCTCCGCCAGAACGACGTAGGTGGTCTCCGCACAGCCGTAGTAGTTGGAATCGTCGAGGAAGAGCTCCCTGGCTCTATGCGACGGATCGATCATTCAGGCCCTCTTTCAGGTGGCGGGGAAGTAGTCGAAGGTGAGCAGCTGCTCCACGTGCGGGCGCGAAAGAGCCAGGAACGCCTGGTGCTCGGGATGGACCTGGTAGGCGTCGCGGTCGGCTTCGGAGTCGTAGGAGACCACGAAGCAGTGCGTGAAGCCGCGCGAGAAGCCCTGCACGCTGACGTCGGTGCCCCACTCGAGTCCGGTGATCTGCGGGATCCTTGCCGGCAAAGCCCGAAAGGCGTTTTCAATCTCGCGGATTTTCTCCGCCGGGGTTTCCGGTTTCCAGCCGAACATGACCACGTGACGGAGCATCCCTACCTCTCTCAAAAGGGAAGGCCAGCGTAGCGGGGCAAGTGGCGTCCCCCCGCCGGAGAAGCCGCCGACGGCCCCGCGCTCGTGTTAGGTCGCAGATCGAGTAGCCCGGTACCATTCTCGGGCCTGTGTGATGTCTCACCCGAAAGGAAGCGATTGCCATGCGGCGACGCTTGATCCCCGTGTTCGCCCTGGTAGCGCTGGTTCTCGCTGCCTGCAGCGACGGGCCATCCGTTTTCGACCAGGGCACCGTAACCACCACCGGCCCGGCCACCACCGGTGCCGGCACGACCATTGCCGATGCCGAAGTCACCAGCACGGCCGCCGCCACGACCACGACCGTCACCGAGACCACCCTCGGCGGCGTCGAGCAGGCCACGGCCGACCGGATCGCGGCCGAATTGCTCGCTCAGGATGAGATGGGCTTCCCCATCGACGAGGCCGCCGCTCAGTGCCTGGGCAACCAGATCGTCTCCGCGATCGGCGTCGAGCGGCTGCAGGAGCTGGAAGCTGCCTCCGGTGGCGCGGGTGACCTGGGAGCGGCCATGGAGCTGATGCGCCCTGAGGAACAGGCTGCCGTCGTCGGGGTGATCCTGCACGGCGCGGGCGGGCAGCCCGCCTGCATCGACGTCCGTTCCTTCTTGGTGAGCTCGCTGGCCGAGAGCGGGCTCAGCATGGGGAGCGCGGAGTGCATTGCCGACGCCTTCGTCGAGGGGACCATGTTGCAGGACCTGCTGGTGGCCGGGCTCAGCGGGGGGGACGAAGACGAAATGGACCCGGAGGTGATGATGCAACTCTTCACTGTGATGATGGGCTGCCTGACTCCCGAGGAGCTGGCCCAGATGGGGGATCTGGACCTGGGCTTCTAGAGCCGTTCGGATCCGGGATCGAGGGGGCGCCGCCCGTGTGGCTCCGCCTCGGTTTAGCTCAGGTGGCCTGTTTCCCGAGGTCCCGCTGGTAGGCCCTCCAACCCGGGCACCACCGGGTGTGCCAGCGCCACATTCGGGACATGAAGCGGTTGGGTTCGGCCTCTGCCCGCTTACCCATAGGGCAATCTGCGCACTTGGACTCCATGTCTCCATGCTACGCGGGCTCAGCCCGGGCGGGCCTGCACGGTTTCCTTCCCGCCCGGCACCGGCTTGTGTCGTCGCGCCGGTCGGTCCATAGTGGCCCGCCGCAGGCGACGGGAGGCGATGGAGTGAAGCGGAACTGGTTGCGGAGCATGATGCTGGTAGGGGCTGCCGCTCTTCTGGCGGCGGCCTGTGGTGGTACGTCGGGCACTGCCGCCGCCATCATCGACACCGTCTCCCCGGCCCGGGCGGCGGAGATCATCGGGGAGGGACGGGCGGGCCTGGTGGTGCTCGACGTGCGCACCCCGGGGGAGTTCGCGGCAGGACACCTGGCGAACGCCGTGAACCTGGATTTCTACAACCCCGGCTTTGCCGATGCCGTGGCCGCCCTCGATCGCGAAACTCCGTACGTGCTCTACTGCCGGAGCGATGCGAAGTCCACCGAGGTGCGGGAGATGATGCGCGCGCTGGGGTTCACCGAGGTTTACGAGATCGACGGCGGAATCGTGGCCTGGGTGGAGGAAGGCCGGCCCTTCGTCCGGCCTTGACCCGGTAGCCTGGCACCCCGTGGCGACCACCTGTCTGATCGGCATCGACGCCGGCACCACCTCGGCGAGGGCGGCGGCCTTCACTCCGGAAGGACGCCTGCTCACCCTGGCCCGGCGTCCTACTCCCACCCATCGTCCTCACCCAGATTGGGCGGAGCACGACGGCGACGCCCTCTGGCAGGCGGTAGCCGAGTGCCTGCGCGAGGTGGCCGCCGCCTTGCCGGCCGGGTCTGAGGTAGCGGGGATCGCCCCTGCCAGCGTCGGGGAGGCCGGGTTGCCGGTGGACCGGTCCGGCCGGGCGCTGCGGCCCATCATCGCCTGGTTCGACTCCCGGGCCGTGGCCTACGCGCAGCAGTGGGAAGAGACGGTGGGCGCCGCCCGGGTGTATGCCGTGTCGGGCCAAACGCTCGACGGCCTGTTTGGGGCAAACAAGATCATGTGGGTGCGAGACAACGAACCGGAGGTCTGGGACCGCACCGCCGCCTGGCTCTCCACCGAGGACTGGCTGCTCTTCCACCTCACCGGGGAGATGGCCACCGACTATTCGATGGCGGCCCGCACCATGCTGTTCGATCGAGACCGGGGGGAGTGGTCGGAGGAACTGCTGGCCGCCGCCGCCCTGGATGCCCGGCTGATGCCCCCGGCGGGGCAGGCGGGCACGCTGCTGAGCGGCCTGTCGGCCGAAGCAGCGTCGGTCACCGGCCTGCCGGCCGGCACCCCGGTGGTGCTCGGGGGCCACGACCACATCTGCGCCTGTTTCGCGGCACGGGGCGGACGGCCGGTTCCCGTCGATTCCACCGGCACCGCCGAGGCGCTGGTAACCCCGGCGGCGGCTCCTCCCCCGGGCGATCCCGGCTTGGCCGCCCACGTCAACTGCTACCGGGACGTCGAGCCGGGCCGGGTGGTGCTGCTCTCCTCGGTGGCCTTCGCCGGCGGCCTGGTCGACTGGTTGCGGCGCCAGGTGTTCCACCTTCCCGAGGACGACCCGCAAGCGTATGCCCGCATGATGGCCGAGGTGCACCGCCCGGTGGTGCCCAACGGGCTGCTCTGCTTCCCCGAGTTCGGCCGGGGGGCCTCTCCTCGCTGGGATCCGGACGGGGCGCGTGGTGCCTTCGTCGGGCTCACCCAGGGCCACGACCGGGGCGACCTGTTGCAGGCGGCGCTGGAGGCCACTTGCTTCTCGCTGCGCCACAACCTGGCCTGGGTGGAGGAGCATCTCCCGGTCGAGGTGGACCGGGTGCGGGCCCTGGGCGGGGCGGTGCGCAACCCGGTTTGGGTGCAGCTCAAGGCCGACCTCACCGGACGCGACATCGAGGTGATCGACCTGCCGGAGGCGGCCGCGCTGGGAGCGGCCGTGCTGGCCGGGGTGGGAGTGGGCGTCTACCCCAGCCACGCCGCCGGCGCGCAGGCGGTAGCCCCGGCGGGAACGGTCGTGCGGCCCGACCCCGGACGGGCCGAGGCCTACCGGGAGTTGTACGAACTGTGGCTCGGGCTGCCCGCGGCGGTGGGCCCCTTCGCCAGGGCATTGGGCGGCCGGACCGACTGAGCTCGCCTCATGCCGGGCGCTGCCGGCCCGTCTCCCGGTTCAGGGCGGCCAGCCGCTGCTGCAGCGATCGGCGGGTGGCCGCCGGCTGCATGCGCCAGGCCCAGTTCCCCCCGAAGGTGCCCGGGGTGTTCATGCGCGCCTCCGTGCCCAGGCGGAGCAGGTCCTGCAGGGGAGCCACCGCCAGGAAGGCGGGGGAGTGCCACGCCGCCTCGATGAGGTCCCAGGCGATGGTGCGGCCGCTGCTGCCGAGGGCTTTCCTGACCCGTCGGCGCTCCGCCGGAGACAGCGAGCGGTACCAGCCGACGGTGGTGTCGTTGTCGTGGGTGCCCGTGTAGACGACGCAGTGCTCCGAGTGATGCTCGGGCAGGAACGGGTTGTCCGGGTCCCCGTCGTAGGCGAACTGCAGCACCTTCATGCCGGGCAGGCCCACCTCGGCGAGCAGGGCGGGCACCTCGGGATGCAGCTCGCCCAGGTCCTCGGCCACAATCGGCAGGCCGCCCAGCGCCTGCTCGACGACGGTGAAGAACTCCGCTCCCGGTCCCGCGACCCAGCGGCCGGCCTCGGCGGTAGAGGAGCCGGCCGGCACCTCCCAGTAGTCGACGAAGGCCCGGAAGTGGTCGATGCGTATCAGATCGGTCAGTTCCAGTAGGGAACGCAACCGGGCGATCCACCAGGCGTATCCGTCGGCGGCTTGGCGCTCCCAGTCGTAGATGGGGTTGCCCCATAACTGACCGGTCTCGGTGAAGTAGTCGGGGGGAACTCCCGCCACCACGGTCGGACGGAGATCATCGTCCAGGGCGAACAACCCGGGATTTGCCCAGACGTCGGCGCTGTCGCCGGCCACGTAGAAGGGGGCGTCGCCCATGATGCGCAACCCCAGGGCGCCGGCCCTGGCCCTCAGGCGGGTCCACTGGTCGAAGAACAGGAACTGGCGGAAGGCCTGCTTCTCCGCTTCTTCGGTCAGGGATCTGCGGGCGTGGGCCAGCGTCCGGGGGCGCCGATGGCGCAGAGGTTCCGGCCACTCCTCCCAGGGTCCGCCTCCGTGGGCTTCCTTCAGGGCCATGAACAGGGCGTAGTCGTCGAGCCAGCCGGCGTGGGCGGCCCGGAAAGCCCGGTAGCGGGCGGCGCAGTCGGCGGGCGGATCGTCCAGGAAGAGCCGGTGAGCGGAGTCGAGGAACTCCAGCTTCCAGGGAATCACCCGTCCGTAATCGACGCGGTCCTCGGGGAACTCGGGGTGGTCGGCGATTAGCCCAGGGTCGGCCAGGCCGTCGGCCACCAGCAGCTCGGGGCTGACCAGGAGGGGGTTGCCGGCGAAAGCCGAGAAGCACAAGTACGGGGAGTCGCCGTACCCGGTGGGCCCGAGCGGGAGCACCTGCCAGTAGGTGCAGCCGCTGCCCGCCAGCCATTCCAGCCAGCGGTGGGCGGCGGGGCCGACGTCGCCGATGCCGAAGGGCCCGGGGAGGCTGGTGGGATGGAGCAGGACGCCGGAGCGGCGGGGGCGGGCCATGGCCGGGCGCATGCTACGGCGACGTGGCGGCGGGGGCCATGCGGGCCCAGTCCACCAGAGCGCTGAGCCGGCGGTAGTGGGAGCCCGGCCAGTAGACCCGGCCGCAGCCGGGGCAGCGCTGGTAGGCCGGGTAGCGGCCGGCCACTCCCGGAGGGAGTTGCGCGGCCACCTCGGCGGGGGTGGCGGCCAACAGACGGTCGCCGCAGGCCAGGCAGCGGGTGAAGGGGGCAAAGCGCCCGGCTAGGTCGAACTGCTGCACGACCTCGGCCAGTTGACGGCGGGGATCGGTGCTGCGCACCCGGTAGCCGCGCCGGATCACACGCCGCTTGAGCAGGTCCAGGTCGCGGGTGAGCAGGATCCGGCCCTCGGCGGCGGCCCGGGCGGCCAGGGGCTTGTCGTCGGCCTGGACCTGATGGGTTGCGTCGAACCCGAGCAGGCGAAGGTAGCGGGCCAGGCGTCCCAAATGGCCGTCGAGGACGAAGCGGGGTTCTTCCGGCAGCGGCACGTGCACCGGGGAGATACCTGAGATGTCCAGGCGGCGGAAGCGCGGGAACGCGGCCACACGGTCGCCGTGGGCGAGGATCCGGTCGAAGCCGGCCGGTTCCCCATTCACCAGGATCAGGTCGAGTTCGGGGTGGGGGACCCCCAGGGACTCGAGCGCGTCCTTGACGCTGCCGGGCACGGTGAAGCTATAGGGGAAGGCGCGCCGGCGTTGCGGCATGGGAAGGAAGTCGTTGAGTTCTGCATAGCAGCGGACTAGGGCAGAAGGCACGTCGGCACCGGTAGCCGGGCGCCCCACGCTAGCGGGGGAGGGGGAGTGCTGGCATAGTCGGGTCAGCGACAGTCAGGAGAGCCGTGCCCGTCCACAGCTTCCGCCGGCCCCAGGGCCGCCTGGTGGAGATCGAGATCGCCTCGGCCGCCCTGGAGGGCAACCTTCTCGGCGACCCGACTGAACGGGTGGTGGCGGTCTACCTGCCGCCCGGTTACGACGAGGACGGCCGCCGCTATCCGCTGTTCGTGGATCTGGTGGGTTTCACCGGCAGCGGCCTGGCTCATCTCGGCTGGAAGGCTTTCGGGGAGTCGGTTCCTCAGCGCCTCGATCGGCTGTTGACGGAAGGAAAGATGGGTCCGGTGGTGGCCGCCTTCCCCGACTGCTTCACGTCGCTGGGGGGCAACCAGTACATCGACTCGGCCGCCACCGGCCGCTGGGAGGCCTTCCTCATCGAGGAGATGATTCCCCGTCTGGAGCAGGAGTTCCGCCTGCTCCCGGGTCGTGAGCACCGGGCGGTCTTCGGCAAGTCGTCGGGCGGCTACGGCGCGATTGTGCACGGGCTGCGCCGGGCCGACGCCTGGGGGGCGGTGGCCTGCCACTCGGGGGACATGGCCTTCGACCTCTGTTACCGCGTGGACTTCCCCGGCACCCTGCGCTTCGTGTCGGAGAAAGGCGGGATCGGCGGATTCCTGGAAGCCTTCCGGGCCGCTCCCAAGACCGAGCCCGATTGGATGCACCACCTGATGGTGCTGGCTATGGCTGCCACTTACGACCCCGACCCGGCCGCCCCTATGGGCGTGCGCCTGCCCTTCGACCCGGTCACCGCCGAGATCGATGAGGAGCGGTGGCAGGCCTGGCTGGCCCACGATCCGCTGGTGCTGGTGGGAAGGCCCGAATGCCGGGAGAGCCTGCGCTCGCTACGGGGCATCTACCTGGACTGCGGCAGCAAGGACCAGTATCACCTGGTGTACGGGGCGCGCGCCTTCGTCCGGGCCCTGCAGTCGGCCGGCATTCCCCACCGCTACGAGGAGTTTGACGACGACCACACCAATGTGGACTACCGCCAGGACGTGTCTCTGCCCTTCCTCTACGAGGCTCTCATGAGCCCGGCGAGCGGGTGAAAGCCGGTGGAGGTAGGCTCGGCTTCGTGGAGCACATCTGGGCGGGGTGGCGCAGCCAGTACGTGCGCGCCGCCGACGCGCTGAACGAGGCGGCTTGCCTGTTCTGCCGCCTGCCCGGCGAGGACGACGCGGCCGCGCTGATCCTGGAGCGGGGTGCACTGGCTTTCAGCGTCCTCAACCGGTATCCCTACAGCACCGGCCACTTGATGGTGGCCCAATACCGCCATGTCGCCGACCCGGTCGACCTCACCGCCGAGGAGGCGGCGGAGGTGTGGCGGCTGCTGGTGCGGGCGCGGCGCGCCTGCGGAGAGGCAGCGCGACCCGAAGGTTTCAACCTGGGAGCCAACCTGGGCCGCATAGCCGGGGCGGGTGTGCCCGACCACATGCACTTCCACCTGGTGCCCCGCTGGGCCGGCGACACCTCGTTTATGACCACGGTGGGTGGCACGCGAGTGGTCCCTGAGGACCTGGCGGTCACCTGGGGGTTGCTGCGGGAGGCTCTGGCGGGATTGGATTGAGGCGCTCGCTCCCGGTCGCCCGGCGGCGCTGGCGGCGCCCTGCGGGAGGCTAAGGCAGAGAGAGCCTCAGGACGGGCCGGCCGCCGCGAGAGCCGCGAGGCCGGCGGCCCGGTCGCGGCCGAGGTTTACCCGCTGCACCCGTCGGCCGCGGGAGGCCAGTGCCCGGAAATCGCCGTCGGCCTGGGCGGCCACCAGGCGGCCGAACGTGTAACCGGTGCCGGGGACGGGCAGGTCGGGCTGGGGGTCGTCCACTACCTGGAGAAAGAGGCCGGTGTCGGGGCCTCCCTTGTGCAGCTGCCCGGTCGAGTGCAGGAACCGGGGGCCGAAGCCCAGGGTGGTAGCCAGGCGGAACCGGTCACGCACCCGATGCCGGAGCCTCTGCAGGGCGTCGAGGGCTTCCCGCGTGGGCTCGATGAAAGCCTGGATGCCGAAGTAGTTCCCCGGGCGCCCACGTGTCAGCAGGCCGGCCAGGGCCGCGGACAGAGCAGAACGTTCCCCGGCCTCCACCACCGGGATGGGGCCGCCGCCCTCCTCTCCCGCCATGGCCCGGGAAGCCAGTTCCTTGGCCACCTGCACGTCGGGCTGGTTGAAGGGATGGATGCCGAGGACGCTCCCTGCCATGGCTGCGGCTACTTCGGCGCGGAACATCTCGGCAACCAGGTCGGTCGGCTGGTCCAGGCATATCCGGATAACCGGCTGCCCGGCCGCCTCGAGGGCATCGACCGCCGCCGCCTGGGCGGCGTCGGCGTCGCCGGAGCAGGACAGGTGCACGAAACAGCGGTCGGCCCCGTAGGCCTCCGGCGGCCCGAGGGCCTCGTCGGCGATGGGGACGATGCCGGTCCCGTCCTTGCCGGTGCTCGCCGCCAACAGCTGCTCCACCCAGGCGGGGAAGCTCGCGATGCTGGGAGAGACCAGGAAGGTGGCCTTGTCGCGACCGGCCCGGGCCAGTTCCCCCAGGGCGGCTCCGAGGGCGAAGCCGGGGTTCTCGGCAGGGGGCCGGCGGCACTCCGCGGCCATCTGCTCTGCCCGATCCAGCAAGCCGGAGAGGTCGGCGCCGATGAGAGCGGCGGGCACCAGGCCAAAGTGGGACAGCGCGGAGAAGCGGCCGCCGACATCGGGAGCGGCCCGGAACACCCGGCGGAAGTTGTGATCGGCGGCCAGGTCGGCCAGGGCAGTGCCCGGATCCGTGATGGCTGCGAAGTGGCGCCCGGGGTGGGGGGTGGCGGCCGACACCCGGGCCCAGGAATGGTGGAAGAAGGAGAGCGGTTCGATGGTGGTGCCCGACTTGCTCGACACCAGGAAGAGGGTGGTGGCCGCGTCGGTCTGACGGTCGACGGCCCGCACCGACCCGGGATGAGTGCTGTCGAGCACCATCAGCCGGGGATGGCCGGGGCGGCTGCCGAACGTGTGGGCGAACACCTCGGGCGCCAGGCTCGATCCTCCCATGCCCAGGAGGACCACATGGGTGATGCCGTCGACCGCGACCCCGGCGGCGAACTCCTGCAGGGCGGGTACCTTGGCACGCATGGTCTCGGGCAGGGTCAGCCAGCCGAGACGGTCGGCGATCTCCGGTTTGGGCTCTGCCGTCCAGAGGGTGTGGTCCTTGGCCCAGAGCCGAGGCACCGACCCCTCCTCCTGCCAGGTCTTAAGCCGGGCGGACACGGTGGAGGCCAAGGCCCCGAGCGAGAAGCCCTCGGATTCGATAAGCACGCTGCGCTCCTGTCTGCGCGGGCCGGACGCGACGCTAGCGCCCGGGGCGCGTGCCCGCCTCGTCGGGTTGCCGACCGACGGGCTGTGCTGGTCCCAGCACCGCCAGGTAGCTCTACGCCTCCAGCAGCGGGGGAGAGAGGGTGATCTGCTCACCACCCGGAACGAAGATCTGTCCCTCTCCGGCCACTTCGATGTGTTGCACCCCGAGTCCGTTTCCCTCCAGCAGGAGGAGCAGATCGGCCGGCGTGTAGCAGCGGATCGATTGCGCACGCGCCGCGTCGGGCCGGGCCACCGGCACCCATTCGTCGATCCAGCGGCTGTGCATCGGGTCGAAATGGCAGGACTCGATCATTTCCACCGAGCCGGGCAATCCCTGCAAAGGGTCGAGGCGCACCTCGGTGCCCGCCTCCCGGGCCGGTCGGTAGGGGCTGTACACATCCAACCAAGCTCTTCCTCGCGGTGCCAGCCATTCTCGGGCTATGCGCATCAGCAGACGGCGTTGATCGGCATCGGAGCCCAGCCCGAATGTCTCCCAACAGCACACCGCATCGAAAGGGCCCTCTATGGCCGCCGTGTAGAAATCGTCCTCCAGGGCGGTGAGAAGGCCCGGCCGAGCGACGCAGGCCAACCCGGCGGCGTGGCGGGCGCGCACCGGGCTCAGCTCGACCGCCACCACCTCATGC
>CAZJRF010000014.1:0-26111 GCA_964548475.1 uncultured Acidimicrobiia bacterium
CGTTGCCGCCGCGCCCGGCCCCGATCTGCTCGGCCCAGGGGGCGGCCGGGTCCAGGTAGTAGACGGGGGTCCCGGCCGCCACACGGGGGGCGGCGGCCACCCGGTGATCGGACGGCGCCGCCGCCTCCGGCTGCGCCGGGGAGGGGAGGGCGGTGGCCCGCAGGGGATCGTCGGCGGTGAGGCGGGCCACCTCATCCCGGGTGAGGGGCCCTCGCAGGTACGACAGGGCCCAGCGAGTAGTGAAAACCACCGGCTCGGGATCGCGGGTGTTGTGCAGCAGGAACTGGCGCTTGCCCAGGCCGGAGATGGTGGCAGCCAGACCGGCCAGGTCGCGGTCGCCCGACGCCGACTGCAAAGCCTCCATGATGCGGGCTTTGTCGCGCTCGGTCTGCAGGCGGCCGATGCACCACGTGCCGGCGTTGGACATGGCCTTGTAGTCGAGGTCCACGGGGTTTTGGGTAGAGAGCAGCATCCCCACGCCGAAAGCCCGGGCCTGCTTGAGGATGGTGAGGATGGGCTTCTTGGCCGGGGGGACGGCCGTGGGGGGCACAAACCCGAAGACCTCGTCCATGTAGACCAGTGCCCGCAGTTCCGACGAGCCCGGTTGGGAGCGCATCCAGGTGACCAGGCGGGAGAGGGCCAGGGTGACGGCGAACTGGCGCTCCGCGTCGGAGAGATGCGCCAGGTACAGGATGGCCGCCCGGGGCTTGCCCGAGGGCGTCCAGAGCAGGGAGGGCATGTCCAAAGGCGGCCCGCTTCGCCACGCGGTGAAAGAGGTCGAGGCCACCAGGTTGTTCAGGCGCAGCGCCAGCGCCAGCCGGTCCTTCTCCGGGAAGAAGGTCTCCAACTCGAACACGCCCAGCTTGCGCAAGGGCGGCCGATGCACCAGTTCGACCAGCCCTTCCAGGGTGAGCTCGGACCCGCGGGCCCAAGCATCCTCCACCAGGTTGGCCAGCAGGATGTGCTCGCGGCTGGCCAGGGGGTCGGCCTCGATGCCCACCAGCCCGAGCAGGCCGGAGATGAGGCCCTCGATCTCGTCGCGGTAGGCCTCGGTGTTGGCCCCGGCTGAGGGGGCAGCCAGGGAGCCGAGCACATTGAGGGGGATGCCCGCCTCGGAGCCGGGGGTGTAGATGGTGAAGTCGGCGGCGGCGCGCAGGGCGGCCAGGTCGGCGCGGCTCAGGCCCCAGGACTCCAGCCCGGAGGCCCAGGTAGAAGCGGCGTTCGCGGCGGCTTCGTCGGGCGTCTTCCCGTCCCGGCGGGCGGCCGCCTCATCGATCCAGGGCCGGAAGTCGGCGGAGGAGAGGTCGGGGAAGGTGAGCAGCAGGTTGGTCATATCCCCCTTGGGGTCGAGGATCAAGGTGGGGAGCCCCGCCCGCAGCGCCTCCTCCAGGAAGATGACCCCCAGGCCGGTCTTGCCCGACCCGGTCATGCCGACAATCACCCCGTGGGTGGTCAGGTCGCCGGGCTCGTAGCGGACCTCCTGATCGGTCCGCTTGCCCGTCTTGGGGTCGATGACCCCGCCCAGGTAGAAGCCGTCGCCGCTGCCCATTGCCACCTCCACGATCTCCCGGCGAGTGTAGGCGGGCGGGTTGGCGCGCCCCGGAGCCCCGAGCGCGCCAAAGCGGGGCGGCTGCGTTCTAACCTGGGGCCCGAAGGAGAGATCCAATGCCGAGAACCCGTCTGATGGCATCCCTGCTGGCCGTCGCCCTGCTCGTCGCGGCCTGCGCCGGGGACTCCGCAGAGACCCCGGCGGCCCCCGACCTCGCCGTGGATCGCCAGATCGGCTACGCGGTGGTGGTGGACCATTCCGGTGGCCGCATCCTGATCGGCTTCAGCACCAATCGCAACGCGACTTCCGGCGACTCCTACGACGTCACCCAGGCGGTGTGGCGTGTGCAGGACGGGGCCTGGAATGAGCCCCCGGCTACGTGTCTGAGCAAGGGCCAGCGCCTGGAGCTGGGGATCACCAAGGTGCAGAACGCATCCCAGCCCGGGCTGCTGAAGAGCCGTGTGATCTGGCTCAGCTGCTTGCCACCGGAGGGACCAGAGACCAGCGAGGGCTAGGCGGGGATCGGCACCCGGCGCCGCACCTCGGCCACGGCGGCGGTCACATCGGGTACCAGGGTGACCCCGGAGGGGTCGGAACCGGTGGCCTCGGCCAGGTAGGCGACGACCGCCGCCCAGGTGGGTCCGACCGCCACCACCGGCCGGGAGGGCGTACCCGAGAGGCCGTCCACGAAGGCCAGGTTCCAGGCCATCACGAGCTCGGTGAGGGTGCCGATGCTGCCGTCTAGGGCGAGGCAGGCGTCGCTCCTGCCGAGCAGCAGGTGGATGCGCTCGGTGATGGTGGCTGCCGGAATCTCCTCCTGCACCCAGCGGTTGGCTCCCGGCCGCCCGGGGAAAGCGGCGGGGGCGGTGACGCCGACGACCTTTCCCCCCACCTCGGATGCTCCGCGAGAACAGGCCTCCATCACCCCGCTGTACCCGCCGGTGGCCACGGTGTAACCGGCTTCCGCCAGCAAGCGGCCGCAGGTGCGGGCCGCTTCGTAGCCCGGCTCCCCGGGCTGGCCGGCCGAGGATCCGAACACGCCGATCACCGGGGCGCTCCCCGCCGGGGTGGAGCGGGAGTGAGTGTCTGAACCGCTGTCGGTCACCGGCCTCCTTCGGCGAGACGGCAGAATCCAAGCGGATGGGCCGGGCCGGGGCAAGGCGGCAGCCTCCGTCGGCCTAGGGTGAAGGGCGTCCTCGCAGAGGAGCCCCATGCCCTACCGCACCATCATCGAGCCGTTCCGGATCCACTCGGTGCAGGCGATCGACTTCCCCAGCCCCGAGCGCCGGGAGCAGGCGCTGCGTCGCGCCGGCTACAACCTGTTCGGGTTGCATGCCGACGAGGTGATCATCGACCTGCTCACCGACTCGGGCACCGGCGCCATGTCGGACGCCCAGTGGGCAGCCATGCTGGTGGGGGATGAGTCCTATGCCGGCAGCCGTTCCTTCTACCGCTTCCAGGAACGGGTGCAGCGCCTCACCGGCCTGCCCGAGGTGATCCCGACCCACCAGGGGCGGGCCGCCGAGTGGATCTTGTTCTCGGTGATGTGCTCTGCCGGGCAGGTGGTTCCCAACAACACCCACTTTGACACCACCCGGGCCAACGTGGAATACCAGGGCGCCACCGCGGTGGACCTGGTCATCGCCGAGGGTCGCGACCCGGCGGCGGAGCACCCGTTCAAGGGGAACATGGATGTGGCCGCCCTGGAACGGCTGATCTCCGAGACCGGGGCGGACCGGATCCCGCTCGTCATGGTGACGGTCACCAACAACTCCGGCGGGGGTCAGCCGGTGTCCCTGGAGAACCTGCGGGGGGTGCGGGAAGTGTGCGACCGGCACGGCCTCCCCCTGTTCCTCGACGCCTGCCGTTTCGCCGAGAACGCCTGGTTCATTAAGACGCGGGAAGCGGGCCACGGCGAGCGCACCCCCGAGGAGATCGCCGTGGAGATGTTCTCCCTGGCCGACGGGTGCACCTTCTCGGCCAAGAAGGACGCGATCGCGAACATCGGAGGCTTCCTGGCTCTCAAGGATCCGGAGGTGGCGGCCCGCTGCCGCAACCTGCTCATCCTGCACGAGGGCTTCCCCACCTACGGGGGCCTGGCCGGGCGGGACCTGGAGGCCATCGCGGTGGGTCTCGACGAGGTGCTCCAGGAGGACTACCTGTGCTACCGCATCCGTTCCACGGAGTACCTGGCGGAGAAGTGCCACGCCGCCGGCGTCCCCACGGTGCGCCCGCCCGGGGGCCACGCGGTGTACCTGGATGCCCGGTCTCTGCTGCCTCACATCCCGCCCGATCGCTATCCCGCGCAGGCGTTGGCGGTGGAGATCTATCGGGACGGGGGGGTGCGGGGGGTGGAGATCGGCTCGGTGATGTTCGGCCGCCCCCGCTCCGACGGGAGCGAGGAGCCTGCCGCCATGGAGCTGGTGCGCCTGGCTGTGCCCCGCCGCACCTACACCCAGAGCCACATCGACTACGTCGCCGAGGTCATCCTGGCGGTCGCCCGCCGGGCCGAAGCGATCGGGGGCTACCGCATCGTCGAGCAGGCCCCCTGGCTGCGACACTTCACCGCCCGCTTCGAGCCGGCATGATCGGGTCCGGGCCGGGCGCCTAGCAGTCGTACCGGTCGAGGGCCACCAGGGAGGGGGCCACCTCGCGCAGCCAGCGGGCATCTACCCAGGAGCAGAGGTCGGGGGCCTGAACCAGTTCTCCGGCATTCACGAGATAGGCGGCGTAGGCCTCAAGCATGCTCAGCTGGTCGTCGGTCAGATCGGCGGCCCAGGCTTGCGGCCAGTTGCGCTGCTCCCAGAAACCGGCAACCTCCGCCGGGGTCAGATGAAGACGCCCGGCGGTGATGGACGCCGCCTCCGGCCGGTTGTTGCGCACGTACTCCTTGGCCTCTAACCAGGCACGCACCAGGCCGGTCAGGCCCTCGGTCCGGCGCTCGCGGGACCAGGTGCAGCTCACACTGAGCGGGATCACCTCGCGATAGGAAGCGCCCACGTCGCCCACGTAGCGGCAGGCCTCCTCCCCGCACGCGGCCAGGGCCTCGGCCGGCACAGGCTCGGACCACACCACTGCATCCACGAGGCCGCCGGCCAGGGCGGCCGGCATGTCCTCGGGCCGGGTGGGGATCACCGTCACTTCTTCCCAGGGGACGCCCTCGTCGCTCAGCCACATGCGGAGGGCGATCTCCCCTGCGCTGCCGGTCACCGTTCCCACCTTGCGCCCGATCAGGTCGTCGGACGCGATGAGGTCGCTGCGCCCCACCAGACGCATCACGTCGCGATCCAGGAAGGTGAGGGGTGCCCGCAGGCAATGGCCGGCGGCGAGGGCCTTCAGAGCGGAGAGACCGTCGGGAAAGGCGGCATCGACCTCCCCGTTCAGCAGAGCTTCGCGGGCCTCTGCGGAGTCGGCGAAGATCTCGACGGTGACTGCCAGGCCGTTGGCCGCGGCCAGGCCGGTCGTCTCGTCGGCGAGGACGAAGGGGATGGCATAGGCGATGCTGGCCGTCACCCCGATCCTGAGCGGCAAGGCGGTTGCCGTGGAGGTGGTGGTGGCCGGTGCGGTGGTAGACGCCGTGGTGGTCGTGGTGGTCGTCGCAGGCGGCTGGGTGGGAGCAGGGCCGGAACCACCGCCCGCGCAGGCGGTGCCGGCGAGGCCGACGATGGTTGCAGCCAGCAACCCGGCGGCGCGGCGGCGACGGTGAGGGCTGGGCAAGGCGGCCACGGCGCCTTTACCTTAGAAGGACGGGCCCCGCCTCCGGTCGCACCGGTGACCTCCGCCCCTGGCATCCGGCCGCCCCGCGTGGCAAGCTCAGAGAAGATGTTCCGGGATCGGCATCATGCCGGCGTTCTCCTCGGAGAGCAGGTGAGCCTGCTCGGCCTGCAGGATCCCGTGGTGCTCGGTTTGCCCCGGGGAGGAATGGTAGTGGCCGCCGGGGTGGCCCGGGCGCTGGGCGCCCCGCTCGATGTGCTCGTCGTGCGCAAGCTGGGTGCGCCGGGCAATCCCGAGCTGGGGATCGGGGCCATCGCCGAGGACGGGGTGACGGTGCTTAACGAGGGGCTGATCGCCCGACTGCGGGTGAGCCCGGTCGAGGTGGAGGCGGTGGCCGAGCGGGAGCATCGTGAGCTGGCCCGGCGCACGACGGCGTACCGACGCGGCCGCCCGGCCATGCCGCTGGAGGGGCGGTCGGTGGTGGTGGTGGACGACGGGCTGGCCACCGGCTACACCGCCCGGGCCGCAGTGGCCGCCACCCGGGCCCGGGGAGCGGCGGCGGTGGTGCTGGCGGTGCCGGTCGCCGCCCCGGAGACGGCGGCCGAGTTCTCCACCCTGGTGGATGAGGTGGTGTGTGTCGAGTCGCCGGAGTTGCTTTTCGCGGTGGGTGCCGCCTACGCCGATTTCTCCCAAACCACCGACGCGGAGGTGGAAGCGCTGCTGGCGGCAGCCGCTCCGGGCGGGGAGGCACGGGAGCAAGAGGTGTTGGTGGACGGAGGCGGCATGGACCTGGAGGGGACCCTCACCGTCCCGGCGGGAGCGGCCGGGCTGGTGCTATTCGCCCACGGCAGCGGCAGCAGCCGGCACAGCCCGCGCAACCGGGCGGTGGCGGCGGCTCTGCAGCAGGCTCCCTTGGCCACGTTGCTGTTTGATCTGCTCTTGCCGGCGGAGGATGCCGACCGGGCGGCTGTGTTCGATATCCCGCTCCTGGGCGGCCGCCTGGCTGCGGCCACCGCCTGGCTGCGAGAGGCCCGGCCGGACCTGCAGGGGCTGCCCATCGGCTACTTCGGAGCCAGCACCGGGGCCGCGGCGGCCCTGTGGGCGGCCGCCGACGACGGGAGCATCGCGGCGGTGGTGAGCCGGGGCGGCCGGCCCGACCTGGCCGCTCCCCGCCTGGCTGACGTGAGGGCCCCCACCCTGCTGATCGTGGGCGGGGAGGACCGGCTGGTGCTGGGTCTGAACCGTGAGGCGCAGGCCGCCATGACGGCCGAGTGCCGGCTGGAAGTGATCCCGGGGGCGACCCATCTGTTCGAGGAGCCGGGAGCTCTGGAGCAGGTTGCCCGCATGGCGCGGGATTGGTTCCTCAGCCGAATACCGCCCGCGGCCGCTTAGCCGCGCCGATGCCGATAGATTGGGCGGTCCGAGGAGGACTTCTATGTCGGCGGATCTCAACGAATACCTCAAGCGGACCGCTCTGTTCGCCGGGTTCAGCGATCGGCAGATGGCCGGCGTGCTGACCGCCGCCAAGGAGCAGCATTTCGCCGCCGGAGAGCAGATCATCCGGCGCGGCGAGGAGGGCGGGCTCGGCTTCTACCTGGTCCTGGAGGGCCGTACTGAGGTGCGGTCCGGGGAGGGGGTGCTGGCCCGGCTCGGCCCGGGCGAGCACTTCGGCGAGATGGCACTGCTGCTCGATGACACCCCGCGCAGCGCTGATGTGGTGGCGCTCGAGGACACCGCATGCCTGGTCATCACCCAGTGGGCCTTCCGTTCACTGCTGGCCACCCACCCCGACATGGCTCTGGCGATCATGGGCGAGCTGGCGCGGCGACTTGGGGACACCCAGCGCTCCCTGGCCGAGTAGGTACCGTGCCCGAGGTGCGCTTCCTGCCGGACGAGGTGACGGTAGAGACCCGTCCCGGGGAGTCCCTGCTGGACGCCGCTCGCCGGCACGGCATCCCGATGGTGGCCGCCTGCGGGGGCGAGGCAGCCTGCACCACCTGCCGGGTGCTGGTGGTTGAGGGAGCCGAGGCAATGGGCGCTCCTCCCTCCGAGGAGGCGGCGCTCCTGGCTCCCCTCCGCTCCAACGGCAATATCCGGCTCGCCTGCCGGGCAGTTCCCGAGGGCCCGGTGGTGGTGCGCCGGTTGGTGATCGACGAGGACGACGTGCGGCTCACCGACCGCCGGCAGGTGACGCCCGGCCCGGTGGGCCGGGAACAGGAGGTCGGCGTGCTCTTCGCCGACCTGCGGGGTTTCACCTCTTTTGCCGAGTCGCTGCTCCCCTACGATGTGGTCCACGTGCTCAACCGTTTCTATGCCTTGGCGGACGGGGTGATGGAACGGCACGGCGGGACCATCGCCACCTACATGGGTGACGGGTTCATGGCCCTGTTCGGCGTCACGACGGGAGAGCCACCTGCCCTGCGGGCGGTGCGCGCCGGCCTCGAGCTGATCGAAGCCGTCACCGAATGGAGGAGCTATCTCGAACTGCTGCACGGCAAGGGGCTGGCGGTGAGCGTGGGGGTGCATACCGGCCGGGCGGTGGTGGGGTCACTAGGAGCGGGTCCCTCCCGCATCGTCACCGCCGTGGGCGACGTCGTGAACACCGCCGCCCGCATTGAGCAGGCGAATCGGGCCTTTGGTACCCGCCTGCTGGTGAGCGACGAGGTGGCCCGGGCCCTCGGCGCCCGGTTGGCGGCGGTGCCCATGCCACCCATCCCACTGGCGGGCAAGAGCAGTGTGCATCGGCTGCACTCGGTAGAGGCCGTGCGCTGATGGCCCCGGCCTTCACCATCTGGGGTGCCAGGGGCTCGATGGCAGTCAGCGGGCCCCGCTATCTGCGTTACGGCGGGGACACCTCCTGTTACCACGTCGAGTTGGAGCCGGGGCATCACCTGGTGATCGACGGCGGCACCGGGCTGCGCCGCCTCGAGCCCCTGCTGGGGTGTCCGCCGCTGCGCTTCACGGTGCTCTTCACCCACTATCACCTGGATCACCTGCATGGGCTGCCGGTGTTCTCGCCTTTGTATGAGCGGGCCAACCAGTTCGAGTTCTTCGGGCCCCGGCACGGGGGCATGGGGGCGGCGGAGGCCCTGCACCTGCTGTTGCGCCCGCCCCTGTTCCCCGTGCCCTACGACGAGGTGCCGGCCCGCTGCCGTTTC
Organism: uncultured Acidimicrobiia bacterium; assembly: GCA_964548475.1. Taxonomy (GTDB): domain Bacteria; phylum Actinomycetota; class Acidimicrobiia; order Spongiisociales; family UBA11373; genus VGBK01. Next base: position 8,422 of record CAZJRF010000014.1, read on the forward strand.
ACCGATCTGACCGATCCCATGGAGCTGGGCCCGTTGCGCGTGACCTTTGTGCCGTTGCGTCATCCCGGTGGGTCCACCGGTTTCCGCCTCGACGGCGAGAGCGGGTCGGTGGTGCTGGCCGCCGACCACGAGGCCGGCGATGAGCCTACCGATTCCGCCCTGGCTGCCTTCGCCTCCCGGGCCGACGTGCTGCTGCACGACTCGCAGTACACCGAGGACCAGGTGCAGGGCTCGCACGCCGGGTGGGGGCACAGCACCTGTCTGGCGGCGGCGACCGCCGCAGAACGGGCCGGGGTCGGCCACCTGGTGCTCACCAGCCACGATCCCGATCGCAGCGACGATGAGGTGGACGCCCTGGTGGCCCGGGTGCGGGCGCGCTTCCCCTCCACCGAGGCGGCCCGTCCGGGGCTGTCCTTCCCCTTGTGAGGGCCTACTCCCGCGGGAACCAGTCGGCCTGGTACTCGCTGGTGGCGTTCCACAGGATCCAGCCCAGACCGTGCCCCTCCGCCCGGGTGATCTCCTCGGCGATCTGGTCGGCGTCGTAGTAGAACGCCTGTAGCCACGGGCGGAGGATCCCCCCCTGCATCCGGGGCACGCCGTAGTCGAGGGCCTGGCCGACCACCTCCGATGGGTGGTCGTTGGGGTTATCGAACCCCAGCCAGCCTCGGGAGTAGTGGCTGGGGTAGATCATCGGGCTGAGGGCGTCCACCACCGCCGACAGCTCCTCCACCCGCTGCCCTATGCCCTGCTCGTCGTTCGCCGACAGGACGATGGCGAAGATGTCGGCCGAGACCGGGCATCCTTCGGTGTGGAGGCGCTCCCGGGCCTCGGCCAGGAAGGCGGCGATCGTCTCCACCCTCGTGTTCTGGTCCACCGGCTGGTCGTAGCCGAGAGTGCTGATGTCGCCGTCGCTGGGGAAGCGGACGTAGTCGAACTGGATCTCGTCGAAGCCCAGCCGGCAGGCTTCCACGGCCAGGGACAGCGGGTACTCCCAGGACGAGCGGTCGGTGGGGTCCATCCAGGCCAGGCCGCGGCTGTTCTCCCAGACTTCCCCGGTAGAGGTGTTGCGCGCCGCGTGATCGGGATTGGCCGGTGCCCAGTAGCCGTCCTGGAAGGTGACGATGCGGGTGATGGTGTAAAGGCCCCGCTCTTCAGCTGCGGCCAGAGCCGCCTCCGCGTCGTAGCTGTCCAGCACTGCTCCGGTGGCCCGGGCATCGGGGACCTGGGAGTCGTAGAGCACCGCCCCGCTCTCCTCCTTGGTGTCGAAGACCAGAGTGTTGATGACGGTGCCCTCGATCATCTCCAGCAAGCGGGCGAACTGCGTGGGCGAAGCGGCGGTAGCCCCGTAGACCCGGATCCCCTTAACGATGAACGGCTCCATGGTGACGACGAACCGGCCCGACGAGCCGTCCCAATCGGCCTGCGTCGCCTCCCAGGCCAGCCGGGAGGCTTCCACCGGGCCCGGCACGGCGGCCGCGATCTCGAAAGAGCCGAGCTCGTCGGTGGTCGTGTCGCGGTCCCCGGCCCGGACGGTGGCTCCGGCGAGGCCGTTGCCCTGGGAATCCGTCACCCGCCCCTTCAGCACCAGGGGCTCCAGTTGCAGGCCGAGGTCGCCGGCTTCCGGTACCTCCTCGGGGTCCACGATGAACAGCGCATCGTGGTAACCGGGGGCGGTCACCGTCAGGGAGGCAGGAGGCACAAAGGCAAGATGGGCCTTTCCGGCCTCGTCGGTGGTGGCCTCGTCCCCTTCGGGCCCGGTGACGACCGCTCCCGTTACCGGCCCTTCCACGCCCAGCACCACCAGCGGCACCGTGTTGTCGGGATTGAGGCTCCGCAAGAGCACCCAGCCGCCGGCCGCAACCAGGGCGATGAGGACCAGGGCGACGACGATGCGCGTCGAGATGACAGATGGACGGCCCCGTCCGCCGTAGCCCCCGGTGCCCTTGAATATGTCGAGACCGCGGCCTCGCAGGCGGCGACTCACGGTGCTCCTTCCCCTCTGCCGGCCGCCCGCCGGCCGGCGGGTGGATAGGTTAGAGGCCGCCCGGCCGAACGAGGGGCCCGGACGGGGCGCCGCACCGGCCCCGGCGGCGCCTAGCGCGTCTCGGGATTATGGGCGAGCAGCTCTGCCAACGCCCGGAGGATGGCTTCTTCGGCGGTGCTGAGGGGGCGCGACGCCGAGTAGTCCAGGGTGAAGCGCTCCACTGGATTCTTCGGCCGGCCCGGCCTGGTCGGCTCGGCTCCCGCCTCGACCGCCTGGGCCAGCGCCTCCCGCCCGAAGGCGCGCAGGATGGCGGCGCCGGCCTCCGGCGGGAAGACCCCGGCGATCGCTGCGATGGTCGAGGTGCGGACCGGGCCGTCGTGAATGGCCGAGCGCACCGAGGTAGGGGAGACCTCCCTTACGGCGAGATCGGCCACCCGGGCGCTGGAGAGCCCGTGCTCCTTCATCAAACGGAGCAGTAGCTGGCCGGGGGTCTCGGGCGTGTTCACCAACCGGGATTCTATACCCGACCGAGCGGTTTGGTGGTGCGATGCAGCGGCCGTGTGATAGGTGCGCGTTGACTAGCTATTCCAATAAGCGGGCGCTTGGTAGCATGGTCGGCAAGCGATGCGAGGCGGCCGGAGGACCATGGATCTCGAAGCTCGGCCCGGGACCGGTGGGACGGAGGCCCGGCCGGGTGGCCTCGCCGCTGCAGCGTTCCCGACCTCGCCTTGAGCTTACGGGCGATGACGGAGCAGGAGCCGGGAGACCCCTCTCTGGCGTTGCTTTTCCAGGAGGGTCTCCCGGCCTCCGCGTTCGACGAGCGGAGGCTAGTCGCCGCTCGGTGAAGGTGGCCCTCGGCGGCGGCCGGCTCATCGAACCGGGGAGGGCAACCGGTGGTTTGGCAGGAGTGGGTCTTCTACGAGGTGTACCCGCGTTCGTTCCAGGACGGCAACGGGGACAGCGTCGGCGGCCCGCCGGCTGCGGCTGGGGCCCGACGAGGGAGTGGTGGTCGAAGAGGGGCTTTCCGGTTAGGGGCCGGGGCTGCGGAATCTGCCCCGGTGGACCAGGTCGGCCAGGGGTTTCCGTCCGGTGAAACCGGCGGCGGCCGCCTGGCGCCGCTGCTCCTGCTCGGCTTCCTCGTCCGGGTAGCCGAGGGCGATGGCCCAGGTGCAGTTGTGGCCGGCGGAGAGGCCGAGGACCTCGCCCGCCTGCTCGGGCCGGTGGAAGGCGATGGGACACGAGCCGATGCCCCGGGCGGCGGCGGCGAGCATGATGTTCTGTGCGGCGCGGCCGATGTCGAAGTCGTTGCCGCCGGGCAGGCGGACCAGGGCGACCGTGGCCCTCGAAACTAGGACCGGCCCGGTGAAGTCTCCGGCGGCGGCCAGGGCTTGCAGGCCGGGGCGGTCGTCGACGACGATGAAGGCCCACCCCTGGCGATTCTTGGAGCTGCCCGTCCAGCGACCCGCCTCGAGTACGGCGTCCATCTCCTCGGGCGGGATTGGGTCGGGGCGGAAGCGGCGCACCACTCGCAGGGAGAGGACGTGGTGGTAAGCAGCGGGGTCGGGATGGACGGCGGGGTCGGGATGGATGGCGGGGTCGGGATGGACGGCAGGAGTCATGGCGTCACGGTAACCGGCCTCACTTGCCGGCGCGTCGCGCCATCCCCAGGACCAGGCCGATCACTCCCCCGGCCAGGGAGAACACCACCGCCTCGGCCGCCGCCCCGCCGGCGGGGAGGAGCGACGGCCCGGCGAGGTGCCCGGTCAGCGCCAACCCCAGGGTGGTGGCCAGGGCGAGCAAAGTGCCGGCGCCCGCCGCAGCCACCAGGTGGGGGAGAAGAGGGGGCCGGCCGGCCAGGGCCACCCCCAGCGGCACGACCGCGCCTACAAGCAGCGGGGCGAAGTGGAAGGTGGCGTCGTTCCACCAGGCCAGCGCCACCCATACGGCGGCCAGGACCGCCCCGTACAAGCAAGCCCATCCCAAGCGCTGCATCGGCCCGACCCTAACGGGCCTGGCGGGTGGCCGGGGTCGGCGCTAGCCGCGAAGGGCGGCGAGCCCTTTCACCAGGTCGGCGGCCAGGGGAGCCGCCACTCTCCCTCCCCCGCCTCCCCCTTCCACGAGCACGGCGAAGGCGTAGCCCTCCCAGTAGCCGATGAACCAGGCGTGGGCCGCGAGATCCTCCCCCGTCTCGTACTCGGCGGTGCCGGTCTTGCCTCGCACATCCTCGCCGGTCACCGCCGCGGCCGTACCCGTGCCGTAGGCGACCACTCGCCCCATGAGGTCGGCCAGATCGGCAGCGATAGCCGGGTCGAGGGGCATCTGAGGAGCCGGATCTCCGGCCAGCAAGGAGGGACCCCGCCAGCCGCCGCCGGCCACTGCCGCGGCCACCGTGGCCAGATGCAGGGGGCTGGCCAGCACCCGGCCCTGGCCGATGGCCGCTGCCGCCTCCTCGGCGCTGTCCACCGGCGCGGGAAAGACCGCGGTGGAAGCGGCCAACGGCAAGCCGGGGGCGGTGCCAAAGCCGAAAGCCGCGGCGGTGGAGGCCAGGCTGCCCTCGCCGAGGCGGGCGACGGCCAGGGGGGCGAAGGTGGTGTTGCAGGAGTAGGCGAAGGCGTCGGCGAAGGGGACCTGCCCCAGGGCCTCCCCCCCGGCGTTGGTGAAGACACGGCCGCCCACCACCGCCTCCCCGGGGCAGGAGACGACCTCGGATGGGGTGATCCCCTGCTCGAGCAGGGCGGCGGCGGTGACCACCTTGAAGGCCGACCCCGGCGGGTACAGGCCGCCCAACGCCCGGTCGAAGGCAGTCAGGGGCCGGGAGGCGGCGGCCCGGATCTCCCCGGTGGCTACGTCGAGCACCACGATGGCGGCCGGTTCCGGGACGGCGGCGATGACCGTCTCCACCACCTCCTGGACGTCGATGTCGAGGGTGGTCACCACCGCCTCCGGCTCCGTGCCCGGAAACTCGGCCAGCACCTCTGCGACGGTGCCGTAGCGGTTAACTCGCTGGATCTTCTGGTCGGGCACGCCGGCCAGCCGCCTCTCCAGGGCCAGTTCCAGCCCGGAGCGGCCGACCGTGACGGTGGCGGTGTAGGGAGGCCCCAGTGCGGTCAGCAGCTCGACGGTCATCACCCCGGTGTCCCCCACCACCTGGTCGGCGAAAGGTGAAGGCAGCCGGACCCGCTCGGTCCCGTCGCGTACCAGGACCCCGGGCAGGGCGGCCAGGTCGGTCTCCGCCGCCGGGTACCCGTCCACCTGCATCGACCCCACCGGGACGAACCAGTCGGGCCGGACCACCGGCCGCTCGATCTCCTCCCGGGCATGATCCGGGTCGACGCCCGCCGCGGTCTCGAGGGCGGCAAGCAGGGAGTCCAGGTTCTCGATCTGCCCGGGTACGACGCCGATCACCTTCACCGGCTGCTCGGCGGCGATAGGCCGGCCGTCCACGGCGAGGATGGCCGCCCGAGTGGGCCAGGTCCGGGCCGCCCGCAGCGTGTCGCCCTCCTGCAGCGACGGGTGGAGGACGGCCGGGGACCAGTCGACGAGCCAGCGGGCCCCGGCCCGCACCAGGGGCACGCTGCCCCGGTACTCCCAGGTGCCGGCACCGGCCACTTCTACCGCGGCGGTGAAAGCGACCACCAACCCCGCTCCGTCGTCGGCCGGATGGACCTCGCCCACCTCGAAGACGGCCGCGGTCGCCCCCAGGCTCTCCACCCAGGACTGGTGCTCGGCGGCGAAGCCGGGGGGCGGGCCCACCACGAACCGGGAGGCTCGCTCCCAGTCAAAGAAGGCCCAGGCGCTCAGGTAGTCGCCCGCAGTCCCGGCGGCACCGGCAAGGTCGTCGGCGGTCGGCCCGCCGGACAGGGTGCTGGCTTGGGCGGGAAGACTGCTGGAGGTGGTGAGTGGGGCAGGGTCGGTCCCGGCGCCAAAGGAGCACGAGGGCGCCGCCAGCACCAGCACGGCCGCAAGCGCGGCGCCGGCCCGCATGGGGCGATCGTAGGGCAGCACCGGGGCAACGGCGTGCCCGCCGCTGCCCCGGCTTGCCGCCTGATTCTCAGTCCTGCCGGGTGAGCAACATCAAGATGCCGCCGACGACGGCGATGTACGGGGAGGCGCTGAGGCCGTCGCTGAACGCGTCTCCTACCGAGCCCCCGGCGTCGCCGGCCCAGAGGATGACCTGGATGATGAAAACCACTCCGATCACCAGGGCGAGGATGCCCAGAATGCGGAGGGCGATCGCGCTCGTCCGGGGCAGCACCGCCAGTAGCACCGCGCCGATGCCGATGATGAGGGTGAAGATACCCAGGTCCGGGTTGTCCCCGCCGTGCTCCCAGCCTCCCCACAGGAAGGGCAGGCCCACCTGGAAGCCGTTGGAGGAGCCCATCTGCAGCCAGTTGACGAACGTGGCCACGATCAGGGCGATCCCTCCGAGCAGCGGCAGCAGTCGGACTTTCAGGCCGCCTAGCATCAAAGTGGCTGCGCCGGCGGCGGCTGCACCGCCGCCGCCCAGGGCCGCCAGGCGGCGCCCGTCCACCCAACCGGTCCAGCCGTTCTCGCCGCTGACTCGTGCCCAGGCGCCGCGGGTCTCTTCGACCCGCAACTGCACCCGCTCGGCCAGCTGAGCCGCCGGGGCCTGCGAGGGATCGGGGGTTGCCCAGGCCGGGAGCCCCCCGGCCGGGACCTGGCAGGTCGCCTGCCAGACCGCCGCCATGGGGGCGGTCACTGCCGGGGCCTGCGCGGCGACGGCGGGGGTGGGACCGGTCGGCTCGGCGGCGACGGAGGATGTCGCCGTGTCGCTGCCCAGCGGCGCCAGGCGGCGGGCATCCACCCAGCCGGTCCAGCCGTTGCTGCCGGTGACCCGGGCCCACGCCCCCCGCGTCTCATCCACACGCAGCTGGACGCGGGCCTCGAGTCGAGCCATGGCTTCCAGGCTGGGATCCGGGCGGGCCCAGGCCGACATTCCCCCGGTGGGGACTTCATGGGTCGGGGTGAAGCCGGCCGGCTGCTCCGGGGCGGTCATCTCGATGGTGTCGGCTACCGCGGCCGCCGGCGCAGCGGCAGCCACCTCGGGGACCACCTCAGGTTCGCCTTCCGGCTCGACCGCGGCCGGCTGCTCCACGACCTCCTCTGCCGCCCCTGCCCCCAGGGCGGCGAGCGCGTCGGCAGCGCCGGCCAGTTCCTGGGTAGCCAGGAGGAAGGTCTGCCGGTTCAAGCCGTCCAGATAGATGGGGTATTCGAGGGAAGCGGCGAGAAGGTTGTCCTCGATCTCAGCGGTGCCTCTCATCAGGGATCCGCGCTTGTTCACCAGTGCCCGGGCCTCGGAGGCCGCCTCCGCGTCGACGCCGGTGACCTCCAGTTGATGGGAGAGGAGCACCTCCTCTTCCCCCACCTCCAGTTCGAGACGCAGAGGCGGCTCGCCGGCCACTTCGACGGCGGGGCCCTCCTCGAGGAAGGTCAGCCGGGGGTCGGCCGAACACCAGGCGGCGATGCGACTCAGGACGTCGTCGCTCACGATGCTCCTTTCCCGCACCGCCCTCGGCGGGCGCCGGGAGCGGCCGTGCTGGTCGTCGCGGGCACAAAGGTACTCTGCCGGGAGCGAGCTCGCGTCCGGGAGGGGAGTGCCGTCAGGCCCGGGCGGGGGCGTGGCAGGCCGGGGGCGCCTCCCGGAGGTCGCCGAGCAGCCGGCAGGCGGCCTCCCGGAGGGCATCGGGCTCGAAGGGCTTGGTCATGAAGGAATCGGCTCCGCGACGGTCAGCCTCGCGCCGGAACTCCTCCTGAGCGTGGGCGGTGAGCACCAGCACGGGTAGCCCTGCGCAACGGGGGTCCAGCCGCAGCCGGCGGAGCAGTTCCCAGCCATCCATACCGGGCAGGCCGATGTCGAGGATGACCAGGGCGGGAACTTCGTTTTCCACATCGGCCAGGGCGGCCGGGGCATCGAGGGCTGCCCGCACTGGCCTTCCCAGGTCGCGCAGGCAGACGGCCAGCAGGCGCTGGACCAGCGGGGAGTCCTCGACCACCAGGATGTGATCCGTCACCTGACTGCCTCTCCGTGCGACTGCCTCTCCGTGCCCGTGCCAAGAGGTCGGCCGATGTGTGTCCCACCTTTAGCGGATGAAGCGGCGGACCCGGGCCCTGCCGGCGACGAAACCCGCCCCTGCCTCGTATAGTCCCGCCGTCCACCGGCCCCGGTGTGCATGGGAGGGAAGCGAGCAGTGTCCTGGAGCACGGTGAAGGGTTACTTCCTTGCCACTCGCCCGTGGTCGTTCAGTTGCTCGGCCCAGCCTGCGCTCTTGGGCAGCATCCTGGCCTACCACTACCTGGGCGGCGACGCGGCCTTCTCGTTCAGCTGGGCGACCCTGGCCCTCACGGTGGCGGGCATGGTGATCGCCCAGGCGGTATGCAACCTGGTTAACGACTATTTCGATCATCGCTGGCGGTGCGACCTGCCGCAGAACTCCGGCGCTCGCAACCCCTTCTTCGACCCTCGCCTGTCCACCGGCGGCCTGCTGGGGCTGACCGCCGGTCTGGCGGTGGTCGATCTTGCCATCGCCGGATACTTCCTGGCCACCGTCGGAGGATGGGTTCTGTGGGTCCTGATCCCGGCCGGCGCCCTCATGGTGGTCTTCTACACCACTCCCCCCATCAGCCTGAAGTACCACGCGCTGGGGGACCTGTCCATCATCCTCACCAACGGCCTGGCCGGGACCTTTGGGGCCTTCTACGTGCAGGCGGCGGGCGTGTTGTTCAGCGGGCGACAGGCGCTGGCCGTGCTCCTCTTCTCGGTGCCGGTCTCCTTCATGGGCGACGTGATCCTCAATGCCAACAACACCCGGGACGTCTTCGAGGATCGCAAGGTCAAAGCGGTCAGCTTCGCCGGCCTGGTGGGGGAGGGAGGCGGTGTAGCCCTGGAGCACTTCCTCATCTACGGCTCGTTCCTAGTGTCGCTGGTGCTGGCCCCTGTCTTCTTGACACCGCTCACCTTGGTCACCCTGCTGGCGGTGCCCATGGCGCATCGGCTGCTGTACAAGCTGAGGCATCGCGCTGCCATCGACCCGGTTGCTTACGACCGGGTGGACCTCGACGGGGCCGCTCTCAACCTGGTCTTCTGTTCCCTGTACGTGGGCGCTCTGGCGGTGGGGCTTACCGTTCTCTGAGCCGGCGCCCGCCCCTCACTCGTCGCCGGGGTCGGGGGGCCGGCGACGGCGCCTGACCTCCGACCGGTGGCGCTTGTCGGCCAGGCGGCGCAGCCGGGAGGCGGCGGTGGGGCGGGTGGGCCGGCGCGGCCGAGTGACCTGCAGGCCCTCTTCCAGCACGGCCGCCAGGCGGCGGCGCGCGGTTTGGCGGTTACGCCACTGCGAGCGGGAGTCGTCGACGACCAGGCGGACCACTCCGCCCGGGGCGCGGGCTCCGAGACGCTCCAGCAGGCGGCGGCGCAACTCCTCGGGGACGGCCGGGCTGACGGCCAGGTCGAAGGTCAGCTCGACGCGAGTGGCGGAGCGGTTGGCGTGCTGGCCGCCCGGGCCGCCGGCGGTGTCGAAACGCCAGTGCAGCTCGCCGGGAGGGATCACCAGGCCGGGGGCGACGCGCAGGGGCTGGTCCACGAGCCCGAGGTTAGGGCGCGAGGCCGGGGCGGGGTTCTCCGATCGGTAACCTGCCGTCGTGGCCATCGCCGAGCCGCCGCGCCTGCGCCCTAGCCAGCCTGCCGTCCCGGGCCGGAGTTGTCATCTGTCGGGCATGGCTCGCATCGGGCCGGGCGGCGACTTCCCGGTCCCGGCGGCCGGGGTGGCCCCACGGGAGGTGACCAATGGCTGAGGAAGTCCTGCTGACCGGCGACGCCTTGCGGCCGGAGGAGGTGGTCGCCGTCGCCGAGGGGAGAGCATCGGTGCGCCTCGGCCCCGGGGTGGCGGCCCGCATGGCCCCGGCCCGCCGCCTGGTGGAGGAGGCGGTAGCGGAGGAGCGGGTGGTGTACGGGGTGACGACCGGTTTCGGCGCCCTGGCCAACACCCGTATCGAACCCGCGCTCGCCGACCAGGCCCAGATGTCCCTGCTGCGCAGCCACGCCTCCGGGGTAGGGCCTGCCCTGCCGGATCCGCTGGTGCGGGCGATGCTCCTGCTGCGGGCCCGGACCCTGGCCCAGGGCCACTCCGGGGTGCGGGTGGAGATCGTCGAGCGTCTGCTGGATCTGCTGCGACTGGACCTGCTGCCGGTGGTGCCGGCGCAGGGGTCGGTGGGCGCCTCCGGGGATCTGGCGCCTTTTGCCCACCTGGCCTTGCCGCTCATCGGCGAGGGCTCGCTGCGCAGCCAAGGGCGGGTCCGCCCGGCCGCCGAGGTGCTGGCCGCACACGGCCTGGTGCCCCTCACCTTGCGGGCCAAGGAGGGCCTGAGCTTGCTCAACGGGACCGAGGGGATGCTGGCCCACGGAGTGCTCGGGCTCCGCCGGGCGTGGCGTCTCGCCGAGGCGGCCGACCTGGCTTGCGCTCTGTCGGTGGAGGCCCTGCTGGGGAGCGTGCGGCCCTTCGACCCCCGCCTCCAAGCCCTGCGCCCTCATCCGGGACAGGGAGCTTCGGCCGCCACGCTGCGCCGCTGGCTGGCGGGGAGCACGATCGTGGCCGGCCATCGCGGGCCGGGCCACGCGGTGCAGGATGCCTACAGTCTGCGCTGCGCCCCGCAGGTGCACGGCGCCGCCCGAGATACGCTCACTTATGCCGATGGGGTCTTGGCCGTGGAGCTGGGGTCGGTGGTGGACAACCCGGTGGTGCTGCCCGAAGAGGGCGAGTTCCTCTCGGGCGGCAACTTCCACGGCCAGCCGCTGGCTTTCGCCTTCGACTTCGCCACCATCGCGGTGACCGAGTTGTCGAGCATTTCGGAGCGGCGCACCGACCGCATACTCGACCCGGAGCGATCCTCGGGGCTGCCCCCGTTCCTCGCCGCCCACCCCGGGTTGAACAGCGGGTACATGATCACCCAGTACGTGGCGGCGGCCCTGGTGGCGGAGAATCGGGTGCTCTCCCACCCTGCCTCGGTGGAGAGCATTCCCACCTCGGGCTCCCAGGAGGACCACGTGTCGATGGGCTGGGGGGCGGCCCGCAAGCTTTGGGAGGTGCTGGGCAACGCGGCCCGGGTGCTGGCGGTGGAGGTGCTGTGCGCCTGCTCGGGCATCGAGCACCGCCGTCCGCTCACCCCGGGCACGGGCACCGGGGCCGCCCTGGCCGCGGTTCGCCGGCAGGTGCCACCTTTGGAGGACGACCGCTCCCCGGCCCCGGATATCGAGGCGGTAGCGGCGATGATCGAAGACGGCACCCTGGTCTGGGCCGCCGCCGACGCCGCCGGCGCGGTACCCTGAGAAGGAGCTAACGAGGAGGATCGTTCATGACCACCGGTGAGGAGAAGAGCGGGTTCGCCATCTTCATGGAGAAGGCCAAGTCCCTGTTCGGCAAGGCCAAGGAGAAGGCCGCTCCGGCTGCGGAGAAGGCCTGGGTGAAGACCAAGGAAGTGGCCGGCGAGGTCAAGGAGAAGGCTGCCCCGGCTGCGGAGAAGGCCTGGGTGAAGACCAAGGAAGTCTCCGAGAAGGCCTGGGAGAAGACCAAGGACGCCGCCGAGGACGTCAAGGAGAAGATCGAGGAGCGTCGCGAGCAGCACCCGGAAGAGGCCGCCGAGGCGGCCGAGGAAGCCGCCGAGCAAGCCGCCGAGGAGATCAAGCCCGAGGAGTAAGCATGTCTCCCCCGCGGGGGCGGGGGAGACGCGCTCGCTCCGCGAGCGCAGAGGGGGAAGTCAACCGGGTCCACCCGGTAACCCCGTGAGCCCCGCCGGCCGGCGGGGCTCACTAGCGTCCTGAGCCGTCCTGGGCGCCCGCGGCCTACGCGGCCGGGGAGATCCTCACCCCGAAGGGCGGGTACTCGTCGGTGAGGCCCAGGAACCAGGAGAACAGCCGGGTGTACCACTGCATGGTGCCGGCGATGAAGTCCTGCATCCCGGCGGGGAACTTCCCGGTGAAGAAGGTCACCAGGTAGCCCACCCAAGTGACTATCGCCGTCGCGATCATCACGAAATACAGGAGGAAGAGGTGGGGGAGGGCGCAGATGGCCTTGGGGAACACGAAGATCCCCGCCACCGCCCAACCCTTCTTTGGGCTTTCGTTCACCGGTGTGCGAGCGTCGATGGGGAAGTCCGGCGGGTCGGCTTCGAACGGCGGGTACTCGTCGGTGATGCCGGCCAGCCAGCCGTAGGCCCGCGCCCCCCAGCGCAGCCACATCGCGATCAGGTCTTGCAGGCCCCGGGGCAACTCGCCGGTGAAGGCCACGATCCAGAACCCGACGTACCCCACCGCATAGGCGAGGTATCCCAGCACCCCGACGATGATCAGATGGGGGATCAGGAGGATCGCCTTGACACAGAAGATCGCCCCGGCCAGGGCCAGGCCCCGGCGAGGCTCCTGATTGCGGCGGTAGACGATGGCAGCCTGGGTCATGGGTGGCCTCCCGTTTGGCAAGTGCGCCCGATGCTACGCGGACGGCCGGGGTGCTGCCCGGAGTACGCTGGCCCCAGGCTCGAGAGAGGTTGCCCGGTGAGCGGACCACGAGTGGTGCGAGCGCCGCGGGGCGGGCAGTTGCGCACCCGCGGCTGGCTGCAGGAGGCGGCGCTGCGCTGCCTGATGAACAACCTGGACCCGGAGGTGGCCGAGCGCCCCGACGATCTGGTGGTCTACGGGGGCCGGGGTAAGGCGGCCCGCAGTTGGGAGGCCTTCGACGCCCTGGTGAGATCGCTGGAGACCCTGGGCGACGAGGAGACCCTGCTGGTGCAGTCGGGGAAGCCGGTGGGGGTATTCGATACCCATCGTCTGGCCCCGCGGGTGCTGATTGCCAACAGCCTGCTGGTGCCCGACTGGGCCGACTGGGAGCATTTCTGGGATCTGGAGGAGGCCGGCCTGATGATGTACGGCCAGATGACGGCCGGCTCCTGGATCTACATCGGCACCCAGGGCATCCTGCAGGGCACCTACCAGACCTTCGCGGCGGTGGGGGAGCGGTGCTTCGGGGGCAGCCTGCAGGGCACCCTGACTCTCACCGCCGGCCTGGGGGGCATGGGCGGGGCTCAGCCGCTGGCGGTGACCATGAACGATGGGGTGGCCCTGATCGTCGAGGTGGACCCGGCCCGCATCCGCCGCCGCCTGGAGACCCGTTACCTGGACACCATGGCCGGCACCCTGGATGAGGCGGTGGCGCTGGCCCTGGCCGCCAAGCGGGAGAAGCGGCCCCTGTCGGTCGGCGTGGAGGGGAACGCCGCCGACGTCTTCCCCGAACTGCTGCGCCGGGGAGTGGAGATCGACATCGTCACCGACCAGACCTCAGCCCACGACCCGCTGAACGGCTACATCCCGGCCGGGTACGCCCTGGAGGAGGCGGCCGGGCTGCGGGCCAAGGATCGGGGCCGTTACGTGGAGGAGGCCCGGGCCTCCATGGCCCGCCATTGCGAGGCGATGGTCGGTTTCCAGAAGGCGGGGGCCGAGGTCTTCGACTACGGCAACAACCTGCGCGGCGAGGCGCGGCTGGGCGGCTTCGCCGATGCTTTCGCCTATCCCGGGTTTGTGCCTGCTTACCTGCGTCCTCTGTTCTGCGAAGGCAAGGGGCCTTTCCGCTGGGTGGCCCTCAGCGGCGACCCGGCCGACATCGCCGCCACCGATCGGGCGGTGGCCGCCCTGTTCCCCGACGACCGGCCCCTGCAGCGCTGGCTGGCCCTGGCCGAGGAGCGGGTGGCCTTCCAAGGCCTGCCGGCCCGCATCTGCTGGCTGGGCTACGGGGAGCGGCATCGGGCGGGCCTGGCCTTCAACGACCTGGTTCGTTCCGGCGAGGTGAAGGCCCCCATCGTGATCGGGCGCGACCACCTGGACGCCGGGTCGGTAGCCTCCCCCTACCGGGAGACTGAGGCCATGGCCGACGGCTCCGACGCCGTCGCCGACTGGCCCATCCTCAACGCCCTCCTCAACACCGCCTCCGGGGCGGCCTGGGTGGCGGTGCACCACGGGGGCGGGGTGGGCATGGGTAAGTCCATTCACGCCGGGGCCCAGGTGGTGGCCGACGGCACCGCCGACGCCGCCTTTCGCCTGGAGCGGGTGCTCACCAACGATCCCGGTACCGGGATCATGCGCCACGCCGATGCCGGCTACGACCGAGCGACCGAGGTTGCCCGGGAGAGAGGCGTCCGCCTGCCCATGCTGGAGCCATGAGCCGCGACCTGCTGCTCACCGGCATCGGCGAGCTGATCACGAACGCGCCCCGGGCCCCCGACCTGGTGGGTCTGGTGCACGGGGCGGCGGTGGCGGTCCGGGAGGGGCGGGTGGCCTGGGCCGGTGCGGAACAGGACTTGCCGGCGGAGTTGCGGGGCACGGACCCGTTCGACGTCGACGGCCGGGCGGTAGTCCCCGGTTTCGTGGACCCCCACACCCATCTGGTTTTCGCCGGCGACCGGTCGGACGAGTTCGCCCGCCGCCTGCGGGGGGAGGACTACGAGGAGATCCTGGCGGCGGGGGGCGGCATCCACTCGACGGTGGCCGCCACCCGGGCGGCCTCCTTCGACGAACTGGTCGACGCGGCGACCGAGCGGGCCCGGCGCCTCCTGCGTCAGGGGACCACCACCGTCGAGGTCAAGTCGGGCTACGGCCTGGATGTCGCCACCGAGGTGCGCATCCTGGAGGCGGCCCGGGCTGTCGGTGAGCGCACCCCCCTCGACGTGGTCCCCACCTACCTGGGGGCGCACGTGGTGCCGGGGGATGTGGACCGCGAGGAGTACCTGGACCTGGTGACCGGGGAGATGCTGGATGCCTGCGTACCCCTGGCCCGCTACTGCGACGTGTTCTGCGACCGGGGGGCCTTCACCGTGGAGGAGGCACGACGGGTGCTGCTGGCCGGCCTGGAAGGGGGGCTGCGGCCGCGCCTGCACGTCGAGCAGTTGGCGCACACCGGCGGGGCCTGCCTGGCAGCCGAGTTGGGGGCGGCCAGCGCCGACCATCTTGACTATGTCACTCCCGAGGATGCCGCCGCCCTCCGGCAGGCGGGGGTGGTGGGTGTCCTGCTGCCGGCGGTCTCCTTCTGCCTGCACACACCGCAGGCACCGGCCCGCATGCTCTGGGAATCCGGGGTGACGGTGGCGCTGGCCACCGACTGCAACCCGGGCACCTCCTACGTGGAGAGCATGCCCTTCGTGATCGCCCTGGCCTGTCTGGAGATGGGCCTCACGCCGGAGGAGGCCCTGTGGGCGGCCACCCGGGGCGGGGCGCTGGCCCTCGACGAGCCCGACAAGGGGTGGGTGCTGAAAGGGGCGGTGGCCGACCTGGTGGTGCTCGACGCGCCCTCCTACCGGCACCTGCCCTACCGCCCAGGGAGCGACCTGGTGTGGACGGTGGTCAAGGACGGGACGGTAGTGGTGGGGTGAGATAGCCGCAGCTCAGCGCGCGGGAATGTCACTGGAGGGGTGTGGCGGGCCCGGGGCGCATCACGGGTAGGGCCGCACTGCGGGTGGAGGCAGCACCGCCACGCCGCCGACCTCCGTCAGCGGGGCTGCTGGCTGCCCAGGGTCCGGTGGATACCCCGGTGTAGTCGGGCGGCGCCGCCTCCCCCCGAGGGCCAGGGGAACGGGCTGGTCGGCTGCCAGGTGATGTTGACCACGGTGGTGCCCAGGCCGCTGTCGGTGACCGACACGGTGTAGCGGCGAGGGAACCGTCCGAGACGTCGAGGCTGGTCCAAGTACAGGTGGCCGCTCCCCCGGTCGGCCTGGGAGACGGCGAACCCGAGAGGCGAAGCCACCGCAAGCGCCGCCTCAAACACCTGCGGCGGCGACCAGGCCAGGGTGCGGGTTCGGGAATAGGCCATCGGCGGAAGGCCAATCCTAACCGGAAAGCGCTTACCCAGACTGGGGTGCCGAAAAGCTGCTGACGTCGCCCCACCCTGGCCCAGGGTGCGGCCGGGGGTCGCAAGCCTCCACCCGAGTCGCCCTCAGAGAACACCTTCCCGCCGCCGCCCAGAGTGGGGCACCTGGCCGCAGGCTTCCGCTTCCTCGGGCGTGGTTGTCAGATAGGCTCGGAGGCGAGGAGGCCTATGGAACGGTTCACCTCCCCGGAGGACGTGCTCGAGTGGCTACAGGCCTACTCGGGGTCTGCCGCTCTTGGCGCCGCCTTGGAGTTGGGGCTTCCGTGGCTGGTGGCGGCCGAGCCGATGGAGGCGGCTGGTGTCGCCTGGGCACTCGGCATCCCGGTCGGCCGGTGCCGTTGGTGGCTGCGCCAGCTGGAGCACATCGGTCTCCTGGAGCATCACCCTGGCGGCTACCGGCCGTCGGCGGGAGCGGGCCGGGCGATCCTGGGCTCGTACAGCAGGGAATCCTGGGCGCTGCTCGCCGCTGAGGAACGGGAGCGGTTCCCTTCCGTGCTCGACCTGGTCGCGCGCCTGACCCTGCCCGAGGCGGTCCCGGCTCCTGCCCCGGGGGGGCTGGAGGACTACGTGCAGCAGATGGTCGAGGATTCCGAACGGGCGCGGGTCTTCACCCGCATGCTCTACGAACTCCACCGGCCGGTAGCCGACGCCCTTGCCCGGATCCTGGACATGACTGGCGTTCGCCGCATGGTGGACCTGGGTGGGGGGTCGGGGGTAATGTCACTCGCCCTCCTTCGTCGTCACCCAGACCTCACCTCGGTGGTGGTTGACATCGAGAACGTCTGCGCCGCCGGGCGGCAGATCGCCGCTGAGAACCGGCTTGAGGACCGGATCACCTACCTGGCCGCCGACCTGATGGGTGGAGGGCTTCCGGGTGGGTTCGACCTGGCGCTGGAGTGCGACGTGGGCATCTACACCGAACCGCTGTTCTCCAAGGTGCGGACCTCACTGGAAGAGGGCGGGCGGCTGGTCATCGTCGACCAGCTGGCAGTGACCGAGGACGCTGTGCCGGCCCAGGTGCTGCATTGGACGTTCACCGCCTCCATCGCCCGGTCGGCGGAAGCCCCGATGACCACCACCCGCCTGAAGGGCCTCCTCACAGGGTGCGGCTTCACAGTCCTATCCGAGACCGCCCTGCCCGAAGGCTTCCAGTTGATCGAGGCCCGGGTCTCGCGGGAGACGGTCTGACCGCCGGGCACAAGACCAGAAGGTCAGCCAGCCTGGGGGAGTTGCGGCCTCTCAGGTGGGTGGGTGCTCAGGTAACACGTTTCCACCGCAGCTCAGCCCAGCGTATGGGCGGCACGGGGTCAGTGCTCAAGGCAGGTAGGGTGCGTGCTGTCGAAGGGGTCGGAAGTGGTGGCCGAGGTGAGCCTGCGGGAGATCACCAGCGAGACGGTGGGGGCCGTCTTGCGGCTCCGGGTGAGTCCCGAACAGGATCGCTTCGTGGCGACGAACGCCGTCTCCATCGCCCAGGCGCATTTCGAGCCGAACGCGTGGTTCCGGGCGGTTTGCGTGGGGGAGGAGCCGGTGGGCTTCGTCCTTCTCGACGAGGACCGGGAGATGGGCGAGTACTACTTGTGCCGGCTGATGATCGACGCCGAGCATCAGGGGAAGGGCTACGGCTGGAGGGCGTTGGAGTTGCTGGTCGAGCGGGTGCGCAGTCTCCCCGGGGCGACGGAACTGCTCCTCTCATGTGTCCCTGGAGAGGATGGGCCACAGGGCTTCTACGGGAGGTTCGGCTTCGTCGAGACCGGTGAGATCCACGGCGATGAGGTGGTCTACCGACT
>CAZJRF010000015.1:0-13788 GCA_964548475.1 uncultured Acidimicrobiia bacterium
GTGGTCTACCGGCTGCCGTTGGCGCCGCCCCGCTAAGGGCCTTTGGGTCAGTGGCGTCCGGCGTGAGTCGGAGGGTCAGCAGAGCCGCGGGATCGGCTCCGCTCATGTGACATATCTACACCGCAGCCCACGCGGGCACCCCCTACCCCTTGGCAACTCCGACAATGAGATGCCCCGGGGTATCCCCGACTTGGTCCCAGATTCGGTAGATGCCGGGGGCAACATCGGGGATGAGGATTCGCGCAGTTGAGGGGAGGGGAACCCCGAGGGCCGCGATGGTGGTGGCGACGCCGGGCTCCACCCGGATGGCCTGCGCCACAAACGGGTCGATCGCACGTACCAACTGGTAGGTGTCGATCCACCGGGAACCATCCCAACATTGCCAGACAACGGCCAGGCCGATGATTGCACCGGTCGGCAGTTCGGCATCGCTCACCCGCAGGGTGGCCGTTGCCCCGGCGGTGACCGGATAGGGGTCAAGGGTCATCGCGATATGCGACGGGGCCTCGATCTCGGTGGCTGGCGGGGGCTGACAAGCGCCCGGTGCCTCATCCGGGCTGCCACACGCGGCGACCGCGCTTCCAAGTACCAGGAAGGCAACCGCTCCCCGCCACCCGATCAGGTGCATCTCACCCGCCATCCCATGTGCGAGCGGCTCCTCGGCGAAGGGTGCGACCTCCGGAACGCTGGACGCCCTCAGGCCTTCATGTGATCTGACTACACCGCAGCCGCACCCCGGGGGACCGGCGTGTCGACAGGAGATCAGTCGGTTCGGTAGATGTGGCGACGATGCCCGACCCGCAGGACGACCACTTCCCGCCGCTCTTCGTCGATCCGGTACAGGATGCGATACGTGCCGCGCCGGGCGCTCCATATGTCTTCGAGTTCGCCCCGCAGGGGGGTGCCGACACGTTGTGGGCTCTCTCGGAGCGGTCCGGTCACGAGGTCGATCACTGCGAACGCGACTGCCTCCGGCAACGTTTCCCGAATAGCCCGGGCGGCGGGAGCCGTGACGACGATCTCGTAAGGTTCGCCGCTCACCGGGGGCGGAGTGCCCGGATCGCGTCGCTGCCCCGGACCACGTCACCCTCTAGGTAGGCCCGGTGCGCCTCGACCAGTTCGGCGACGGCTTCGGAATCGCTCAGCACGGCGATGGTTTCCTCGAGGGATTCGAGGTCATCGGGGCTGATCAGAACGGCAGCCGGGGTCCCGTTGCGGGTGACGATCACGCGCTCGTGGTGTCCTTGGACGCGCTCGACGAACTCGGAGAACCGATCCCGGATGGTTCGGAGCGATTCACTGGTCATGGCCACAATTGTGCCACGCCCAGTCAGGCGATGGAAGAGCGACCTCCAGTCGTAGCCCGATGGGTGAGGCTGCGAGTTGCCGTCGCACCCCGGGGTGGTGCATCCGGCTCACTCGCGTCGCGGGTAGGGCTGGTGGTCGTGAGCGGCGCGGTGATGCTCTCGGCAGAGCAGGTGCAAGTTGGCCAGGGTGGTGCCACCGCCATCGGCCCAATGAGTGATGTGATGGGCGTCGCACCACCGGGCGGGGATGTCGCAGTCGGGGTGGATGCATCCCCGGTCGCGCAGGTCGAGGGCCCGGCGCAGGGCAGGGGAGACTACCCGGCGGGCAGGGGCGGCGGCTACCGGCCGGCCGTGTTCGTCGATGGTGATGGTGGTGACGGTGGCGGCGGCAGATCTCGACCGGGGCGTCGGCCCGGCACTGCTGGGGACTGCGGGTGTCTTGAGGATTTGAGCAGGCGGGCCCGGAGAAGGAACGCAGCGCGGCCAGGACGACGCTGTCCCCTTCAGGATCGAGGTCCCCGCTCAGGTGCACCATGCCCGACCAGGACGGCGAAACGTGCAGCGCCCGCTGCGCAAACCGCCGGGCGGTGTGGGCTTCGGCTCCTTCCGGGTCGGTGCCGCGCCGCCACTCGCCCAGTACCTGGGGCAGGCGCTGTGAAGACGCCGAGGCCGCCTGGGCCACCAACCGGCGCTCGTCCCGGGTGAACTGCTCGGGGGCCAGCCAGCGAGCCTCGGCGAGCAACCTGACCCGCGGCTCGGACACTTCCCCGGCGTCGAAGGCCGCCCGGGTCTGCGGCATCTCCTGGGGCGAGGCGGCCACCGCCAGGCGGCTGCGGCACACGGCCGCCGGATCGCCCGACAGGTCGATCAGCCAGGCCGTCGTAGAGGCGAACCCCTGTCGGCGGGCCACCCCCCGCCGGTCGGCTTCGGCGATGAACTCCGCCCGCCGGGCCTCCATTCGGGAGGCCCGGCGGCCCAGCCGGCGCAGACCCTCGGCAAGATCGGAATCGGCCAAGCCCCGTACCGGGGCCTCGAACAACTCCGACCGCTCGGGCAGGTCCACCGGGGGCAGCGTGGCAACGCTCACCTTCCCTACATATCACGTACCTGTCACATCCCCGGCCGGGCCCGTTTGCCCCGTCGAGCCACCGCCGTTTGGGACAGAGGCCGCCGGCTGGCATGATCCCCGGATGGCGCCCTGGGGTTTGGGCCCGGGGCCCGGCCGAGGAGGGTATCGATGCTGCGGAGACTGATCGGGTTGGCGGCCGTGCTCTTGGCAGTGCTGCCCGCCTGCGGCGGCGGCGGAAGCACGGCGGAGACTGCCGCCCCTCCCACCACCTCGGCCCCCACTACGGACGCGCCGGAGGGTTCCGTGGTGCCCATTACGACGGCACCCTGCGATCTGCTCACCGCCGAGGAAGTGGCAGGGGCCACCGGCCTGACGGTCGAGGAGGTGCGCGACGAGCCGCCGATCTACTGCGACTTCGATCTCGCGTCGGAGGCCGGGGTCTACCTCCAGGTCATCATTGAGGACGGGGAGGGCCGGTTGGGCGGGGCAGCCAACCTGCTCGAGGAGTACTTGTTGCTTGTGGAACAGGGTGAGGCCGAGATGATCGCCGGCGTGGGAGAGCAGGCGGTGTGCTGCCCCTTCCGGACGATCGCCGTCGATGCCGGCGGCGGCAGGTTCTTCGCAGTGGGTGTCAGTGGCGGCTACGGTGAACTGGCCGAGCCCCTCGAGGTGCTGGTCAGCCTGGCCCGGTTGGTGCTCGGCCGCCTCTGATCTCGTCGAGCCACCGTCGGCCGCGACGGGTTTCCCGCCCGCCGGTCACCGCCGCGAGGAGACCTTCTCTGCTTCGATCTCGGCCAGGGCTTCTGCCGTCGCCCCGGTGGGGTACTCGCCCGAGAAGCAGGCGTAGCAGCAGGGCAGGTCCCGGTAGAGGTCTTTGAGGTCCTCAAGCCGCTGGTACACCACCGCGTCGGCCCCCAGGTACCGCTTGACGTCCTCGATGTCGTTGTGGGCGGCGATGATCTCGCCCCGGGCACTCATGTCGATGCCGTAGATGCAGGGGTGCTTGATCGGGGGCGCCGCCGACACCACGTACACCTCGGTGGCCCCGGCCTTGCGCAGCAGCTCCACCAGCAGCCGGGCGGTGGTGCCCCGCACGATGGAATCGTCCACCACCGCCACCTTGCGGCCGCGGATGATGTCCCGGATGGGGTTGAGCTTCTTGTGGACCATCGCCTCGCGCCGCTGGGCGCCGGGGGTGATGAAGGAGCGGCCCACGTGGCGGTTCTTGGCCAGGCCCCGGCGGTAGGGCACCCCCAGCTCCTCGGCCAGGGCCGAGGCGAAGAAGTAGGCGCTGGTGGGGACGTCGATGACGATGTCCGGCTGCAGGCCGGTGGCGCGGAAGGTGGCGCCGAGGCGCTTGCCCAGGCGGACGCGCTCTGAGGCCACCAGCCGCCCGTTCATCACCGCGTCCTCCCGGGCGAAGTAGATGTACTCGAACACGCAGTAGGCCTGCTGCCGGCGCCGGCAGATGCGGCTGTGCACCCGCTGGTCCCGATCGATGAAGACCGCCTCCCCCGGCTGCAGATCGCGCACCATCTCGAAATCCAAGTGGTCGAAGCAGGTCGTCTCGGAGGCGAAGGCCCAGCTGACGCCGACGTCGGTGACCTGGCGGCCCATGACCAGCGGGCGAATCCCGTGGGGGTCGCAGAAGGCGAGCAGGCCGTGGTTGGCGATGATGGTCACCGCCGAGTAGGCGCCCTCCACCTCGTCCTGGGTGGCCGTCACGCAGTCGAACACGTCGTCGATGGAGAGGTGCTTGAGGTCCTTGGTCTCCAGCTTGGAGGCGAAGGTGTAGAGGATGAGGGCCACATCGTTCGAGGTGTCCACCAGCCGGTGGTGATCCTCATACAGGTGGCGCCGCAGGTGGGCGAAGTTGATCACGTTGCCGTTGTGCACCATGGCCAGCCCGAAGGGGTAGTCCACCACGATGGGCTGGGCGTCGAGCACGTCTCCGCTGCCGGTGGTGGCATAGCGGACATGGGCCAGGCCCACCGAGCCAGCCAGCCCGTCCAGGTTGCCGTCGCGGAACACCTCAGCGACCAGCCCCAGGCCCTTGCGCAGGTGGAAGGTCCGGTTGAAGGTGACGATGCCGGCCGCGTCCTGCCCCCGGTGCTGGATGGCGGCCAGCCCATCGAGCAGCTGGGCCGAGATGTCGCGCCGGCCGCTGATCCCCAGGATCCCGCACATGGAATGGTCCCTCTTGCCCGCGCCGATCCGTCGGTCAGATGCTACCGGCGCACAGGCCGGCCAAGACCGCACTGTAGAAACGGTGCTCCACGGCCAGGCCCCGCCGCTCGATCTCCTCCAGCGAGCCTGCCCCGCGCAGGTCGACCTCGGCCTGGGCCAGGATCGGCCCGGTGTCCATGCCCTCATCCACCAGGTGCACGGTGATCAGGGTCTTCTCCAAACCCTGTTCGAAAGCCCATTGGTAGCCGTGGATCCCCTGGTAGAGACGGGAGTCGGCCGGGTGGATGTTGACGATGCGGCCGGCGTAGCGCTCGATGAGGACCGGGGAGAGCAGCCGCATGTAACCGGCGAGGACCAGGTAGTCGAGGTGGTAGGGCTCCAGCAGGCTCACCACCTCGGCGTCGAACTCCCGGCGGTCCCGGCCCCGGGAGGACAGGGCGGCGGTGGGCACGCCGTACCCCCGGGCGATCTCCAGGCCCGGGGCGGCGGGGTCGTTGGAGAAGACCAGCACCACCTCGCACACCTTCCCCAGGTCGCCGTCGCGGGCGTTGCGGAGGATGGCCTCCATGTTGCTGCCCCGCCCCGAGATGAAGATGGCCACCCGCTTCCGGCTCGGCCCGGCCGGGGGTCGGGTGCGGCTCACCTCAGGCGCCATTCCCGCCTCCCGATGTCGGTGCGGCAGAACATCCCTTCGAAGGAGACTCGCTCGACTCCCCGGTAGGCGCAGGCAATGGCCTCGTCCAGGCCGGCGCCGCTTCCCACCACGTTGAGCACCCGCCCCCCGCCGGTGACCACCGTCCCATCCGGGAGGCACCGGGTGCCGGAGTGGAAGACCAGGCACTCTTCCTGCGCTGCGTCCAGCCCGTTGATGGGGAAGCCCGTCCCGTAGTCGCCGGGGTAGCCCGCCGACGCGAGAACCACATCCACGAAGTGCCCGGGGCGGAAGGCGGGGCGCTGCCGGCCCACCGTGCCGTCGAGGCAAGCGAGGATCAGATCCAGCAGGCTGGACGAGAGGGCGGGGAGGACGGCTTCCGTCTCCGGGTCGCCCATGCGCACGTTGTACTCCAGCAGCCGGGGCCCGTCGGCGGTGACCATCACTCCGAAGTAGAGGATCCCCCGGTACTCCAAGCCCTCCGCGGCCAGCCCCGCCAGGGTGGGCTCGATGATCTCCCGGCGGATGGCGCCGAGCAGGGCCTCGTCCACCGCCGGCACCGGGCAGAAGGCGCCCATGCCGCCGGTGTTGGGGCCCCGATCGCCGTCTCCCACCGGCTTGTGGTCCTGGGAGGTGGGGAGCAGGGCCACATCCCTCCCGTCGGTGAAGGCCAGCACCGACAGCTCCGAGCCGTGCAGGCGCTCCTCGACGATGAAGGCCGCCCCGGGCCCGTAGCGCTCCGCGACAGCGGCGACTGCAGCGGCCGCCTCGGCCTCGTCCCCGGTGACGAACACGCCTTTCCCCGCCGCCAGCCCGTCGTACTTCACCACCAGGCGGCCGCCGAGCTCCCGGATGCGGTCGTCGGCCGGGTCGGGGGCGCGGTGGACGCTGTACGGGGCCGTGGCCACCCCGTGGCGAACCATGAACTGCTTGGCCCACACCTTGGAGGACTCCAGCCGGGCGGCGGCGCGCCCCGGGCCGAGCACGGCGATCCCGCTCCCGGCCAGGTCGTCCACGATGCCCTCCGCCAGCGGCCCTTCCGGCCCCACCACCAGCAGCCCGATCCCCAACTGACGGCAGGCGGCCACCAAGGCGGGCCGGTCGGCCGGGTTCAGGCCCAGGCTGTTGGGCGTGCCCCCGTTGCCGGGGAGGCAGAAGACGTTCTCCGGTCCCAGGTCTTGAGCCAGCTTCCAGGCCAGGGCGTGCTCCCGTCCCCCGGAGCCGATGATCCCTGCTCTCATGGGCCGGCCGGTCCGGGGGTCACCGGCGCATCTCCTCGTCGTCGGCGGCCAGCGCCACCTTCATGTCGGCAATCTCGGCGGAGAAGCGCCGGCGCAGGCGGGGCAGGTTCAGGGCCCGCAGGGCGGCCGCGGCGGCCTCGGCCGGACGCAACACGGTCATGGCGGGAACCCGTGAGGGCATCATCAGCGAGGAGCCGATGTTGAGGAGCAGGTCCACCTGATCTTTGAAGGGTGGGCAGTTGATCACCGGCAGGTTCAGGTTGGCGGCCAGGGCGCCGCCCAGGCCGTTGGACCCACCGGCCACGGCGATCACCGCCCCTGGTTCGAGGGAGGAGTTGCAGGCCGCGGCCAGGGCGGGGATGGCCTCCGGCAATTTGTGGGCCGAGATCACCCTCATCAGCACGGCCACCTCGTAGGGCTCCAGGGCGGCGGCGATGGCCCGGGCGTGCTGCTCGTCGGAGCGTGAGCCCATGACGATCAGCACGAAGGCGTCTTTCATGAGGCGCTCGCCCACCAGGGCGGCCACCAGGCGCCGCTGCGGCTCGTCCCCCGGCTCCGGCGGGGAAGCCCCGGTCACCCGGCGGCAGAGCTCGGCGTAGCGGCGGGCGGTCTCGGCGACGACCTCGGGCGGCAGGCCCTCCGGCGCCTCTCCCGCCTCGCTCGCCTGCAGCAGCCAGCGGCGGGCGTACTCCTTGTCCAGAGCCTCCACCCCCGCCGGGTCGGCCCGGTAGGCCTCGGCGTCCCAGATGCGCGACGAGTCCGAGGTGTGCAGCTCGTCGATGAGCAGCAGCTCCCCGCCGGCGAGGCCGAACTCGTACTTGGTGTCCACCAGGATGAGGCCCCGCTCCGCCAGCAGCTCGGTGCCCCGGCGGAAGAGCTCATGCGAGACCCGCTCCATCTCGCAGTAGTGCTCGGCGGAGGCCCAGCCGCCGGCCACGATTTCCTCGCGGTCGATGGGGCGGTCGCTGGCCTCCTTGGTGGTGGGGGTGACCAGTGGCTCGGGGAAGGGGTCGTGCAGGTGCATCCCGTCGGGGAGGGTCGTGTCCCAGAAGGTGCGCTCCTCCTTCTGGTAGGCGCGCCACAGGGAGCCGGCCAGGTAGCCGCGCACCACCATCTCCACGCGGATGGGCTCGGCCTCGCGCACCAGCATCAGGTTGGGGTCGATGAGCCGCAGGAAGTGGTTGGGCGCCACGTCGCGGGTGCGCTCGAACCACCAGGCCGAGACCGCGTTGAGGGCCGCTCCCTTGCCGGGGACGGGGGTGGTGAGCACCCGGTCGAAGGCGGAGAGGCGGTCGGTGACCGCGATCAGCCGGGTGGTCTCATCCACCCGGAAGGACTCGCGCACCTTGCCGTGGTGCAGGTGCACCAGTTGCGGGCTGGAAACGGTCTGCAGGGTCTTCATGAGCTTCCCATTAGTGCTTGAAGTGACGGATGCCGGTAAACACCACACATACTCCCAGTTCGTCGGCGCGCTCGACCACCCGGGCGTCTCGCAGCGAGCCCCCCGGCTCGTAGAGGGTGCGGATACCGGCCTCGGCCGCTGCCTCCACGTTGTCCGGGAAGGGGAAGAAGGCGTCGGACATCAGCAGGGCAGAGCCGAGCACCTCCCGCTGGTAGGCCTCCAGGCCCTCGGCCGGGCCCCGGTACTCGCGAGCCAGGTTGGTACGGCAGCGGGCCACGGCCAGGCGGATCGAGTCGAGACGGTTGGGCTGCCCGCCGCCCATCCCCAACAACTGGAGGACCCCGTCGGGCCGGCGGCGCACCACGGCGATGGCGTTGCTCTTCACCTGGCGGACGGCGACCAGGCCAAGGCGGACCAGGCCGGGGTCGTCCACTGCCGGGGGCGTCGCGGTCTGCACCTCGCCGCCGGCCTCCAGGGTGGTGTCGGTCTCCTGCAAGAGGCAGGCCCCGGGCAGCGAGCGGAAGCTGAGGCGAGGGCGCAAGGCGGCGGGGTCGGCCCGCACCGCCCGCAGGTTGGGATGCACCTTGAGCGCCTCCAGTGCGCCCTCCTCGAAGGCGGGGGCGGCCACGACCTCCACGAACTTGCGCCGTGCCCGGTCGGGGTGAGCCAACTCGAAGAAGCCCACCGTGTCGGTGCGCAGGGTCCCGTTGAAGGCGATCACCGAGCCGAAGGCCGAGACCGGGTCTCCTTCCCAGGCGGCGGCCAGCACCTCTGCCTGGTCGGAGGCCACCGCCAACCCGCAGGGGTTGGCGTGCTTGACCACCGCGCAGGCCTCGGCGGGCAGGTCCTGCACCGCCTCCAGGGCGGCGGCCAGGTCGACCAGGTTGTTGTGGGAGATCTCCTTGCCGGAGAGCACCCCGGCGGCGGCGAGGGAGCCGGCGGCCTCCCGGTCGCGGAACAGCCAGGCCGCCTGGTGGGGGTTCTCGCCGTAGCGCAGGGAGCGGCCCCGGTCGAAGGCGAGGCGCAGTGAAGGCACTCCCAGTCGCTCGTCGACGGTGCGGGCGATGGCCGCGTCGTAATCGGCGGTGTGGTTGAACGCCTCTCGCATAAGCCGCTTGCGGGTCGCGGGAGAGAGGGCGCCCCGGTGTTCATCCAGTTCGGCGATCACCTCCGGGTACTGGGCGGGCGAGGTGAGCACCGCCACCCAGCGGTGGTTCTTGGCCGCCGCCCGGATCATGGTGGGACCGCCGATATCCACCTGCTCCATGAGTTCCGGGAGCTCCTCGCCGGCCGCCGCGTGCTCCTGGAACGGGTAGAGGTTGCAGGCCACCAGGTCGATGGGGGCCACTCCCAGGGAGGCGGCCTCGGCGGCGTCGCTCTCCCGGTCGTACAGCAGGGCTGACTCGATGGCGAAGGAGATGGTCTTCATCCGGCCTCCGAAGGCCTCCGGGTTCCCCGACACCGAGGCCACCTCGGTGACGGGCAGGCCGGCCGCCTCGAGGGCGGCCCGGGTCCCCCCGGTGGAGATCAGCTGGCATCCGTGCGCCGCCAGGGTGCGAGCCAACTCGACCGCACCGGTCTTGTCGGTGACCGAGAGGAGGGCCCGGCGGACCGGTACCCGCCCGTCTTGTTCGGCGGTCGGTGTCACTTCGCCTCCCTGATGTGGCGGATGATGTTGCGGAAGACGGCCAATCCTTCCCCGTCGTCGCCGCGGCCGGGGTCGCGGCGACGGAGTGAGGGCCAGTTGGGATGGTTGTAGAGGGAGAGGTGGGCCTCGGGGTGGGGCATCAGCCCGAGGATGTGGCCGGTGGGGTCGGTGAGCCCGGCGCAGGAGAGGTCGGACCCGTTGGGGAGGGCGGGGTAATCGGTGGCGACGGTCCCGTCGGGGTGGCAGTAGGCGAGGCAGGCCAGCCCCCGCTCAATCAGGGCTTGCCGCACCGCCGGGTCGGTAATCACCAGCCGCCCCTCCCCGTGGCGCACCGGCAGGGCGATCACCCCGATGCCGGTGAGGAACGGGGTGGAAACCCTCCCCCCGGTGGTGCAGTGCACCCAGCGGTCCTCGAAGCGGCCCGAGGTGTTGCGGGTAAGGGTGACCTCCTGGCGGAACGCACCGCCCACGTTGGGAAGGAGCCCGGTCTTCACCAGCACCTGGAAGCCGTTGCAGATCCCCAGCAGGAAGCCTCCCTGGGCCAGGAAGCCCGTCAGCTCGTCGAAGAAGAGGCGGCCGTCGGGGAGGCGCCGGTAGCGGACCCGGTTGGCCAGAGCCTTCCCGGCTCCCAGGTCATCCCCGAAGGAGAAGCCGCCGGGGAAGACCACCACCTGGTAGCGGTGCAGATCCAGCCGGTCGGCAAGCAGGGCGTTCAGGTTCACGACGGCCGGCTCGGCCCCCGCCAGGCGGAAGGCGGCGGCGGTCTCCTCCTCGCAGTTGATGCCGGAGCCATTGATCACCAGGGCGCGCACCGTCACAGCCCCAGCCCTCCCTGCCAGGCGGCGAGCAGGTCGCCCGTCTCCAGGTCCAGTACCCGCTCCCCCTCCCAGGCGACAGCGAGGCGGGGATCGGCGGTCACCTCACCGATGAGGACGGCCTCCGCCCCCAGCACGGCTTCGAAGTCGGCCCGCCGGGCCGGGTCCACGCTCGCCACAAAGCGGGAGTGGGACTCAGCGAAGAGAGCCGCCGGCCGGGCGCGTTGCGAGCCCCGGGCCTCCGGGCCGAGCACCTCCTCCGACAGCGAGATGCGGGCACCCAGGCCGCCGCCGAAGCAACATTCGGCCAGCGCCACCGTCAGGCCGCCGTCGGAGAGGTCGTGGCAGGAGGCGACCAGGCCCCGGGAGGTGGCGGCGGAAAGGCGCCGGTAGCAGGCGACGGCCGATTGAGACCGGACCTGCGGCACGTTGGCCCCCAGTTCGCCCAGCAGCCGGTAGAAAGCCGACCCGCCCAGCTCGTCGTAGGTGGTGCCGACCTGGTAGATCAGGTCGCCCGGCCGCTTGAGTTCGGTGGTGACCGCCCGGCGCACGTCCTCCATCGCGACCACCATCGAGTAGAGCACCGTGGGCGGCACGGAGATCTTCTGCCCGTCGGCCACGAAGTCGTTCTTCATGCTGTCCTTGCCCGAGGTGAGAGGCACCCCGTAGGCCGTCGCCAGGTCGTAGAGGGCCCGGCACATGCGCACCAGTTGCGCCAGCTTGTGGCGGCCGTCCGGGTTCGACTCCGGGTGGTACGCGGAGTCGGGCAGGCAAAAGTTGTCGCAGGCCGACCAGAAGAACCGGTCGCCGGCGGCCGGCTCGGGGAGGCGGCCCCCCACCGCGATGATCTGACGCACCGCCTCGTCGAAGGCGCCGGCGGAGGAGTGGTAGGCGTCCAGGTCGGCGTAGCGGGGGGCAATCCCGCACGCCACCGCCACCCCCCGGTAGCCGTCGAGGTCCAGGCGGAGGACGGCGGCGTCCTGGGGGGCCACCCCGCGGGGCCCCATGAGCGGCTTGACCACCGTCTTGCCCTTGACCTCGTGGTCGTACTGGCGGATCACCGCCTCCCGGGAGCAGATGTCGGCCGACCCCAGCAGCCGGAGCAGCGCATCCCCGATGTCCAGACCGGCGGGCAGGTCGGGCTCGGCGAGTGCGGGCCGGGCCCATTCGGCTTCCAGGTGCTTGCGGGGCACTCCGTGGTGGAGGAACTCGAGCTCCAGGCACGCCACCGGGCGGTCCCCGAAGAGCACCTCGAGGTCCCCGCTGTCGGTGAACGTCCCGATCTCGGTGAGCTCCACTTCGAAGAGGGCGGCCAGTTCGGCCACCCGGGCCAGGTGGACCGGAGGCACCACCAGGGTCATGCGCTCCTGGGCCTCGGAGAGGAAGATCTCCCAGGGGCGCAGGCCGGCGTACTTGAGGGGCACCGCCTCGAGCTGCACCCGGGCGCCGCCGCTGATCTGGGCCAGCTCGCCCACCGAGGAGGCCAGGCCCCCCGCCCCGCAGTCGGTGGAGCAGGAGATGAGCCCCTCGGCGCAGGCGACCTCCATGAAGTCGGCTACCAGCTTCTGGGTGATGGGGCTGCCGATCTGCACGGCCTGGCGGGGCGAGTGCCGGTCGATCTCCACCGAGGAGAAGGTGGCGCCGTGAATGCCGTCCTTCCCCACCCGCCCCCCGGCCATCAGGACCAGGTCGCCCGGGGCGATCTCCTTCTCCCAGGAGGGGCGGCCCTGGTAGGTGGCGGGCATCACCGAGCCGGTCCCGCAGAACACCAGAGGCTTGCCGGCATAACGGTCGTCGAAGACGATCGCCCCGTTGACGGTGGGGATCCCGGACTTGTTGCCGCCGTCCTCGATGCCGCGGCGCACCCCGGTGAACACCCGCTGGGGGTGCAGCTGGCCGGTGAGCAGGGGGAGCGAGTAATCGGGCGGGCCGAAGCAGAGCACGTTGGTGTTGAACAGCAGCCGGCCGCCCCCCTTGCCGGTGCCCAGCGGGTCGCGATTGTTGCCCAGGATGCCGGTGATGGCCCCCCCGTAGGGGTCTAGGGCGGAGGGGGTGTTGTGGGTCTCCACCTTGAAGACGAAGAGCCGTTCGTCATCGATGCGCACCACCCCGGCGTTGTCCGAGAACACCTTCACCAGCCAGTCGGCCCCCGCCTCCTCGAGCCGGGACCTCACGTCCTCGGTGGCGGCCCTCACGTAGGTGTCGAACAGGGAGTCGATGGTGGTGGTGGTGCCCTCTTCCCGGTCGGTGTAGGTGATGAGGGCGTTGAACTCCTTGTGCTTGCAGTGCTCCGACCAGGTCTGGGCGATCGTCTCCAGCTCGCAGTCGGTGGGTAGAGCGGGCAGGCCCCGGGCCGCGCGACCGGCGAGCACGGCCGGGTCGCGGTAGTGGCGCTGGATGGCATGCCACTCGTCGCGTGATAGCGACAGCACCATCTCCTTCGAGAGGCGCTCGAGCTCGGGGTCGGGAAGAAAGACGTCCACCACCTCCACGGTGGAGTCGGCCCCGAAGTCGAGGGCGGGGGCCGCCCCCAGCGGGTCGAGGTCGAGCCCGAAGTCGAATCGGTTGACCAGCGGATTGCCGAGGAGCTCCTCGGCCAGCCGGGTCAGGTGACCGTCGTCCAGCGCCCGTTCTATGAAGTAGAGATCGGAGGTGAAGATGCGCTGGACGCCCGTCCCGGCCTCGCGCCCGGTGAGATCGGCCAGGGTGCGCTGGGCGCTAACCCCCTCGTCGTCGGTGACCCCGGGGCGGCGGCTCACTCGCAGGCAGGTGGCGAAGCCCGGGGGAGTGTGGGGGCGGTCCACGAAGACTTGGTGCAAGATCGGGTCGCTCAGGCCCTGGTGGGCGAGCAGGGCCAGGTCGTCGGGGGAGATGGGGCAGGTGATGGTGAACTGGCGGGCGGTGCGCACCTCGCCGGTGTCGATGCCCAGGAACCGGCGGGCGTCGGCCCGGGCCGCCCGTCCCACGGGGTCGGCGATCTCGTCGCGCAAGAAGACCTGGACGAAGTAGGCGGTCACTGCTTCCCGCCTGGGAAGGCCATCTCCTCGCCGTCTTCGGTGCGCAGCCGGATGACCGGGTCTGTGGTCACGCGGCCGGCCACCCGGGCCGGGTAGCCGCGGGCGTCGGCAGCCTCCAGGCACCGATCGACCCGGTCAGGCGGCACGGTCAAGAGCATGCCGTTCCCCATGTTCCACAGGCGATAGGCCTGCTCGGCGGGGATCCGCCCACGTCGCATCAGCTCCCGCATGGGGGCGTGGGGCGGGAAGAGGGAGTCGAGGTGGGCGCCCAGGCCGCCGGGCGCCAGCAGGCGGGCCAGGTTGGCGGGGATGCCCCCGCCGGTGACGTGCGCCGCCCCGGTGAGCCCGACTCCCTCGTCCAGCAGGTCCACCACCAGCGGGGCGTAGATACGGGAAGGGGTCAGCAGCACCCGGCCCTCCCGGCCCTCCACCCGCACCTCCCGGATGCCC
>CAZJRF010000015.1:13798-25657 GCA_964548475.1 uncultured Acidimicrobiia bacterium
CAGGTCTCCTCCCCGCAGGGCTGCCCGTGCCAGTCGGGCCCGAACGCGGCGGCCACCACCCGGCGCACCAGAGAGAAGCCGTTGGAGCGGAAGCCGTCGCTGCGCAGGGCGATGATGGCATCGCCGGGGGCCACCCGGCTTCCGTCCAGGGGCTGCCGTCCGGGGGGCAGGACGCCGACGGCGGTGGCGCACCAGTTGAAGTGCATGGCCGTTCCCCACCCGCCGATGCGGTCGTCCAACTCGGCGATCTCCCCGCCCACCACCGCCACCCGGGCTACCACCGCGGCGTTGTGGAGGCCGCGCATCAGGTCGTCCACCACCGCCGCATCCACCGCGTCCACGTCGAGGATGTTGGTGACGTTCACCGGCTCGCAGCCGGCGGCGACCAGGTCGTCCACCACCATGGCCATGAGGTCGAATCCCAGGGTGTGATAGATGCCGGTACGCTCGGCCAGCTCCACTTTGGTGCCGATGCCGTCGGAGGCCACGGCGATGACGGTGCCGCCGAAGTCCATCAGATTGGCGAAGAAGCCCCCGGTGCCGAGGACGGGGAGCCCGGTCCGGCCCGTGCGGTTGGTGAAGGTGCGGCGGGCCCACTCGAAGGCGAGGGCGGACGCCCGATCCTGTCGGTCCAGGTTGAGGCCGCTGTCGGCGGGGCGATCGGTCACGGCTCGACCAAGGCCGACATGCCGGCTCCGCCTGCCGAGTTCACCACCGCTCCCTTCCCGGCGCGGGCGCGCGCCGGCATGTTTCGCAAGGTACTCGCCGGGCCGGATGGGCCGCAAACCGCCTCAGCGGTCGGGGGCCGCACCCTCCACGGCCTCGAGAGCGAGGAGCACGGCACGGGTCACCACCCGAGAGCAGTATTCGGGACCACCGACTTCCACGTAGGCGGCGGCCGCCTCGAGCTGGGCCAGATCGAACCAGCTGCCGAGCCCCTGTTCGAGAACGACGCGACAGGAGGTGCCGCCGAATTCAGTCTCGAAGGCGCGGCAGAACCGGCGCGTCGCCCGCAGGGAGGGCTCCATGGCCGGACCATCGTCGAGCCGGTCGCGACCCAGCGCCATCCCGATTGCCATGACGCAGCCGATCACCGCGCCGCAGGTA
The DNA here is from genome assembly GCA_964548475.1 of uncultured Acidimicrobiia bacterium. GTDB lineage: Bacteria > Actinomycetota > Acidimicrobiia > Spongiisociales > UBA11373 > VGBK01. The sequence goes on from CAZJRF010000015.1 coordinate 14,906, forward strand.
TCGCCGCGCAGGCCGATGCCCGGGAATGGGGTCAGGGCCTTCAGGGTGTCCGCGGCTTCGAAGCCGAGGTACTCGGTCAGCGCGGCGAAGCTGCTCTGGGCGCAATTGCCGGACAGGACCAGGATCTCCCCTGCACGTCTCGACGCTGCCTGAGCGCGGCCGGATGTCATCGTCTTTCTACCCCGATGCTATTCCCGCTGGTGGTGGGCTTGGCGGTGGTGGCGCCGACAAAGGAGTCTGAGGTTGTCGAGGGTGGTGGTTCCGCCTTGGGCCCAGTGGACGATGTGGTGGGCGTCGCACCAGCGGGCGGGGATGTCGCAGCCGGGGTGGGTGCAGTGCTGGTCCCGCTGGTGGAGTGCCCGGCGGAGAGCGGGGGGGATGACCCGCTGGCGGCGGCCGGTGGTCAGGGGTTGCCCGTCGGATCCAGTGACCAGAGGGGTGAGGGTGGCGTCGCAGGCCCAGCGGCGCACCGTCTCCAGGCTGATCGGCCCGCATTCCAGGTCGGTGAGACCGTCGGCGGTCAGTTCGGCGGCGCCGATGGTGACGGTGAGGTGGGGTTTCTCCCCGCCGATTCGGGGCCGGTCGGTTGAATCAAGGTGGCGGCGGCAGATCTCGACCAGGGCGTCGGCCCGCCGCTGGGCCGGGCTGCGCCCATCGTCGGGGTCCAGGGCGGCCGGTTCGGCCACAGATCCCAGGGCGGTGAGCACTGTCTGGCCCGATTCGGGGTCCAGTTCCCCGTCCAGGCGGACCATTCCACCCCAGGCAGCGGAGACATGCAGCCGGCGGCGTTCGAACGCCCGGTCCGCCTCGGCCAGAGCCCCGTCCGCGTCGGCCAGCCGCCGCCAGTGGGCGATCGCCCGGGGGAACACCTGAGAGGGCAGCGTGCAGGCCTGGGCGACCAGCAGCGGCTCGTCCCGGCAGAACAGGTCAGGGGCTGCCTCCCGGGCGTCCACCAGTAGCCGCACCCGGCAGGCGCTCACCTCCCCGGCGGCGAAGGCGGAACGGGTGGCATCCATGTGGCGCAGCGCCAGCGCCACCCGCACCCGGCTACGACACACCGCCGGGGGCTCGCCGGTCAGCGCGATCAGCCAGGCGGTGGGGGAACCGAAACCCCGCCCGGCGGGCAGTTCCCGTCGGTGCGCTTCGGCCACCACTGCCGCCAAGCGGGCCTCTGCCTGGGCTTGGAGCCGGGTCAGGCGCCGGAGCTCGTCCTCCAACTCCTTTTCGGTCAGGATCTCCACCGGATCCAGTTCGCCCGGACCATCGGGCGCCAGCCGCGGCAGGGGTGCGAGGTGCGGAGCACCCTCGTGATGGAGGGTCTCTGTGATCATGCCTAACCCTATCGCCCGGGTACGACGGATTTCGCGACTTCGGCCCTGCCCGATCGATCGGCGGCTCAGGTAGTCTGGGCTATGTCGGGGAGCAGCCGGAGGCGCCATGTGCTTCTCGCCTGAAGCCGATCTGTTGACCGGGGTCATGGTGAGCAGTGTGGGCATCGACGCCCTGCGTCGTGTCAAACACCGCCGCTATCTGCCGCTGGCGCTGCTTCCCTTGCTTTTCGGTGTGCACCAGTTGGTGGAGGCCCTTGCCTGGTGGGGGATGGAGGGCCGGGCGCCCTCCCGGGCCGGGGAGATGGCCGCCTGGCTGTACCTGGCCTTTGCATTACTGGTGGTCCCGCCGCTGGTGCCCTGGGCGGTGCGCTCGGCCGAGCAGGACGCCCGGCGGCGCCGGCTCCTGTTGCCTTTCGTGCTGCTGGGGGCGGCGGTGGGCGTCGCCTTGTTACCCGGCCTGCTCAACGGGGGGGCGGGCGGGGAGGTGGCCTGCCGGTACATCGCCTACGACGCCGGGGTGCCCTACTCCGGCTACCTGCTGCCGTTCTACGTGCTGGCCACCTGCGGGCCGATGCTGCTGGCGGGCAACCGCCGCTTCGCGCTGTTCGGGGTGGCCAACCTGGTCGCGGTGGCCCTGCTGGGCGGGCTGCTGGCCCGGGGGGTGATCTCCCTGTGGTGTGTGTGGGCGGCGGTGACCAGCGTGTTCATCGCTCGTGAGGTGCGGGTCGCCGCGACGCAGGGGAGCCGGGAGGCGGCGGCCGCGCCCGGCTGACGGGCGGCCGCCCTCACTCCTCGTCGTCGCCCAGGTTCCCCTCCACCACACCGAGGATGGCGGCCTCCAGGGCGCGGGCGTGCTCCTCGAGGCGGGCCGCCTGCTCCAGGTAGCCCTGCCGGACGCCGGCGTCGGCCAGGTTGGTGGCGTTGATGAGGACGTTCAGGTGGGCGCCTCGCACCGCCGCTGTGGCCAGCAGCGCTCCCACCCCGGCATCGGAAGCCGACGACTTCAAGCCGGTGCGGGACATTGCCTCGATCACCGCCATGGCCTCCAGCGACTTCTCCATCACGGACAAGGGCGCCTCGATGGCGCCCTGGGTGGCCGCCTGGATCGCCTCAGCCCGGCCGGGGTCCTCGCGGGGCAGACGAAAGGCGGCAAGCAGGGCATCGAAGGCCCGGGTGTCCTCGTCCACCAGGTTGAGCAGGGCCTCGTGGCAGTCCCGGCCTCGTACCGCCCAGTCGGAGAACTCCTCCCAGCGATCGTCCCAGCCCCGCTTGTGGGCCGACAGGTTGGCGACCATCGTCCCCAGTGCGGCCCCCAATGCCCCGGCCAGGGCGGCGGCCGACCCGCCGCCGGGGGCGGGGGTCTCCGAAGCGGTGCGGTGGATGTAGTCGGCGACGGTGCGGTCGACGAGAGCCGGCCGCGACTCGTCGCGCAGGCGCCACTCGATGATCTTCTGGTGCGGATCGAAGGGCTTCAGGTCGTCGAGTCCCAGGGAGCGGACGGCGAGGTGCACGATCTCCTCATCGGGGATGCCCAGCGACCGCTGCTGGCGGGCCAGGTAGTAGCGGCCGGCCTCGAGCATTGCCCTCAGCGGCACCAGGCCCACAATCTCCGATCCGGTCACCCGGATCCCGCGGGCGGTGGCCTTTTCGCAGACTTCCTCGAAGGCCAGGTGGATGGGAGTCACCGAGATGTCGTTGAGGTTCATGGAGACCTGGGCGATGCCGTATTCCTCGATGAACCACCCGATGGCCTTCACCGACGACAGGGTGCCGGGCTCCCAGAGCGGCTCTCCGGAGGCATCGCGCACAATCTCCCCGGTGAGGGGATCGCCGAGGCGCTTGACCCGGCCCCGCTCGCGCACGTCGAAAGCCACCGCGTTGGCCCGGCGGGTGGAAGTGGTGTTCAGGTTCACGTTGTAGGCCACCAGGAAGTCGCGGGCGCCGACGGCGGTGGCGCCGGAGCGCGGGTTGAAGGCGGCCGGGCCGAAGTCGGGGGCCCAGGCGGGGTCGGTCAGGCGGGCGGCCAGGCTCTCGTACTCGCCCGCCCGCACCGCCGCCAGGTCGGCGCGGTCGGGATGGAGGGCGGCTCGGCCGTAGCAGTAGACGGTGAGGCCCACCTCCTCGCCCAGGCGGCGTGCCAGGTCGCGAGCGAGCACCACCGTCTCCTCCATGGTGATGCCGCTCACCGGCACCAGGGGGCAGACGTCCATGGCCCCGAAGCGGGGGTGCTCCCCGTGGTGGCGGCGCATGTCGATGACCTCGGCCGCTGCCCGCCCGGCTTGCACTGCCGCCTCGATCACCGCCTCGGGCTCCCCGACGAAGGTGACCACCGTGCGGTTGGTGGCCCGCCCCGGATCGACGTCGAGCAGCACTACCCCCTCCACCGACTCGATCGTCTCGGTGATTCGGCGGATCACCGCCGGGTCGCGTCCCTCCGAGAAGTTGGGGACACACTCGAGCAAAGAGCGTTCGGCCATACCTGCCAGGTTATCGGCCCGGCCGGCCCGGGGCTGAGCACGAGGAGGGGGACCGGGCAGTCATCAGGGCTGGTCGGTGACCAGGTCGGCGCCGGGGTCTGCTGCCGCCCGGCGGGCATCGGTGGTGATCAGGGTGGCGCTGATCGCTTCGGCCAACTCCACGTAGAGGGCGTCGGCCAGCCGCAGGTGGGTGCGTCGGTGCCAGGCCCCGGCCAGCAACGACGCCAGGGGGTGGCGCTCGATGGGGGCGCCGGCGAGCCAGGCCAGTCGAGTGGCCACTTGGCGGGCCGACAGGTGCCCGGCCCGGTGAAGGCGCCCGAGCGCCGAGAGCACCTCGGCATCGAGGTGAGCCGGAGCGTGTAGGTTGCCGCCTCGCAGGCGCCCGGCTGCCGCTGTGGCGGGAACACCTCCGACGGCCAGGTCCACCAGGACCGAGGCATCGAGGACGACGCGCTCAGGCATCGGCTTCCCAGAGCTCCGCCCGTGCCTCCTTGAGGGCGGCCAGGGCCTGGGCGTGAGTGACGCCGGTGGAGGGGAGGCGGCTCGTGGCCGCCAGCCACGCGTCGGTATGACGGGCGGCGAGAGCGACCTGCAGGGCCTCCCGGGCGATGGCGGAGACGTTCAGGCCGGAGTCGCGAACCTTATCGGCCAGCTCGTCCGGCAGGTAGATGTTCACCCGGGCCATGCGCATAGGATACACACTCGCCATCGATTCCTCCGAGCATGCAACCCGGGGGTGACACGGCCGGACGCTTCGGCGGCCGGGATCAGCCCGCCGGCGGCCGTGTTAGCCGCACCACCGGCCGGTTCCCGGCCCGGGCCACCTCCACGAAGCCGGCGGCCAGGAAGGCGGGCAGGTAGCCGACGAACAGGTTGGCGCTGGTGAGGGCCTGGGCGGCCGGGTCGATGGGGTAGGCCTCGATCCGCTCCGCCCCGTGGGCAAAGGCGTAGTCGACGGCGGCGGTGAGCAGGGCCCTGGCCACCCCCCGGCTTCGCGCCGAGCGGGCGATGAAGAAGCAGTTGATCACCCAGGAGGGTTCGTCATCGAGGGGGCGGAAGGTCCGGGAGCGGGGCGACATCATGCGGGCGTAGCGCTCCCTCGGTCCCACCGCGCACCAGCCGACCGGCTCGCCGTCGAGGTAGGCAAGCAGGCCCGGCTCGGACCCCTCGTCCACCAGGCGCCGGAGGATGGCCCGCCGGGCCTCGGGGGCGGTGCCGTCCCACTCCTTGGCCGGCAGCACCCACCAGGTGCACCAGCAGTTGCCGTAGGCACCGCTGGGGCCGAAGAGGCCCTCCAGGTGGTCCCAACGGTCGGGGGTGGCCGGATGGACGACCAGGCCCTTCATGCCCGCAGGGTACCCCCGCCTATGCTGGCGCGCTCGACCGGAGGCGACCCATGGCTGCCCCTCTTGCTCACGAATCCGTGACCTCCCGGCCCTATCGCGACGATGCCGACTTCCGACACATCCGGCAGCTGTGTATTGACACTTATCCGATCACCCCGGTGGCCTGGAACTGGGACGTCCGCCGCTGGGAGGGCCAGCGCTACTACTCCGCCGATCCGGCCCCCGACCCGCGCTGGCTCGAATGGATTCGGCTCTGGGAGACGGCCGACGGCCGCCTGGTGGGGGTGGCCCACCCGGAGAACCGGCTCGGGGAGGTCTTCCTGCAACTACTCCCCGACTTCCGGCATGTGGAGGAGGAGATGGTCGCCTGGTGCGAGGAGCACCTGGCGGCAGAGGACGAAGGCGGCCGCCGCCTGCACCTCTACGTGCACGACTACGACGCGCCCCGGCGCCGGCTGCTGCGCGAGCGGGGCTGGCAGCAGGGGGAGGGATGGGGCGTAGCTCGCCGGCTGCGCCTGGGCACCCGCCTCCCGCCGGTCCCATCGCTGCCCCCCGGCTATCGCCTGCGGGAGACCCGGCGCGACCCGGCCGACGACCAGGGGATTGCCGACCTGCTCAACGCCGCCTTCGGGCGCACCTTTCACACCGCCGCCGAGTTTCGCGGGTTCACGATCAACGCCCCTTCCTACCGGCGCGACCTGGACCTGGCGGCCGAAGCACCCGGCGGAGTTCTGGCCTGCTACGTGGGCCTCACCTGGGACCCGACCAACCTCCGGGGCATGTTCGAGCCGGTGTGCACCCATCCGGAGCACCGCCGGCGCGGCCTGGCTCTCGCCCTGATGCGGGAGGGCTTGCGGCGGCTGGCGGCCCTGGGGGCTGCGGATGCCTACGTGGAGAACGGCGACATGGAGCCGGCCAACGCCCTCTACGAGGCGGCGGGGTTCACCGAGGCCTATCTGGGCCACTACTGGCAGAAGGTCTTCCCCGGCTGAGTCTCCTCCGGCCTCCTACCCTTGGCGGGCATGAGGCCCTTCCTTGCCCAGGAGCACCCTCTTCGCTTTGCCCACCGGGGCAGCAACCTGCTCTGGCCGCAGAACAGCATGGTCGCCTTCCAGTGGGCTATGGATCTCGGCTGCCGCTACCTGGAGACCGACATGCACGTCACCCGGGACGGGCGGGTGATCGCCTTTCACGACGACCGGCTTGAGGCACTGACCGACGGCCGGGGTCGGGTGTGGGACTACGACTGGGAAGACCTGCGCCGTCTCGACGCGGCCTACCACTTCGACGGGGCTCATGGCTACCCGCTGCGGGGGACCGGGGTGGGCATCCCGCTGCTGGAGGAGGTCCTGGCCACCTTCCCTCAGTGCCTGGTGAACCTGGACCTGAAGCAGGCGGGTATCGAAGCATCGCTCGCCGCCGAGATTACCCGCCTGGGCGCCGAAGACCGGGTGCTGGTGGGCTCGTTCCACGACGGGCGCCTCACCCGGTTCCGGCGGGCCAGCGGCGGGCGGGTAGCCACCTCGGCGGGTCCCCGCGAGGTGCTGGCCGCCCTCGGCGCTTGCCGCCTGGGCCGTCCGCTGCGGGGGGCGGCCGACGCCTACCAGGTGCCCGAGCGCTCGGGCCCGCTGCGGGTGGTGGACCGCCGATTTGTGGAGGCCGCTCACCGGGCCGGCAAGCAGGTGCACGTGTGGACCGTGAACGATACGGCCGACATGCATCGCCTGCTCGACCTGGGAGTGGACGGCCTGGTCACCGACCGGGCCGACCTGCTCGCCAAGGTGGTGGCGGAGAGAGCCGGTCGCTGAGCCGGCCTCAGCCGAGGGCGGCCAGGCCGGCTGTGAAGGCCCCCGCTGTGGTGTCGTCGTATCCCACCAGGTGGATCTCCTCCAGGGCACCCGCATGCTCCCGGGCCCAGGAGGCGCAGGCGGCGGCGATGACCCGGGTGGCCTCCCCCAGGGGGTAGCCGAAGATGCCGGCGGAGATGGCCGGCAGAGCCACGGTGCGGCAGCCGTGGGCGGCGGCGGCGTCGAGGGCGGCCCCCACCGCGGTGCGCAGCAGGCCCTCGTTGTCCTGCCTGGTCCGGTAACGGGGCCCGGCCACGTGCACGACGAAGCGGGCCGGCATTCTGCCCGCCCCGGTGACCGCGGCGATGCCCGGGGCGAGCGGCCCGTGCTCGGCCAGCCAGCGGTCGGAGTCCTCCTGGATCTCCCACCCTCCGGCCCGGACGATGGCCGCGGCCAGGCCGCCCCCGTGCTCCAGGTACTCGTTGGCGGCGTTGACCACCGCATCGACCTCCTGGCGGGTCAGGTCGGCCCGAAGGGCGGAGAGGGTGGTGCCGGCGACTTCCACGGTGTCCACACGGAAACGGTACTCGCCGGCCGGTCGCGTAACCTCCCGTCATCACCCGCATCGTCGCCTTTGCCCCTGCCCATCTTCCCGAAGCCGCCGCTCTGGTAGCGGCCGCTGCCGCCCGCCGCGCCGACCCGGTGCTCCCCATGGTCCTCGCGGATGCGTCGCGGGTGCAGGGCCTGCTGGCCGCCCCGTCGTTGAACGGCCTGGGAGTGGCCGCGGCGGACGGGGAGCGGGTACTGGGTTTCATGGTTCCCCTGGCCTGCGTCCTATGGGGTGGCCCCGCCGCCTACATCGCGGAATGGGGATGGGCCGCGGCCGACGGAGAAATGGTGATGGCGCTCTACGCGGCGGCGGCCCCGCGCTGGGTGGACGAAGGCCGGCTGCTTCACGCGATCACTGCTTGGGCCGGGGAGCCCGGTCTGGAGGAGGCCTGGCACGGCCTCGGGTTCGGCAGGGTGGTGGTGGACGCCGTGCGGGACCTGGGCCCGGTGAAGGAGCCCGGCGCCGCGGTACTCGTCCGCCGGGCGGGGCCGGAGGACGCCGGGACTCTGGCCTGCCTGGAGCGCGCGCTGTGGGAGCACATGGCGGCCCCTCCTGTCTGCCGGGTCCACCCGCCGCCCGGAGGATTGGCAGACGCGGTCGAGCGGCTGACCGACCCGGCGCGACCGGTGTGGTTCGCGGAGTCCGACGGAACGGACCTGGGCTTCGTATCCCTGCAGGTTGAGGGCGACACGCCCGCCGTCCTGCGGTCGCCTGGCCTCGTCTACTGCGACGGTGCCTTCGTGGAGCACGAGGCCCGCCGGCAGGGGGTGGGCGCCGCCCTGCTGGCGGCGGCCCTGGACTGGGCGAGGGAGGAGGGCTTCACCGGGTGCACCGTCGACTTCGAGTCGGCCAACCCGGAGGCCGCCCGCTTCTGGCCGCGGGCCGGGTTCCGGCCGGTGCTGCATTTCCTGGCCCGGCGGACCACTTGACATATTGTCGGGATCAACCAAACATACGGCGGACCGACAATAGCTGCGATGACGACCCCGCCTGCCGCCCGTCCCCGCCTTGGCCAGCTGCTCCTCACTCAGGAGCAGGTGAGGCTCCTTACCGAGCCGACGCGCTCGGAGATCATCCGCTTGCTGGCAGAGCGGCCGGCTACCACCACCCAACTGGCAGCGGCGCTCGGCCGGCCTCGCGGGAGCATCGGCTACCACCTCAAGGCCATGGAGGGAGCAGGTCTGATCCGGGTGGTGCGCACCCGCAAAGTGCGAGCGCTGACCGAGAAGTACTACGGACGGGTGGCCGACACCTTTGTGTTCCCACAGATCGGAGGGGAGGAGGAGCCAACCCTGCTCATCGAAGCGATAGGCGAGATGCGCTCGTCGCTGCGCAGCCGGGCCGGGTTCCTCACCCTGCGCCACGCCCGAATCTCGGAGGTCGATGCCGGGGTCTACGAGGGCCTGTTGCTCGAGTTGTCCGAGGAGTTCGCCGCTCGGGAAGCCTCTGGCGACACGGTCTTCGGTCTGGTGATCGGCCTCTATCCCACCAGTCGGCCCTCGCTGCCGGCTGAAGACGACCAGGAGAAATCGGAGTTAGCGCGGTGCCGGCCAGGGTGGAGAAGGTCCACCTCGGCAGCCGCTACTGGCGCTTGTGGGTGGCCAGTGTCATCTCCAACCTGGGCGACGGGGTGGGGACCATCGCCTTCCCTTGGCTGGCCTCGGCGGTCACCCGCAACCCGGTGCTCATCGCCCTGATCGCGGTGGCCCAGCGCCTCCCCTGGCTGATCTTCACCCTGCCGGCGGGGGTGCTCACCGACCGCCTCGACCGGCGGCGCATCATGGTCTGGGCCGACCTGGCCCGGGCGGCCTTCGTGGCCCTGATCGCCGCAGTGGTGCTCGTCGGACGGCGCAGCCTCCCATCTCCCGAGGAACTGGCCTCCGGGGCGGACGTGGGCACCAACGCCACCGTCTACTGGGTGCTGGTGGCCGCAGTGCTGCTGCTCGGCTTCGCTGAGGTGCTGCGTGATAACGCCGGGCAGACATTCCTGCCCGCCCTGGTGAAGCCGGAGGTCCTGGAACGCGCCAACGGCAACCTGTGGGGAGCGGAGATGCTGGCCAACTCGTTCCTCGGCCCGCCGCTGGGCAGCCTGCTGCTCGGGGTTGGCTTCGCCCTCCCCTTCTTCGTCAACGCCGGGGGCTACGCCGTGGCCGCCGGCCTGATCTTCCTCATCGCCGGCCAGTTCCGGGCGAAGGGCGCCGCCGCCCCCGGCACCCGGGTGCACTGGAAGGGGGAGATGAAGGAGGGCTTCCTGTGGCTGTGGCGCCACGAGCTGCTGCGCCCCATGGCGATCATCCTCGGCCTGCTCAACGGCCTGGGGATGATGATGTGGGCCACCTTCGTGCTCTTCGCCCAGGAGGAGCTCGACCTGGAGACCGGGCTCTTCAGCGGGGTGCTGCGGCCGGTCGCCGGCCTGTTCGGCTTTGAAACCGTGAGCACTTTCGTCTTCACCCTGCTCATCATGGGCGGGGCCGTTGGGGGAATCGTGGGCAGCCTGCTCGCCGCCCGGGTGAGCCGGGTGTTGGGGAGCGGGCCGTCGCTCTACCTCACCATCATCGGGGGCGGGATTACTGCCGCGGTCACCGGGATCGCCACCCGGTGGTGGCTCGCCTTCCTGATGGCAGTGGCCGCCACCTTCACCTCGATCCTGTGGAATGTGATCACCGTGTCGCTGCGCCAGACGATCATCCCCGACCACCTGCTGGGCCGGGTCAACAGCGTTTACCGCTTCTTCGGGTGGGGGATGATGCCCATCGGCTCGCTGCTCGGCGGGGCGGTGGTAGCGGCGGGGACCGCCTGGGTGTCCCGGTCCCAGGGCCTCCGGTGGCCGTTCTTCGTCGTAGCCCTCGGCCACCTGGTGCTGCTGATCTACGCCCTTCCCCGGCTGACGACGGCCAAGATCGAGGCGGCCCGGGCCGAGGCTATCGAACGGCACCGGGCGGAAGAGGAGGAGGCGGGCCGCCTTGCTTCCTCTCCTGCGTCAGACAATGGAGGCCCTCCCCTTTCGCTCCCGCCGGAGGCGGGTGCGAAAGGGATCACTCACCCCTGAAGCCCCACCGGGCAGGACACTCCCATGCCGCCCAGCCCGCCGGAGACCACGAGCCTGCCCTTCAGCGAGCCGCCGAAGTGCCGCTCGGCCGCGGCGGCGAACGTCTCGTACGTGCCCTGGAGGATGCCCTGGGTGCCGATGTAGATCCAACT
>CAZJRF010000016.1:0-7702 GCA_964548475.1 uncultured Acidimicrobiia bacterium
GGTGTCGTCCTCTGCGCCGTGGAGGATGAGGCACGGGCAGCGGACCTGGTCGAGGGGCATGGCCTGCAGATGCTCAAACGGGGCGAGATCACGGCGCTCCTCGGCTGGCTGGAAGCACTGCCCGCCGAGGTCATCCGGTCCCTGGCCGCCCTCCCCCTCCCCGACGACGAGCCGGGCGACGACCCCCGCCGCCTCCCCGGCGGCCTGGGCCTGACCACCCCCCGCTCGGCGGTGCGGCGCGGGGTCGGCTTCGCGGTGGGCATCAAGAACATCTTCTTCTCCGAAGCCTTCGACGACTACGCCGAGGCCCGGGCGGTGCTCACCCCCGAGGGCCTGGAGGTGCACACCGCCGCCGCCGAGTTGGGCCAGGGGCTGGTCACCATCCTGGAGCAGATCGCCCGGAGCGCCACCGGCCTCCACCGCGTCCAGGTGATCTTCGACCACACCGGGCAGATCGGTTCGGCCGGGTCCACCTCGGCCTCCCGCCAGACCCAGATGGCCGGAGGGGCCGTCCTGGAGGCCTGCACGGCGGTGCGCGAGCAGGCCCTGCACCGCGCCGGCGGCGACCGCCTCGACGACCGGGGCATCTGGCAGGGTGATGAGTTGGTGGCCCAGCTGGGGGAGCTGCTGGCCGACGGTCCCCTCGAGCACCTGGCCCGCTACCGCCACGCCCCCACCGAACGCCCCGGCCCCACCGGGCAGGGCAACGTCCACGCCGGCTTCTGCGTGGCCGCCCACCGGGCGGTGGTCGACGTGGACCCGGAGCTGGGGCTGGTGCGGGTGGTGCGGGTGGACACCGCCCAGGACGTGGGTCAGGCTCTGAACCCCCAGGCGGTGCTCGGCCAGATCGAGGGGGGCATCCTGCAAGGGGTGGGGCTGGCCACCATGGAGGAGCTGCTGGTGGACCGGGGGGTGGTGCGCAATGCCTCATTCACCGACTACCTGATCCCCACCATCCTCGATGCGCCCGAGGTCGAAGCGATCCTGATCGAGGAGCCCGAACCGGGCGGCCCATTCGGAGCGAAGGGGATGGCCGAGCTGCCCGCCATCTCCTCCACTCCGGCGGTAGTGGCCGCCATCCGCGCCGCCACCGGCCGTCCTCTGACCCGGGCGCCGGTGCGCCCCGAGGACATCGTCGGCCTCTGACCCCGTGTGCGGGGGCACGGCCGGAACCGGCCCCGGCTGCGGCGAGTAGCCTGGGCCCGCAACCGCTCGACGTTAAGGAGCCGCTCGTGACCGCTGTCGACATCCGCCCCGCCTCGGGCAAGCTGGGGGTGCTCACCCCGGGCATCGGGGCGGTCGCCACCACCTTCTACGCCGGGGTCTTTGCCGCGCGGAAAGGCCTCGCCAAGCCCTTCGGGTCCCTGACCCAGCTGGGCCACATCCGGCTGGGAAAGCGCACCGAGCGTCGCAACCCCCTCGTCAAGGACTTCGTGCCGCTCGCCTCCCTCGACGACCTGGTGTTCGGCGGCTGGGACCCCATCCCCGACGACGCGTACTCGGCGGCCATGCGGGCCGGGGTGCTCACCCCGCAGGACCTGGAAGGGGTACGCGAGGAGCTGTCGGCCATCCGCCCGATGCCGGCGGTGTTCAGCCACGACTGGGTGAAGCTCCTGACCGGCGCCACCAACGTCAAGACCGGCAAGTCCACCATGGACCTGGCCGAGCAACTGATGGCCGACATCGCCCGATTCCGCGAGGAGAACGGCTGCGATCGGCTGGTCATGGTCTGGTGCGGCAGCACGGAGGCCTACCACCGGCCGGCGGCGGTGCACCAGAGCCTGGCCGCTTTCGAGCAGGGGCTGCGGGACAGCGACCCCGACATCGCTCCCAGCCAGGTGTACGCCTACGCCGCCCTGCGCTCCGGGGTGCCCTTCGCCAACGGGGCCCCCAACCTGACCGTCGACCTGCCCTGCATGCTGGAACTGGCCGCCGAGACCGGCCTGCCCATCGCCGGCAAGGACTACAAGACCGGCCAGACGCTGATCAAGACGATCCTCGCCCCCGGCTTCAAGGCCCGACTGATCGGGGTGAGCGGATGGTTCAGCACCAACATCCTGGGCAACCGGGACGGGGAGGTGCTCGACGACCCGGAGTCCTTCAAATCCAAGGAGGTCTCCAAGCTGGGGGTCCTGGAGCAGATCCTCCAGCCCGACGTGTACCCCGACCTGTACGGGTCGCTGTACCACAAGATCCGCATCAACTACTACCCGCCCCGGGGCGACAACAAGGAAGGCTGGGACAACATCGACATCTTCGGGTGGATGGGCTACCCGATGCAGATCAAGGTGGACTTCCTCTGCAAGGACAGCATCCTGGCCGCCCCCATCGTGTTGGACCTGGCGCTGTTCATGGACCTGGCCCATCGCGCCGGGCAGAAGGGGATCCAGGAGTGGCTGTCGTTCTACTTCAAGAGCCCGCAGGCGGCCCCGGAGCTCTACCCGGAGAACGACCTGTTCATCCAGTCCACCAAGCTGAAGAACACCCTGCGGCACTGGATGGGCGAGGACCTCATCACCCACCTCGGGTCGGAGTACTACGAGGAGTGAGCCCATGCCGGAGGAGAAACCCATCGACTGGGTGCTCAACGAACGCGCCCGCTCGATGGCCCGCAGCCCGGCGGTCGCCGAGCTCTTCCCCCCGGGCACCTTCCGCCTGGCTCGTGCCTTCCACTGCCAGCTCCCCGGCTACCACATCAGCCCGCTGAAGAACCTGCCCCGGCTGGCCGCCATGACCGGCCTGGGGGGCATCTGGGTGAAGGACGAGTCGGCCCGCCTGAGCCTTAACTCGTTCAAAGTGCTGGGCGGATCCTTCGCCATCTACCGGTACCTGACCTCCCGGTTGGGGGTCGAGGACCGCCAGGCGAGCTTTGCCGAGCTGACCGCCGAGGCCGTGCGGCCCCGGCTGAGCGACATCACCTTCGCCGCCGCCACCGACGGCAACCACGGCCGCGCGGTCGCCTGGTCGGCCAGCCAGCTGGTCTTCCGCTCGGTGATCCACGTGCACAAGCTCACATCCCCGCACCGCCTCCGCACCATCGAGACAAACGGGGCTCGGGTGGTGGTCGTGGACGGGACCTACGACGACGCGGTCCGGCAGGTCGACGAGGACGCTGCTGCCAACGGCTGGCAGGTGGTCTCCGACACGTCCTGGGAGGGTTACACCGACATCCCCCTCTGGGTGATGCAGGGCTACACCACCATGCTCTCCGAGGCCCAGGAGCAGTTCGCGGCCCAGGGGATCATTCGCCCCACTCACGTCTTCGTGCAGGCGGGGGTGGGGTCCCTGGCCGGGGCCACCATCGGCTTCTACGCCGAGGTGTTCGGCCCCGACCGGCCGTGGACCGTCGTGGTCGAGCCGACAAAGGCTGCCTGCCTGTTCGCCTCTGCCGAGGCGGGCGACGGGCGGCCACGCACCGCCAGCGGCGACCTGGACACCATCATGGTTGGGCTCGCCTGCGGCGAGCCCAACCCCCTCGCCTGGCGGATCCTGTGGGACTGCGCCGACATCTTCGCCCGCTGCCCCGACTACGTGGCGGCCAAGGGGATGCGGGTATACGGGGTTCCCCTGGCCGGGGACCCCTTCATCGTGTCCGGCGAGTCCGGGGCGGTCACCCTGGGCGCCTTGCTGTTCATCCTGCAGCGCCCCGAGTACGCGCCGCTGCGCGACCTTCTGGGCCTGGGGCCCGATTCGCAGGTACTCCTCATCAACTCCGAGGGGAACACCGACCCGGACGAGTTCCGCCGGGTGGTCTGGGATGGCGGCGACCCCGTGCCCGAGCGCTACCAGCAGTTCCGCGGCTGAGGGGCCGGCCGCCTTGCCCTCCCTGCCCGAGGTTTTGCAGGGAAACGGCCTCCGTCTGCGTCGCTATCAGTCCGGCGACGGCCCGGCCCTGCTAGAAGCGGTGCTCGAGTCCGTCCCCGAAGTTGCCCCCTACGAGACCTGGTGCCACCCCGGCTACACCCCGGAGGAGGCGGCCGCCCACGCCGCGGGTTGGGACCGAGCCTGGGAGGCCGGGGAGGCCTACTACTTCGGCGTGCTCGACGAGGCAGACGCGCACTACCTGGGCTCCTGCGGGCTTTGCCCGATCGAGCGGGAGCATCAGGTGGGCGGCCTTGGCTTCTGGGTTCGCACCTCAGCCGCGGGGAGAGGGGTAGCCACTGCCGCCGCCCAGCTGGTGACGGCCTTCGGCTTCAACGAACTGGGCCTGCACCGCATCGAACTGCTGGTAGCGGTGCACAATCTGCGCAGCCGCCGGGTGGCCGAGAAGCTGGGAGCCGAGTACGAGGGGACCTTGCGCCGGCGCCTGGTCCTCCTGGCCGGTCCCACCGACATGGCAATGTACGCCCTGGTGCGCTAAGGCGCCCTTTCGCTCTTGCCGGAGACGAGGCAGTGCGGCCCCCGGCAAGCCGGCTACACATCAACAACCTCTGTGAGACGGACGGCTAACCCCCGATCTTCTCCACCGGTAGGCGCACCTCGGTCACCGGCGGGCCCGGATCGGTGAGCAGGCTCAGGTAGAGCTCACGAGGCGGGCCGCTCACCCGGTAGCCATACTCGCCTACCCAGTCGGCCAGCATACGGTAGGACTCGCCGATGGTGTCGTAGGAGCCGACGTGGGCGACCGACGCGACCTCCCCCCCGGACACCGTGCGCTTCTCAAGTGCCCGGCCTGCGGGGGTGGCCACCGGCGATTTCACCCAGGCAGGCACCGGATAGACCACCTCGAGGTCGATGCTCTCCGGAGAGAACTCCGGATCGTGGTACACCGCCACCGGGGGCCCATCCACCATCACCCCGGCCCGGCCCAGGCCGGCGAAGCCGTCGCTGAGAAGCTCGCCGATGCCCACCGGCCCCGCCACTCTCTCCCGAACCCCGAGGCCCTGAATGTCAGCAACCGCCTTCAGCACCACTGCCTGCTCGGCCAACTCGCTCCTCCCTTTTCCTCGGCCGTAGGCGCTCGCCGTCCGTCGCGGCTTCTCTACCGGCCGGCCGGGCCCATTCTCGTCCTCCGGCGGGAGCACTGGCTCGCTACTAGCCTGGCTGCGGGCAGCAGCCGCGCCCTCTCCCACCCGCGACGCCGGAGGCGCTGATGTCAAAGTGGAAGGACGAGATCGACGGCGTGCCCCTGCACCCCGAGAGCCTGATGATGTCCTACGGCTACAAGGCCGAGTGGTCGGAGGGCGCCGCCAAGAGCCCCATCTTCCAAACCTCCACCTTCATCTTCCGCACCGCCGAGGAGGCACGCGCGTGCTTCGAGATCTCCCAGGGGAAGCGAGAGCCGAAGCCCGGTGAGCTGCCACACCTGATCTACTCCCGTCTCAACAACCCCGACCTCGAGATCGCCGAGGACCGGCTGTCGCTGTGGGACCGCGCGGAGGATTGCGCCCTGTTTGCCAGCGGGATGGCCGCCATCGCCACCACCCTGCTCACCTTCCTGCGGCCCGGGGATGTGCTGGCGGCCAGCGAGCCGCTCTACGGAGGCACCAACCACCTGGTCAGCTGGCTGCTGCCCCAGTTGGGCATCAGTGTGGTCCGCTTCGGCTGCGCTACTACCGAGGAGGAGATCGAGCAGCGCATCGCCGCCGCCGGGGGGCCCCTGGGCTTCGTGCTGATAGAGACCCCGGCCAACCCGACCAACGACCTGATCGACATCGCCATGTGCGCCCGCCTGGTCGAGCGACACTCCTCGCCGGACCGCTCGGTGCCCCTGGCGGTGGACAACACCTTCCTGGGACCGCTGTTCCAGCGCCCCTTGGAGCATGGGGCGCACATCGTCCTCTACTCGGCCACCAAGTACATCGGCGGCCACAGTGACCTCATCGCCGGGGCGGCCCTGGGCGGCCGCGACCTGATCGAGCGGGTGCGCTCGGTACGCACGCTGTTGGGCTCGCACGCCGACCCCTGGACCGGGTGGATGCTCATGCGCAGCCTGGAGACCCTCCAGCTACGCATGCTGCGCCAGGCAGACACCGCCGGGCAAGTAGCCGAGTTCCTGGCCGCCCACCCCAAGGTGACCCGGGTCAACTACCTGGGCCGCCTGGCCGCCGGCACTGCCCAGCACGTCCTCTACCAGCACCAGTGCCTGGGCCCGGGAGCGATGATCTCCTTCGAGATCAAAGGGGGGGAGGCCGCCGCCTACCGCTTCCTCAACTCTCTCAAGCTCATCCACCTGGCGGTGAGCCTGGGGAGCACCGAGTCACTGGCCGAGCACCCGGCCACCATGACCCACTCCGAGGCCACCCCCGAGGAGAACTGCGCGGCCGGGGTCACCGAGGGTTTGGTGCGCATCTCGGTAGGCGTCGAGCACCCCGACGACCTCATCCTCGACATCTCCCATGCGCTGGAGAAGGCCTGAGCATCCGGACAGGACAGCCTGCCCTCTCCCGATGATGCGGCAGCAGGCGCCGGCGACATCCCCGTCATCAGCGCCTTCGTCACCCGCTTCTTGCTGATCACCAACAAGGGATCGGAGTGAGGGGCCGGTAGCGACCGGCCCCTCACTCCGGCAGCGCGGGCACCCCGAGCAGGGCCAGCAGCCGCTCCGGGTCGTCCGGCGACAGCGCCAGGCGCCGTGCCCGGCGCGGGATCACGGTCCTCACCTCCACCGGGGGATCCAGGGTCAGCTCCACCACGCGGTCGCGCCGGCCCACGAACCCGGCGCCGTCCTCTCCGTAGCGGCGGATCCCATACCCACGGGAGCGGGGCCAGGCCGTCCGTCCCGCCCGGATAATGCGGTCCCGGGGCACCTCGGCCCACCCCAGAGAGCCGAACGACACGATCAACTTCTCCGGCCCCACCTCCACCCAGCACCGGGCGGAAGGGCCGACGATTAGCCACCCCAGCGGGCGCAGCCAGCCTGCCCAAACGAGGGGCAGGCGCTCGGGTGCAGCGCCGGGGGCCATGCTGCGCAGGCTAACCCGGGCCGACCGGATCCCGAAGACGCAAAGGCGGCCCGGGGATTACCCGGGCCGCCTGTTGGCTGATGCTTGGCTTTCTCAGCGGCCGCGATCGCCGTAACTGCCGCCGCGGTCGAAACCGCGATTGCCGCCCCCGGGACGTCCGCCGCCCCCGGGACGTCCGCCGCCGTAGCCGCCGCCGCGCCCGCCGCCGTAGCCGCCGCCGTAGCCGCCACGATCGGAAGGACGCCGCTCAACGCGAGGACGAGCCTCGTTCACGGTGAGCCGACGGCCGTCGATCTCGGTCTCGGCCAGCGCCGTGATAGCGGCGCGGGCCTCCTCGTCGTTGTCCATCTCCACGAAACCGAAGCCCCGGGAGCGCCCGGTGGTGCGATCGGTGACCACCTGGGCCGACGACACGGTGCCGTGCTGGGTGAATAGCTTCTCCAGATCGGCCGACGTGTAACTGAAGGGAAGGTTCCCCACGTATATGTTCATTCGGGCTGCTGCCTCTCGACCATTCTCGTCCTGCCGCCCCGCGGAGGTCACCGCAAAGACGGCTGCGGAGCACTCAATGAGGTCAGGTCCACCTCGTGCCTTCCGGGTCGGCAACCATGCAGCCCGAGAGACCTGGAGCACATCAGCCCCGCGCTTGTCCGAAATAGTGTAGCGGCGCTCGATCGCCTGCTCGGAGTGCCCACCCGGGACCCCGTCTCAGGCCGGCCCGGCGGCCGGGGGGCGACGATACCTTCCGCCCGGGCCGCATGCAGAGAAGGATTACACAAACAACCGCACCCCGGCCA
>CAZJRF010000016.1:7712-25243 GCA_964548475.1 uncultured Acidimicrobiia bacterium
TGCCGCCGGGGCGGCAGGCATCGTCGTAGTCCACCAGCACCGGCACCCAGGCCTCGTCGGAGCAGGCGGGACACGCCGGCTCGCGCCTCACCCGGAGCACCCGGAACTCCTGGGCCAGCGAGTCGCACGTGAGGAGGCGGCCCACTAGGGACTCGCCGATGTCCAGCAGCAGCTTGATCGTCTCCACCGCCTCGATGGAGCCGATGATGCCGGGGAGCGCTCCCAGCACCCCCGTCTCGGCGCAAGTGGGAGCCAGTTCGGGGGGCGGCGGCTCCGGGAAGAGGCACCGGTAGCAGGGGCCGGCGTAGGGACGGAACACGGTGGCCTGGCCCTCGAAGCGATAGACGGAACCGTGCACCAGCGGGGTGCGCAGGTGCAGCGAGGCGTCGTTGAGCAAGTAGCGCGCCGGGAAGTTGTCCGCACCGTCCACGATGACGTCGTAGCCGGCCAGGATCTGCAGGGCGTTGGTGGCGGAGAGCCGCTCCGCGTAGGGGATCACCGTCACGTCGGGGTTAAGGCGGCTGATGGTCTCGGCGGCCGACTCCACCTTGGGGCGTCCCACCCGGTCCAGGTTGTGCACCACCTGGCGCTGCAGGTTGGTGACGTCGACCACGTCGAAGTCCACGATGCCCAGCGTCCCCACCCCGGCGGCGGCCAGGTAGAGGGCGACCGGGGAGCCCAGGCCCCCCGCCCCCACCAGCACCACCTTCGAGGCCAGCAGCTTATCCTGCCCGGCCTCGCCGATCTCGGGAAGCAGCAGGTGCCGGCTGTAGCGGGCCAGGCGGGCGGCATCGACCCCCACCGGTGCCTCCCGGTCCCTCCCCTCAGCCCTCCAGCGCTCGAAGCCCCCGGCCAGCGAGACGGCCCGCCGATAACCCCGGTCGCGCAGAGCCTGTGCCGCCGCGCGCGAGCGTATCCCCTCGGCACACACCAACACGATCGCAGCGTCGGTGTCCGGAATCTCGGCCGCGATGGTCTCGACGGGGTCGGGGCCCAGCCACCGGGCTCCTCGCAAGCGCCCGCTAGCCAGCTGGATCTGGAAGCGCATGTCGATGACAGCGCTCTCTCCGGCCGGCTGAACCGCCAGATCCTCAGGCGTGATCTCGAGCGGGAGGTTTCCGGTCATGCCGGCTGCATTGTGCCCGGAGAGGAGCCGCCAGCGACGGCGGGGATGATGACCAGCGTGGAATCCTCCGGCATCGGGGTGTCCAGGCCCTGCCGGTAGCGCACGTCCTCATCGTTCAGGAACACGTTGAGGAAGCGCTTCAAGGTCCCGTTCGCCTCCAGCACCATAGGGCCGAAACCGGGATGGGCGGCCTCGATGAACCCCAGGACCTCCCCGACGGTGGCTCCCTCCGCCACCAGCACCGCCTGCCCGCCTACCTTGGGGCGCAGCACGGTGGGGATCCTCACCTGAACGCTCATCGCCACATCTCCTCCGTCTCGCCGGTCTGCTCGGAGAATGGCTCCTCCTCGACCTTGCCGTCGCGAATCCAATAGCCCCGCACTTCGGGAGCGTCCCGGTCGGCGAGGCCCACCACCACGTACAGCCACTCGGGTTCGAGAGCCCGGGCCACGTCGGTGGGCGAGGGATGGGCCGGTCCACCGGGGTGGGAGTGGAAAACCCCCGCCAGATGCCACCCGCAGGCTTCGGCGTGGCGCAGGGCACGGAAGTGCTCCTGAGGATCAAGGGTGTACTTCGAAGGCGAGTGGTCGGCGTTGCTCAGGCAGTAGGCCATCCGCAGCCGACCCTCCTCGTCGGCGACCAGCAGCCCGCACCCCTCCTCCGGAAGGCAGAAGAGAGAATGAGCCGACATCGCCCGGCGGATCTCAACGGGTACTTCCACGGCCGAATCACCGTACCCGGCACGCCGAACCTATGCCGACCCGGCCCGCACCGGCCCGGCACCTACTAGCCTCAGTCGGCGATGACTGAAGTGCCGCGTGCCCTGAGCCACACCGTTTCGCTACGCTCCCCCTCCGGGGAGCCCATTGTGCGGGTCGGCGTGCTCCCGGCGGCGGTGGCCGCGGCGATTGCCCTGGCCTTCTTCCCTCGCCTCACCGCGCTGGCCGCCCTGGCCGCCTTGCTGCGCCGGCTGTCACTTTCCATCGACGACTAGCAGCGCCGAGGATCTACCAGCAAGCCGGAGACGAACACCGTCTGTGCCGCCAGGGCCACGCCGCCGGCCACCGCCAGGCCGACCCCGGCCGGGATATGCACCGCCACCGGCAGCACCGCCCCCACCACCCAGGCCAGCTGGAAGAGGGTCTCGGAGCGGGTGAAGGCGCTCCCCCGGCCGTCCGGGTGCACCATACTCTGCAGCAAGCCGTCGAATCCGAACTTGGCCATGCCCCAGGCGATCCCGGCCGCCCCGGCCAGCAGGGTGGCCGCCCACAGGCTGAAGAACTGGCCGGCGACGAACGCGGCCGCGGCCTCCACCGCCAGAGCGGCCACCACCATCGGCTCCTCCCGCACGCGCCGCTCCATCCACGGTGAAAGGAAAGAAGCCAGGCCGTAACCGATGCCGGCGGCACCGATCAGCGCCCCGAAGTCCAGGATCCCGCCCGTCTCTTTGAACTCGAAAGCAAGCAGGGCCACCAGGAACCCGTTGAGCAGTCGCACCACCGCGGTGGCCAGGCGCGAGAGCCGCAGGCTGCGTACCGAATGCTGGAACGCCTCCCGGGAGGGAGGGATCGGTGGGGCCTCGACCAGGACGGGGGTGGTGGCGTGGGGATCCGGCAAGCCCAGCGCGGTGAACGCGGAGAACAGGAACACCACGGCGGCCGCGGCCAGGGCAACGGCAGAGTGCAGGTAGCCGAAGCCGGCTCCCACGGCCGCCGCCGCCCCGCCCGCGTAGATGCCGAAGCGAGCGAGCAAGGCGTTGGCCGAGACCAGGGCCACCGGCTCGGGCAAGGCGACGGGAAGCATGCTCGACTTGGAGATCCCGTACAGCCGGGAGAGCACCAGCATGGTGAAAGCAAGGGGGAACAGCCACAGCGTCTTCAGGCCGAAGGCCATGATCACCACCACCAGGGCCCGCAGCACCGAGGCGGAGGCCATCACCGCCCGGAAGGCGGCGGGGAAGCGATGGAAGACCGAGCCCAGCACCGGCGCCACCACGGTGAACGGCGCGATGGTCAGGAGCAGATAGAGGGCCACCTTGGCGCGCGCCTGGGCGGAGGGCACCTCGAAGAACAGCGTGCCGGCCAGAGCGACCGCCACCAGGGTGTCTCCGGCCACGTTGGCCGACCAGGACACGGCCAGTTGCTTGAAGGCCGGACCCTTCTGGCTGAAGGCGGCATCCACCCGTACCAGGGCGGCCCGGGCGGTGCGCCGGGCCAGGCCGGGCCCGGGCCGGCGGGCCGGTCCGCCGGGAACGGTGGAGGGCGGCTGGCTCACGGCCCCGACGGTAGCGACCCCGCGCGCAAGTGAGCGGTCAGAGAAGGTTGGCCGCCATCTCGGCGAGCGGGCTGCGCACGGTGCGCTCCAGGGTCACGTGGCCGAAGAGGGAATGACCCTTCAGCTTCTCGATCAGGGCGGCCGCCCCGCCGAAGGGGGAAACGTAGGGATTGTCCACCTGAGTGAAGTCGCCGCAGAAGACCACCTTGGCGTCGGAGCCCATGCGGGTGAGGATCACCTTGAGGGTAGGAAGCTCGAGGTTCTGGGCCTCGTCGATGATCACAAACTCCCCCGTGATCGACCGGCCGCGCAGGTAGGTGATGGCCGCCATCTCCAGCGCCTCCCGCTCGAGCAGCTCGTCGAGAGCGTGCCGGGCGGCCCCCGGCCCGCCGTCGGCAAAGAGGGCGAAAAGGTTGTCGTGGATGGCCGCCATCCACGGGGCCAGCTTGTCGTCGAGGTCGCCGGGCAGGTAACCGACCTCCTGGCGGCCCACCGCGATCAGAGGCCGGTACACCGACACCTTGCGGTAGCGCTCCGCCTCCAATACTTGCTCCAGGCCGGACGCCAGCGCCAGGAAGGTCTTCCCCGTCCCCGGAGGGCCCATGATCGACACGGCGGGGATGTCCGGGTTGAGGAGCAGGTCGAGGGCGAACGCCTGGCGCAGGTTCTTGGATTCGATCCCAAAAGCGCGGCGCGATCCGGGAATCCGCACCACCACCGGCACCGGCCGGTCCTGCGCCACCTGGCCCAGGGCCGAGTGGGAAGGGCCCGCCTTGAGCACCACGAACTCGTTGACGTGCACATCCGCGCCGGGCAACTCCGCCTTGCCGTCGGCGTAGAGGCGATCGATCACGTCCGGCCCCACCGCCAGCTCTCTCACCCCCGAGTACGACTCGTCCACCGTGACCGTGTCGGCCCGGTAGTCCTGCACCGTCACCCCCAGTTGCGCCCCCTTGATGCGCAAGGCGGCATCCTTGGTGACCAGCACCGTGCGATCCCCGTGGTCGGTCAGGCTCAGGCAGGTGGAGAGCATCCGGTGGTCGGGAGTGCGCGGGTCCAGGATCTCGGGGAGGCGCTCGGAGGCGATGCCGTTGGGCTCGATGCGCAGGGTCCCCCCCGAGGGCAGGCCGATGGCCTCCCTCAGGCCGCCGGGCCGGGAGGCGCCGAGCTCTTCCAGGAAGCGGATCGCCCGGCGGGCATTGGCCCCCACCTCGTCCATACGGCCTTTCTGGCGATCGAGCTCCTCGACGACCACCAGCGGGATCACCACCCCGTGCTCCTCGAATCGCAACGGCGCGGTGGGGTCGGCCAGCAACACGCAGGTGTCGAGCACGAAGGTGCGAGGATGATCTGCGGCGGCCACGCGTGACACAGACTCATCCACAGCAACGCGAAAAGCAAGGACCGCGGTCGCTCTCACTCCGGCCGGGCGGTTACGGTTGGCTGCAACGGAAGGAGGCGGCGTGCGGGTAGCAGTGATCGGAGCCGGGTCCTGGGGCACCGCGCTGGCCCGCCTGGCCGCCCGGCGCGCCACCGTGCGCCTCTGGGCCCGCGAGCCCGAGGTGGTGGCCGCCGTCCGGGAGACCCGGGAGAACTCCGTTTACCTGCCCGGCTACCCCTTGCCCCCCGGGGTCCGGTGCACCGGCGACCTGGCCGAGACGCTGGAGGGCGCCGAGGCAGTGGTGATGGCCGTGCCCTCCCACGGCTTCCGCGAGGTGCTACGGGCCGCCCTGCCCTACCTGCCGCCGGGGGCCCCGGTGATCAGCGTCACCAAGGGCATCGAGCAGGGCACCCTGCAGCGCATGACCGAGATCATCCTCGAGGAGGCAGCCATCGATCCGGACCGGGTGGGGGTGATCACCGGCCCCAACCTCGCCCGGGAGATCGCCGACGGCCAGCCGGCCGCCACCGTGGCCGCCATGGGCGACGAGCGGCGAGCCCTGGCCGTCCAGGAGCTCTTCATGGGCCCCACCCTGCGGGTCTACACCAACCCCGATGTGATCGGGTGCGAAGCCGCCGGGGCCCTCAAGAACGTGATGGCCATCGCCGCCGGCATGGCGCACGGCCTCGGCTACGGGGACAACTCCACCGCCGCTCTCATGACCCGGGCGCTGGCCGAGCTCACCCGCCTGGGCGTCGCCATGGGTGGCCGGCCCCTCACTTTCGCCGGCCTGGCCGGCATGGGGGACCTGGTGGCCACCTGCATCAGCCCACACAGCCGCAACCGCCGGGTGGGAGTGGCCCTGGGCCGGGGCCGGCCCCTTGAGGAAATAGTGGCCGATATGCAGATGGTGGCGGAAGGGGTGAAGACGACCGCCGCGGTGCTCGCCCTGGCCGAACGCCACGGCATCGAAATGCCCATCGCCGCCATGGTCGGCGCCATCCTGTACGAGGAGCGGGCTCCGGCCGACATGGCGGCGGGGCTCATGGGACGCCCGGCCAAGGCCGAACTGCACGGTATCGACTGAGCAGCCGGCCCTGCCTCACCCGGCCGGGTCGGGCTCGTCCGGGGTCAGAAAAGAGAGGATCGCGTCTGCCATCTCCCGGGGGTGGGTGAAGATGGCCTCGTGGCGGGCCCCCTCGATCTCCACCACCCGGGCGCCGGGTATCAGCGCGGCGGTGGCCCGTTGCCGAGCGGGAGGGATCAACTGGTCCCGGGCGGGGATCAGGCACAGCACCGGCACCTGTAGCCTGCCCACCCAGGGCCGCGCGTCGAAGCGGGCGATGGCAAAGCCGGCCTCGTGGTGCAGGTCGATGTCGCGGTCGAGCAGAGCTTCCCACAGCCAGGCCGAGTGCTCGGGCGGGATAATCCCGCGTGCCGTCAGGTAGCGGTGAAGGAAGCGGGGAAGCGCAGTGGGGTCGAGGCGAGCGACGGCCCGGGCGGCCATCAGCGCCACGGCCAGTGGGCGCCGCGGCCAGGGGTGGGCCGCGGTGGCGCCCAGCACCAGGCGCTCCACCCGAGCGGGGTGCCGACGGGCCAGGGCCTGGGCCACCATGCCCCCCATGGAGTAGCCCACCACGGCCACCCGGTCAGCACCGACCGCGTTCAACACCGCGGCCACGTCGTCGGCCAGGTCGTCCACGTCAAAGCGCTCGCGCACCCGGTCGCTCTTGCCGTGCCCCCGCAGGTCCACGGCCGTCACCCGCAGCCGCCCGGCCAGCAACAGCAGCAGCCCATGCCAGGTGGCCAGCGAGTCGTAGGCCCACCCGTGGATGAGCACCACGCCCGGCGCATCGGCGGGTCCCGCCTCCCTCACGAAGAACTCATGGCGTCCGGCCACCACGGTGCGGCCGGGGGGCGCCGCCGGGCGCTCCTGCACCCCCGGGAAGAGGGGCGCCGGGCGCGGGCCCGCCAGGCGCCAAAGCGCCCAGAGCCCGGCTACCCGGCCCAGCGTGCGGCCCACAGCCACGGCGCCAGCCTAGAGGCGGCTGGGCCGGCGCCGCCCGGCAAGCGCTTACCACCCAGCCCCGCCTCCATCCGGCACCCACCCCCATCGGGATTTGGCCCGGCCCCAGAACCGGCTACTATCCGGATCGGTGCCCTCGTGGCGCCCCACCCGCAGGCCCCCTCGCCCCCCTAGGGGGCCTGCACACCCACCGGGATCGGCCCGGAGCGCAAGCTCCGGGCCGATCTTCTTCCCCGGCCTTCTCCCCCAGCGCCCATGTGGGCCGGGCGGTGCTTGAATCCCCCCGGTATGAAGTTGCGCCTGCTCCGGCCGCGAGAGATGGCCCTCGCCCTGCGAGGGCTGGCCCGGCGCCGCCCCACCGAGGCCGAGGAGTACCTCGACACCCACCCGGACCACTGGGCCTCCCTGGTAGAAGCCGACCCGCACGACGCGGCCGACATCCTCGAGGCGCTTGAGGATGAGGCCGCCGCCGACCTGGTCTCCGGGCTCGAGGCTGGGGCCGCCGCCGAGGTCCTCGAGGAGATGCATGACGAGGCCGCCGCCGACATCCTGGAGGAGATGGGCCAGGCGGCGGCCGCCGACATCTTGGAAGAGCTCCCGCCCGACGAGGCCGCCGACATCATCGCCGAACTGGAGCCGGCGGCCCGGCGCGCCCTGCTCCAGGAGATGGCCGAGGAGAAGGCGGAGGAGATCCTCCAGCTGCTCGCCTACCCGCCCGACTCGGCCGGAGGCCTGATGAGTACCGAGCCGGCCACCCTCCCCGCCGCGCTCAGCGCCGGCGAGGCCATCGAGGCCCTCCGCCGCTTGCACGAGCATCTGGAGTATCTCTCCTATGTGTACGTGGTGGATCCGGAGGGGCGCCTGGTCGGCGTCGTCTCCTTCCGGGAGCTGGTGTTCGCACGCCCCGGTACCGCCCTGGATGAGGTCATGGTCCCCAACCCGGTGGCGGTGCGCCCGGAGACCGACCGGGCCGACGTCGCCGACCTGGTGCAGCGTTACAACCTGCTGGCCGTCCCCGTCGTGGACCACCGGGCGATGCTGCTCGGCATGGTCACGGTCGACGACGTCATCGAAGAGATCCAGATCGAGGCCACCGAGGACATCGCCACCATGGTGGGCGCCGGCAAGGGGGAGACCATCTACACCTCCGTGGGCCATTCGGTGCGCAGCCGCCTTCCCTGGACGGCGGTGAACCTGGCCAGCGCCTTCCTGGTAGCAGCGGTGGTCAGCCAGTTCGAACCGATCATCAGCCGCCTGGCGGTACTCGCCGCCTACATGCCGGTGGTGGCCTCGGTGGGGGGCAACAGCGGGGCTCAGAGCCAGGCGGTGGTGATCCGGGCCCTGGCGGTGGATTCCATCCCCGTCCACTGGGTGCGGTGGGTGATGCTGCGCTCGGGGATCGTCGGCCTGCTCAACGGCATCGCCGTCGGCGTCATCTCCGGGACCATCGCCGCCCTCTTCACCCACCAGGCCGGCATCGGCCTGGTCATCGCCCTGGCCGCCCTGATCAACCTGGTGGTGGCCAACCTGGTGGGAAGCGGCATTCCCATCATCCTGGACAAGCTGGGGAAGGACCCGGCCCTGGCCTCGAACATCTTCATGACGATGATCACCGACCTGGTCGGCTTCGGAGGGTTCCTGGCCATCGCCACCGGGCTGCTCTGAGCCGGGGTCTTGCCTCTCGGGCAAGGGGCTCAGGCGGCGGCTACTCCCCAACCCCCGTCCGCCGGCACGAACATCACCGCTTGGCTGGTGGTAGCCGGACTGGTGGAGTCGCTCTCGTCCTGCCGGGCGGCCTGGCGCAGCAGGAGGATGCTGACAGCGATCACCGCCGCCAACCCGATCACGATCACCCAGAAGCCGGGGTCGGTCCACCGGGAGGGCCCGCGCGGCCGCCGCTGGGTCTCCCCCCCCGTCCCCGAAACGGGGAACCCGCAGTGGGGACAAGCGGCGGCGAGGGTGGAGACTTGCCCCCCGCACTCGGGGCATTCGACCAGCGCCACCGGGTCTCCCGTCTTCGGCTCCCGGGTGTCACGCTACCGCATGCTTCGTGGGGTGTGGGCGCAATGGGCGGTCCTCTCAGCCCAAATGCCCAGCTCAACGACGTGCCGCCTACTTCGACACCGTGCCGGGAGCCCTCGCCTCTACCGCTCCCGCCGCCAGTCGTCGTAGGCCACCCCCTCCATCCAGGGGGCGAAGTGCACCTGAGGCCAGCGGCGGCGCACCTCCTCAAAGAGGGCCGGCGAGGGCTCTCCCTCCAGGCCCAGGCGAGCCACTTCGAGCGAAGGCTCCCAGCCGCGGCTGCCCAGCGCAGCGTCGACCCCCTGGCGCCAGTCGGCCGGACGGTGGGAGGCACGATCGGGGTCGGACCAGTAGCGGCCGAGGCGGCCGGCCAGCCGGGCCGCCCGGCGCACCTGGCGGGCCAGCTCCTTGTCTACCGGCGGGGGCAAGGCACCGAGCACCTCCTCCAGCCAGCCGGCCAGCATCTCGTCGCCCACTGCGGCCGGCTCGGCAGCGGCCCGCCGGTAGAGATCATCCATGGCCGCCACCACTCGCAGATGCCCGCCCACCGGCTAGCCGACTTCCTCGGCCACGATGGCCCGGAAGGTCGCGGCCAGGCGCCGTCCCGCCTCTCCGGCCGGCACGGACCTATCACCCACCGCCTCGATGGGGCGTACCTCCTTGACCGTGGAGAGGGCCACCGCCTCCTCCGCCTCGAGAAGGCGCCCCAGGGGGAAGGCTCCTTCCACCACCGACAGCCCCGCCCGTCCCGCCGCCTCGGCCAGCACCGTTTCCCGGGTGATGGAGGGCAGGATGCCCAGCGATAGGGCCGGGGTCTCCAGACGGCCCTGGGCAATCCAGGCCACCGAGAAGGTGGGACCTTCCAGCACCAGACCGTCGGAGGAGAGCAGCAGGGCGTCGTCGTATCCCTCGCTCCGGGCCCGGTCGGTGCTGGCCATGTTGGCCGCGTAGGACAGCCACTTCACCGCGTAGAACGGAGAGCGGTCGGTGGCGGGGTGCCAGGGCGCCTCCACGGGCAGCAGGCGCAGCCGGGAGGGCACGTCGGGGACCGGCTCCCACACCACCACCGTGCGTCCGGCCACCGGGACGAGCGGGTCCCGCCCGCCGCCGGTGAGCATCACCCGCACCTGGCATTCTCCGCCGGCCCGGGCGACGGAGCGCACCCACTCCTCCAACGAATCCCGTGGGGGCACCGCCAGCCCGAGCGCCGCCGCGCTGTTCGCGAGGCGGTCCAGATGGGCGGCGAGGCGGAACGGCCGGCCTTCGTAGGCCCGCACCACCTCGAAACAGCCGAAGCCGCGTTGGAGGCCCCAGTCGAAGATCGAGACCGCAGCCTCCGCCTCGGGAGTCTCCACACCGTCGATGAGCACCCGCATGGGAGGAGAGGTTAACGGCCGACACCGACCCGTCGGCGGACGCTAAGGGCCAACGGAGGGACGGCGAGTGGTGGCAGACGGTCTCGGCCGAGGCCTCCCGGCCTGGGACCTCAAGCACCGACGGGCCGGTGAAGCGGCCCCCGGCGTCCGGCCGAAGCGGGCCGGGTTGCCGGAGTGGAGGGAGGCGGCCCGACCGGGGCTTCTTCCTCCCGCGGCGGCAATCCACTATTCGGCGATGGCGCCATCCGCCTCACCAATCCCTACCCTTCCAACATGCCCGAGGGAGACTCTCGCTGGTGGGCGGCGCCGCACCTGCGCCCGGCCCTGGAGTCAACCGGGTGGCTCGGCAACACCGGCCCATCGGCCGCCGCCGCTGCCCTGCTGGGCGAACTGGGACGGGGACCCGATCCCGAGGGGGCCCTCCCCCGATTGGCCGACCTGCTGGCTGCCGACCCCGCTCTGGCAGACCACGCGCTGGCCGACCCGGCCGTGGGAGGCGGCCTGGTCGCCCTGGCGGGGACGAGCCGGGCCCTCTCCCGGCTGGGGGCGGCCCAACCCGACGCCCTGCGCCGGGCGCTGTTGGGCCTGCCGCCCCCCGTCCTCGCCCCTCCCACGGGGGAGCGCCGAGCAGACCAGGCTGCCCTGCGCCGCCGGGTAGGCGAGCGCCTGCTGGCCGTGGCCGTGGCCGACCTCACCGGCCGCCTGGAACTTCCGGGAGTGGGAGAAGCGCTGAGTGCGGCGGCCGACGAGGCGGCGGAGGCCGCCCTGGCGGCGGCGCGTCTCGCCTGCGGCGGGGACACCCTTCCGTTCACCGTCGTGGCGATGGGCAAGTGGGGCGGGCGCGAGTTGAACTACGCGTCGGACGTGGATCTGCTGTTCGTCTACGCCACCCCCGAGGGCGAGAGCCCCGAGGCCGCCGGGCGGCGGGCCCGCCGCCTGGCCGAGGCCTTTCTCTCCCTGCTGGGGGCGCCGGCCCCCGACGGAGCCGCCTTTCGCGTGGATCCCGACCTGCGCCCCGAGGGGCGGGCCGGCCCCCTGGCCCGTACCGTGGGCTCCTACCGGGCTTACTGGGAGCGCTGGGCCCGGCCCTGGGAGCTGCAGGCACTCATCAAGGCACGCCCTGCCGCCGGCGATGAAGCTCCGGGCCGCTCCTTCCTGGAGGCGGCCGCCCCGCTGGTGTATCCCGAGACGCTGGCTCCCGATGCCGTCCGCGAGATACGCGCCATGAAGGGACGAACCGAGGTCATCGCCGCTCGGGGCGGTGCCGGGGAGATCAAGCGGGGAGTGGGCGGAATCCGCGACATCGAGTTCGCCGTCCAGTTGCTGCAGTTGGTGCACGGGCGACCCGACCCCGCCATCCGCAGCGCCAACACCCTGGAGGCCCTGTACGCTCTGGGGGAAGCCGGCTACGTGCGCCCCGACGATGCCGGCGATCTGACTGGGGCTTACACCTGGCTGCGGACGGCGGAGCACCGCCTGCAGCTGGCCGACTTGCGGCGCACCCACCAGGTGCCCCGGGATCCGGCCGGCCGTGAACGACTCGCCAAGGGAATGGGCTACCGGGACGACGCCGCCGGGACCGCCCGGGAACGCTTCGAGGCCGCCCTTGTCGAGCGCCAGGCGGCAGTGCGGGCCATCCACCAGCGCCTGTTCTACCGCCCCCTGCTGGAGGCCTTCGCGGCCTCGCCGGCCACCGGGCTCACCACTGCCGGGGCCGTCCGCCAGCTGGCCGCCCTCGGCTTCCAGGATGCCGACGGCGCCCGGCGGGCCTTCGAGGAGCTCACCGCCGGTCTCTCTCGCCGCAGCCGGCTCATGCAGCAGCTGCTGCCGTTGATGATGGGATGGCTCTCCGAGGCCCCCGACCCCGACCTGGGGCTGGACCAGCTGCGGCTGCTGGTCACCTCCGGGGAGGACAACGCCGAGCTGGTGGCCGCGGTACGCGACAATCCAGTGGCCGCCGAGCGCCTCTGCCGCCTGTTGGGGACCAGCCGTCTGCTGGGCCGGCTGCTCGACCGCCTCCCCCCCGCCCTCAGCCGCCTGGGCAACGACCAGGCGCTGGCCGCCTTCCCCGGCCGGGCCGCCCTATCGGCCGAGGCCGGGCTCCGCCTGTCGGTACGCCCCGGGTGGGACGAAGTCGTCTCCGGGCTGCACCGCTTTCTCGAGGCCCACCTGCTGTGGATCGCCGCCCGCGACCTGGTGGGCGGCGCCGACGAGGCCACCGTGGGAGGGCAACTCAGCGACCTGGCCGACGCCCTGGTCGAGGCGGCCCTCGGGGCGGCCCGGCACCGGGCGGAGGCCGGAGGCCCACCCCCGCCGCCCCTGGCGGTGATTGCCGTGGGAAAGTGGGGAGGCCGCGAGCTCAACTACCCGTCGGACCTCGACGCCCTGGTCGTCTACCGTCCCGCCGGAGAGGCCGGGGAGGACGCGTCCGCCGCCCGGCGAGTGGTGGAGGCGTTGCTGGCCGCTCTGGGGCCGGGCGGGCCGTTGGGAGAGAGCCTCGCCCTCGACCTGGGCCTGCGCCCCGAGGGCCGCGGCGGCGCCCCGGCCCGCTCTCTCGACGCCTACGTCGGCTACTGGGAGCGCTGGGCGGAGCCCTGGGAGCGCCAGGCCCTGCTACGCGCCCGGTTCGCCGCCGGCGATGCCGAACTGGGAGAGCAGTTCCTGCAAGCCGCCCGACGATGGGTGTACCGCCCGCACTTCTCGGCCGAGGAGGAACGTGCGGTGCGGCACCTGAAGGCCCGGGTGGAGCGGGAACGGATACCCGCCCACGAGGATGCTCACTTCCACACCAAGCTGGGCCGCGGGGCCATGTCCGACGTGGAGTGGGTGGTGCAGTTGCTCCAACTGCGCCACGGCCACCGGCATCCCTCTCTTCGTGAACCGGGCACCCTGGCCGCCCTGGCCGCCCTGGAAGAGGCCGGGCTCGTCGCCGGCGCCGACTCCGCCGCCTGGCAGGCCGCCTATCGCCTGTGCAGCCTCCTGCGTAACCGGCTGTTCCTGCAGGCCGGCCGGCCACGCGACTCGCTGTCCACCGACCCGGCCCAGGTGACCCGGCTCGCCCGATCGCTCGGCTACGAGAGCGCCCCCCGCGCCGCCTTGCGGGAGGACTATCGGCGGGTCACTCGCCGCAGCCGCCGCGCCTTCGAGCGGGTCTTCTACGGTGAGGAGCGGTCCGGCGGCTGAGCTTCGCGCCGCCCGAGTTCAGCGACGCAGCGCCGCGGCCACCGCCCGCACCTGGCCCATGAGATCGGCAAACTCGGCGGGGAGGATGGCCTGCGGGCCGTCCACCAGGGCGGTCTCCGGGGCGGGATGCACATCGATGATGACCCCGGCGGCTCCTACCGCCACGGCGGCCAGAGTCAGAGGAGACACCAGCCAGCGGCGGCCCCCCGAGTGTGACGGATCGACCATCACGGGCAGATGGGAGAGGGCTTGTACCACCGGCACCGCCGAGATGTCCAGGGTGTTGCGCGTCTGGGTCTCAAAGGTGCGGATGCCCCGCTCGCAGAGCACTATCTGGTGGTTGCCCTCTTTGTAGATGTACTCGGCGGCGTTCAGCCACTCGTCGATAGTGGCGGTGAAGCCCCGTTTGAGCATAACCGGCTTGGGCTGGCGGCCCAGCTCGGCCAGCAGGGTGAAGTTGTACATGTTGCGGGTGCCGATGCGGATGAGGTCCGCGTAGCCGGCGATCAGCTCCACATGCCGGGGATCGAGCACCTCGGCCACAAAGGGGAGCCCGAAGCGCTCCCGGGCCTCGGCGAGCAGATCGAGGCCCTCCCTGCCCAGCCCCTGGAAGGCGTAAGGCGACGTGCGGGGCTTGAAGGCGTCGCCGCGCAAGATGGAGGCCCCGGCGGCCTTCACCGCCGCCGCGGCACCGAAGAGCTGGTCCCGGCTCTCCACCGCGCAGGGGCCGGCAATCACCGTGAAGGCACCAGAACCGATGGGGACCCCGCCCACCTCCACCACCGAGTCGTCCGGCTGGAAATCCCGGCTGACGAACTTGTAGGAGGTGAGCACCGGGACCACCCGTTCCACCCCGGGGAAGGCCTCCCAGGGCAACTGCTGGATGTGGGTCCGGTCGCCGATAGCTCCCACCACCGTGCGGCGCTGCCCCACCGAGACGTGGGCCTCGGCCCCGATGTCGCGCAGGCGCTGCATTACCTGGTCCAGGTCGCCCGGTGCCGCGTCGGGGCGCATCACGATGATCAACGAGTCGTCTCCATTCTTGCGTGTCGCCATGCCGTCTTTCTCGGGCTCAGCCCGGGACGACGATAGTCCTTCAGCCGGAGTGCCTCATCAGGACGCCGCCCGACCCCGGCACGAGTGAGGGGCCCCGCGTAGGGGCCCCTCAAGGAAGGTCTTCTGCCTAGTACTCCAGCACGGGAGGCAGCTCTTTGGCATGACCGACCCAGCGGGTCACCATCGACTCGGTGGGCAAACGTCGCACCAGGCGCTTCTTCTCGTTCACCTCGGTCATCTTGGCCAGCAGGCTGCCCGGGTTGCGGGTACGCAACTCCTTGACCGTGTCCACCCCGGCCGCCTCGAGAAGGTCGGAGTACTCCTCCCCCACGCCCTTGACGCGGAACAGGTCGGCCCGGTTCACCCACTCCAGGATCATGTGCTCGCTGAAGCCGGTCGCCGCCGCCAATCCCTTGCGCCCCTTGCGGGTGGCCCCGGCCTTGAGCAGTGCCTCGGTGGTCCGGATACGGGCTTTGCGGAGGGTGGTGGCGCTCTTAACCCCGATTCCCTCAATCGCATCGATAGACGCCATGGTGCTCCTTTCCCACACTCGCGCCGCCGCGCTCCCATCTGCACCTGGCGGCAACTGCAGGATACTCACCGCGGTGAGCGCCGCGACCGGCGCAACCGGCGGGCAGGAACCCCGCTCGGCCCCCCCGGCGCCCCCTAAGGAAAATCCTGGATGTCGGCGGGAAAGTCCAAGTCGGCGGGCATCGGATGATCGAAGCGGACCTCGTGCACCCACGGCGGGTGAGCCCGTAGCAGGGCGGCCGCGCCGGCATCACCCTGCAGGCTCATCATCCGGGCCCACAAGCGGCGCCCCACCAACACCGGGTTCCCCCGCTGGTAGCGGTACACCGGCACGACGGCCGGCCGGCCGAACTCCTCAGCCGCGGCCAGGAGCGCAGAGGGCACCTCTTCCGGCACTCGCGGCTGGTCGCCCAGCGCCACGAAAGCCCACTCGGCCGAGCCTTCCCTGGCCAGCCAGTCGAAGCCGACCCGAAGCGACGCGGCGATGCCCTCCTCCCACTCCGGGTTGATCACCACCGACGCCTCGCCCAGGTCTGCCCGGTCCAGGATCTCTTCGGCGTGCGCCCCCAGTACCACCACCACCGGCGCGGCCGGCCAGCGGCAGACCACCGCCACCACCTGCTCCAGCAGGGGCCGCCCGCTCCAGGCGAGCAGCTGCTTGGGGCGGCCCAGGCGGCGCGAGCCGCCGGCGGCGAGCACCAGCGCAGCGGCAGACAGGGTTCACCTCCCGTTCGGGCGCGGCCACGATAGCCCGGGCGCCCCGGCCCACCCCGCCCCGGCCGGCCGGCTTCAGTCGCCGATGACCGCCACCGAGAAGCGGGTCATGGCCCCCGCCTCGGAGTGGCGGAGGGTCGTCTCGGCCAGCACATAGCGCACCGACCCTCCCCGGGCGCGCGTGGCCTCGGCGGCGGCATCGAACAGGTCGGCCACCCGGCGGGTCGGCGTGCCGCAAGCGGGGCAGGCCTCGCCCGCCCGGGCCAGCCAACCGCAGCCGGGGCACGCCACCCCCGGCACCGCGTCGCCGGCGTCGAGCAGGAGCAGGTCGATGGCCTGCTGGTTGGCGGCGTCGAGGACCCGGCCCAGGCCCAGCACCGCCCGGCCC
This sequence comes from uncultured Acidimicrobiia bacterium, assembly GCA_964548475.1. Classification (GTDB taxonomy): domain Bacteria; phylum Actinomycetota; class Acidimicrobiia; order Spongiisociales; family UBA11373; genus VGBK01. The sequence goes on from CAZJRF010000016.1 coordinate 23,790, forward strand.
CGGGCGCCGGCCGCTTCCATGAGCTCTTCGACCAGGCGCAGGTCGGTCTCCCGGTCGTGCTCCTCGGCCAGGGTGCGGCAGTGGTCCCGGATCTCGACGGGAGTAGCAGTGTGGGGATCGACCGCAAAGGTGCCCGCCAGGGAACTCTGCAGGTCGGGGGGCAGCTCCGCCACCAGGCCGTTCACATTGCCGGGGTGGCCCCCGACGGCCAGCAGGTCGTACTCATCGGCCCGGTGAAGCTCGGCCAGGCGGGCCGCCGCCCGGCGGAAGAGGCGGCGGGCCACCACCCCGGCGCGGGCGCGCACCCGTTGCTCGGCCCAGCCAGCAAAGCCGCCGTAGTTGTCCTTGCGGATCTCCTCCTCGCCCATGACTTCCCAGGACTCCAGCGCCCCCATGTGGAAGCGGTAGATGGAGGCCAGCCGGCGGTCGATGACCACCGCGCAGTAGCGGCGGAAGTGGGCCAGCATCGCCTCCAGGGGGCCCAGATACGGGCTGCTATCGACGACCGCCCGGTCCCGCACCGGGGCGGGCAGGCTCACGTGCTCGGCCAGGCCCGCCGCCGAGCAGACAAAGAGGGCCGCGCCCCGGCCGGGATCGGCTCCGATCCGGTCGGCCAGCGCCACCACCCCTTCCAGGTCCTGCCGAAGGGCGCGAGCATCCTCTCCCCCGGCCGCCTCTCGCAGCGGGTGAACCAGCGCCTTCAGCCGGGTGGTAATCCCCCTCGGCTGGTCGCGATCGGGGCCGAGGCCCAGATAGACCGAAACGACGGGATGGCCGGCGGTGTCGATGCTGCGCAGGCGCTCGACGGTGGTTCGATCGAGCAAGTCACCTCCCGGGCTGGACGCCTCCGAGCCTAGGCAGCCGTCCCGCCTTCGGCCAGGGCCATCGGCCCCGGGGATCCCGGCCGGTCCCGGAGCGGCAGGGACCGACGGCCCCTGGCGGGCGCGGCCCCGGCGTGCCAGGCTGTAGGGAAGATCTACCGGCCGGGCCCTCCCGGGCCCGGCCGCACCCCGGCCGTGCGGCGCGGGCACGGCGCTCGCCGGGGGCCCGACCCTATCCGCGCGGGAGGTTGCCGATGAAGCTGGGAGTGCCCAAGGAGACGCTGGAGAACGAGAACCGGGTGGCGGCCCTCCCCGAGTCGGTGGCCGAGTACGTCAAGATGGGCTTCGAGGTGCTCGTTGAGGCTTCGGCCGGCGAGGGCGCCTTCGTCGCCGATGAGCGCTACGCGGCCGCCGGGGCCCGCCTCGTGCCCGACGCGATTCAATTGTTCGCCGAGTCGGACGTGGTCATCAAGGTCAAGCAGCCCCATTTCAACGAGGCTCTGGGCCGACATGAGGCCGACATGATCCGGGAGGGGGCGATCCTGGTGACCTTTCTGCACCCGGCCGCCCCGGTGAACCACGACATGATCCGCACGCTGCGCGACCGCCGGGTCACCTCGCTCACCCTGGACA
>CAZJRF010000017.1:0-24987 GCA_964548475.1 uncultured Acidimicrobiia bacterium
GAGCATCGACCTGGAAATGGCGGCCGATGTGCTGCAAGATCTGGGACCGAGCCCGGCCCGCACACCCATCACCCCGGGGCGAATCCTGAGCGCAACTGCGGCTGCCTTTGACGTGACTATTGTGGAAATGGAGAGTCCAAGCCGGCGGCAGCCGCTAGCCCGCGCACGCCAGGTGGCGATGTACCTGTGCCGACAACTCACCGACTTGTCCCTTCCGAAGATAGGGCTGCTATTCGGAAGCCGCGATCACACCACGGTGTTGCACGGCATCAACACGGTACAGCGTCTTATTCAGACGGACCGGGGTCTCTTCGACCGGGTGACCGCCCTGTTGCAAAGCCTGCGGACATCATGAGATGTTCTCCCCACACCGACACTCTCCGGCCAGGACCCCTGGGGACAGGTGCCGGGGTTCTCCCCGCCTCTGGGGACTTCTACCATGCCTTTCACCTGGGCAGACAGTCGGATATCCCCAATCCCCAACCCCTACTACAACCACTAGGGTTTCGATGCATAGAGAACTAGTCGTAGCAGAAGGACTCAGCCTGTGCGGATAAGAGCAGAACGCGATGACCTGGTAGACGTGCTGGGCCGGGCGGCGCGGGCGGTCAGCCCGAGATCACCGCTGCCGATCTTGCAGGGACTGCTGGTGACTGTCGTGGGGCAGCGCATGCAGGTCTTGGGCACCGATCTTGATATGGCGGTGCGGACGGAGCTCGAGGTGGAGGTGCTGGAGGAGGGACGGACGGTTGTGCCCGCGCGACTGATTACTGAGGCTGCTCGGAAGCTGCCGCCGGGGGCGGTCGTGTTGGCGGCCGCGGATGGAGAGGTGGAGCTCAGCGGAGGAGGTCCGCGGTTTCGCTTCCGCGAATTGGCGGTAGATGATTTTCCGGTGGTGGCGGACCCGGCCCTCGACGATGGGATCGAGGTGGACGGAGATGATCTGTTGACTGCACTCAGCCAGGTCGCGGTAGCGGCGTCTCACGATGACGCCCGGCCCGTGCTGACGGGTGTGTTGTTCGAGGCAGCCGATGGCGCGCTCCGACTCGTGGCCACTGATTCATATCGGCTGGCCTTGCGAGATCTCCCGGCTGTGCGGTCGGCGGTGAGCGCGCTGGTTCCGGTAAGGGCTTTGCGGGAGTTGGCGCGCACCGTGGGGGCCAAGGTGATGCACGTGGGGCTGGGCAGCCGGGAAGCAACGTTTGCCTCCAGCCAGGGAGTGCTGACAGTCAGGTTGATTGAAGGGACGTTCCCGAATTACCGGCAACTCCTGCCGTCGAGCTATCCGAACCGGCTCACAGTAGACCGGGATGGCCTGCTGCAGGCCATCGACCGGGCAGCACTGGTGGCCGAGGATCACATCCCGATCCGGCTGCAGTTGGAGGCCGGGGGACTGGAACTTAGCGTGAGCCGCCAGGATGTCGGGGGAGAAACCGAGCACGTGCCGGCGGAGTATGAGGGCGATGACATGACCATCGCGTTCAACAGCCGATATCTCAACGATGGGGTGGCCGCCGTGCAGGAAGATCGAGTTGTCCTCGACGTTATCGACCCACTCAAGCCGGGTGTCATCCGGGGGGCCGAGGGTGAGGACTACCTCTACCTGCTGATGCCCGTACGCCTGTAGGGCGCCCATGTTTCTGTCCTGGCTGCAGCTGATCGACTTTCGTTGTCATCCCAGGGTGGAGTTCACTCCCGGGCCCGAGATCAACGTACTTCTGGGGGGCAACGGGAGCGGCAAGAGCAGCGTGTTGGAGGGGATTGGTTTTCTGGCCACCTTGCGATCCTTCCGGCGAGCGCCCGACGCGGCTGTGATCCGGACGGGGGAAGGGGCCGCGGTGGTCCGGGGGCAGTTCACGGGCGAGGCAGGGACCCTTGAGGTGGGACTCGAGATTCCCGGCCGCGGCCGGCAACGAGTGCTGATAGACGGCAAGCGCTCTTCCGGCCGCGCGGAAGTCGCAGAGAGAGTGGCTTTGGTGGCCTTTCTGCCCGACGATCTAGATCTTGTGAAGAGGGGCCCGGTCTATCGGCGCGAGTATGTCGATGACCTTGCGGTCCAGTTGTGGCCAGCCGCTGCCGCGGACCAGCGGGAATATGAGCGCGCTCTGCGGCAGCGAAATGCCCTGCTCCGGCGGGAAGGGCGTGCTGCCGCGCCTGCCACTCTGGCCGTGTGGGATGAGAGGCTTTGTGTATTGGGTGCGGCGGTGGTCCGACGCCGACTGGACGCCCTGGGGGCGGTGGGCCCCAGCGTGGAGTCATTCTCGCGGGAGGTGGGAGAGGCGGGGGAGAGCATCCAGTGGTCCTACGCGGCAGCCGGGCTCGGTGGGCTGGACAAGGAGTCGTCTGCGGCAGCGCTGGCGGAGGGCCTGGCCCTGGCTCTGAGAGATGCGCGGTCGGAGGACCTGGATCGGCGCACCACCACGGTGGGACCCCACCGTGATGAGATAGGGCTGTTCCTGGAGGGCCGCGACCTGCGCACACGGGCGAGCCAGGGTGAACAGCGCACGGTGGCGCTGGCGCTGCGAGTGGCCGCCTTCGACCTGCTTACGGAGCGCCGGCGATGGGCGCCGGTGCTGGTGCTCGACGACGTCTTCTCCGAGTTGGATGCGTCGCGGCGTGCCCGGCTGGTGGAGCGTCTGCCGGGCGGGCAAGTGTTTATCTCCTCCACCCACCGCGAGGATGTGCCCGTCGCAGGGATGTCGTGGCTGGTGGCTCCGGGACGGATCGCTCAGGTGGGGGCATGAGTGAACTCGAGCAGATAGGTGAGGGCCTGGATGAGGTGCTGCGCCGCCTGGGTTTGCCGGCCACCGACGTGATGGAGAGGTTGGTGAGGGAGTGGGCCGGGTTAGCCGGAGAGCCCTGGGCTTCGCGCGCGCGCCCGGCCGGGCTGCACCGTGGCGAGCTGACGCTGGAAGTGGCCGATGGGACCGCCGCGAGCCTTCTCAGGTACCAGTCGGCTCAACTGCTCGATCGGCTCGAGAAGGCTCTCGGGGCCCGCCTGGTCGAGTCGGTGCACATCCGCCTGGGCAGTCCCAAAAAGCGCCACTGACTAGGGCTTTTGTGGAGGGGGAGGGCAGTTTGTGACCCACCCGGCGGCTATACTTACCACACTGTAGGAGAGCGGGCAGATCGGTCCTCCGTGGGGCCGCGGTTCCGCCGCCGACCGGCCGGTTCGTCCCGTCCATTAGGAGGTTTGTGGTCACGCAACGCGCTAATGGGTCGTACGACGCGAAGGATATTCAGGTCCTCGAGGGCCTTGAGGCAGTGCGCCGACGGCCGGCTATGTACATCGGCAGCACGGGTCCGCGGGGCCTCCATCACCTTATCTGGGAGGTTGTCGACAACGCGGTCGATGAAGCCATGGGAGGCTTCTGCTCTCACATAGAGGTCACCCTCCTGGCCGATGGGGGAGTGAGGGTCAAGGACGACGGTCGGGGCATACCCGTGGGCACACATGCGCGGACACGGCAGTCGGCGCTGACCACCGTCCTCACCCGGTTGCATGCCGGGGGCAAGTTCGATTCCGGGGCTTACACAGTCTCCGGCGGCCTGCACGGGGTAGGGGTGTCGGTGGTCAACGCATTGTCGAAGGAACTACGGGTCGAGGTGGCGCGCGATGGTTCCGTGTGGAGCCAGACCTTCGAAATGGGTGTTCCCACCGGCAAGGTGGCAAAGGGAAAGCCCACGCGCCGCTCGGGTACCACGATCACCTTCTGGCCGGCATCCGAGATCTTCAGCGAGACCACCGAGTTCAACTACGAGACGGTGGCGGCCCGCCTGCGCGAGATGGCCTTTCTCAACAAGGGGCTCGAGATCGTGCTGGTCGATGAGCGCGGAGAGGGAGCACGCGACTCGTTCCGCTACACGGGCGGCCTGGTCGACTTCGTGAAACACCTGAATGCCAAGCGCGAGCCGCTGCACCCTCACATCATCAGCCTCGAAGAGGTGGGCGACGACGTCGAGGTCGATGTGGCGCTGCAGTGGAACGCGGGGTTCACCGAGACGGTGCTGACTTTTGCAAACAACATCAACACGCACGAGGGCGGTACACACGAAGAGGGGTTTCGCAAGGCCCTGACCCGTGCGGTCAACGAGTTCGCTCGGGACCGGGGCCTGCTCAAGGAGAAGGACGAGAACCTGGCGGGCGAGGACATCCGGGAAGGGCTAACCGCGGTGGTGGCGGTGCGGGTGCGGCATCCCCAATTCGAGGGTCAGACCAAGACCAAGCTCGGCAACACCGAGGTGAGGTCTTTTGTTGAGGTGGCGCTGAACCGGCTGCTCCCCGAGTGGCTCAGTCGGCATCCGGGAGAGGGCCGGGCGATCATCGACAAGTGTACAACGGCCGCCCGGGCCCGGCTGGCGGCTCGCGCCGCCCGGGATCTCACCCGGCGTAAGAGCCTGCTTGAGTCCACCGGGCTGCCGGGGAAGCTGGCCGACTGTTCCACACGCGACCCGCAGGTCAGCGAGCTGTTCATCGTGGAAGGCGACTCGGCCGGCGGCTCGGCCAAGCAGGCGCGCAACAGCGAGTTTCAGGCCATCCTTCCCATCCGGGGCAAGATCATCAATGTCGAGAAGGCCCGCCTCACGCGGGTGTTGCAGAACAACGAGATTCAGGCGTTGATCACCGCGGTGGGAACCGGGATCGGCGACGATTTCAACCTCGAGCGGGCCCGCTACCACAAGGTGGTGATCCTGACCGACGCCGACGTCGACGGCGCCCACATCCGCACCCTGCTGCTGACATTCTTCTTCCGCCACATGAGGGCGCTCATCGAGGCGGGTTTCGTGTACATAGCCCAGCCGCCCCTGTACCTGGTCAAGGCGGGCAAGGAGGCGGTATATGCCTACTCCGATCGCCAACTGGAGGAGATAACCGCCGGCCTCGACGGCAAGCGGCCCGTTCTTCAGCGCTACAAGGGCCTGGGCGAGATGAACGCGGGGCAGTTGTGGGAGACCACTATGGATCCCGACGCCCGGGTGCTGCTGCAGGTAGGGCTCGATGACGCCGGGGTGGCCGACGATATCTTTGCCACGCTCATGGGGGACGACGTCGAGGCAAGGCGCACCTTCATTCAGAGAAACGCCCGCGACGTGCGCTTCCTGGACATCTGACGCCATGACCTCGACAGAGAACAACGGCCGGGACAACGTGCGCCTTATCGACATCGAGAGTGAGGTGAAGAACTCGTTCCTGGAATACGCGATGTCCGTCATCGTGGCCAGGGCCCTTCCCGACGTGAGGGACGGGCTGAAGCCGGTGCACCGCCGCATTCTCTACTCCATGTACGACTCGGGCATCCGCCCCGGGAGCCCCTTCCGGAAGAGTGCACGGGTGGTCGGCGATGTGATGGGCTGGTTCCATCCTCACGGCAACGAGGCCATCTACGACGCCCTGGTGCGTATGGGACAGAGCTTTGCCACCCGCTACGGGCTCATCGAGCCCCAGGGCAACTTCGGCACGGTGGACGACCCACCGGCGGCCATGCGCTACACGGAGTGCCGCCTCGAGCATCTGGCTATGCACCTCCTTGAGGGTATCGACGAGGACACGGTCAACTTTCAGGACAACTACTCCGGGGAGCGCCAGGAGCCGGTGGTCCTGCCCGCCCGCTTTCCCAACCTCCTGGTGAACGGGTCCACCGGCATCGCAGTGGGCATGGCCACCAACATACCGCCCCATAACCTGGGCGAGGTCATCGAGGCCACCATCCACAAGATCGAGAACTCCGAGGCCACGGCTGAGGACCTGCTGGCCTTTGTACGGGGGCCCGACTTCCCCACCGGGGCCTGCATAGTGGGCACCCGGGGGGTAAGAGATGCCCTGCTCACGGGGCGGGGCTCGGTCAAGATGCGGGCGGTGGCCGAGGTCGAGGAGGTGCGCAAGGGACGCACCGCCCTGGTGATCACCCACATCCCCTACCAGGTCTCCCGCGACCGCATCATGGAGAAGATCGCCGACCTGGTGCGCGAGCGTAGGGTGACCGGCATAGCCGATCTGCGCGACGAGTCCGACCGTACCGGCACCCGCCTGGTCGTCGAGCTCAAGCGCGACGCCACCCCGCAGGTAGTGCTGAATCAGCTGTACAAGAACACCCAACTGCAGGAGACGTTTGGGGTCAACATGGTGGCCCTCGTCGATGGGGTGCCCCACACTCTCAACCTCGCGCAGGTCATCGGGCACTACATCGATCACCAGATGGAGGTGGTCGAAAGGCGCACCCGCTTCCGCCTGGCGCGGGCCGAGGCGCGGGCGCACATCGTCGAGGGCCTCTTGATCGCCCTCGACAACATCGATGAGGTGGTGCAGATCATCCGATCCTCGGCCGATACCGAGGCGGCGCGGTCCGCGCTCATGGAGCGCTTCGACCTCAGCGAGGTACAGGCCACTCACATACTCGATATGCCGCTGCGCCGCCTGACCGCACTGGAGACGGGCAAGCTGCGCGAAGAGCAGGCTGAGCTGGCCAAGCTGATCCGCTATCTCAAGGGCCTGCTGGCCAGCCCGGCCAAGCGGCGGGCGCTCATCGCCGACGAACTACGGGCTATCAAGGAGAGGTATGCCGACGAACGGCGCACGCGCTTCGTGGCCGATGAAGGTGATCCCACCCTGGAAGATCTCATCGCCGACGAGGAGGTCATGGTCACCGTGACCGCCAACGGCTATGTGAAAGCGGTGAATGCGGCCGCCTACCGGCGTCAGGGGCGGGGCGGCAGGGGGGTCAAGGGGGCCGAACTGCGCGAGGACGATGTGATCACCCAGGTGGTGCACACCACCGCCCATGCCTATCTCCTCTTCTTCACCAACCGGGGCAAGGTTTACCGGGTCAAGGCGCACGAGATTCCCCGCAAGGAGCGCACCCACAAAGGGGTGCTGGTGCAATCCGTGCTCCCCATGGGGCCGGAAGAGAAGGTCGAGGCGGTGGTCGACACCCGGGCCTACGACGCCTCGCGTTTCCTGGTCATCGTCACCGCCCAGGGCCTGGTGAAGAAGACCCGCCTGTCCGACTACGAGTCCCGTCATCAGGTGCTGATAGCGGTCCGGCTCAACGAGGGCGACGAGGTGGTGGAGGTGCTCAATACCGGCGGCGACAACGATCTGCTGCTCTTCAGCGCCGGCGGGGCCGGGATCCGCTTCTCCGAGTCGGAGATCAGGGCCATGGGCCGTGACACGATGGGGGTGCGGGGTATCCGCCTTCGTCCGGACGACCTGGTGGTGTCGGCGGCTTCGGACGCCGACGGCGACCTGGTTCTCCTGCTCACATCGGGCGGGTACGGCAAGCGCACTCGCATGAGCGAGTTCCCCCGCCAGAAGCGAGGCGGCTACGGGGTCAAGGCCATGAAGCCCACCCGGGTGCGGGGGAGCCTGGTGGCGGCCCGGGGCGTGTCGCCGGGAGACGAAATCTTCGTTACCTCATCCGACGGAGTGGTTATCCGCACCACCGCCGACTCCGTCAGCCGCCAGAAGCGGGATGCGAGCGGGGTGAGGGTCATGCATCTGGGCGAAGGCCGCCAGGTAACCGCCTTCGCTCTCGTGCCGCCGGAAGAGAGCGACCAGGGGTGAGGCCGCCGCCCGCCGGGGGCGCCGCCCCCTGGACTCCCGCCGTGACGGGGGGTCACCGGTACACTGCCCCACGTCCCCCACTAGCCAGGTGAGCATGCCGGTGCAGCGAGTCCGGCGGGTCATTCGCAAGATTGACCCCTGGACCGTCCTCAAGATCTCCCTCGTGTTCAATGCCGTCATGGCGGTGGTCACGGTGCTGGGCACGGTCGTGTTCTGGTCGGTGTTTGTGAACGCCGGTATCCCCGAGCGCATCAATGAGCTAGCCCTCACCATCGGCATTGAGAACGGCATCACTCTCGAGGGCCCGGTGTATTTCCGCATCGTGGTGCTGCTCGCGGCGGTGGGGATGATTGCCATGACCGGCCTGTTCACCCTGGCGGCCGTGGTTTACAACCTGATCTCCGACCTGGTGGGCGGGGTAGAGATGGTGGTGCTCGAAGAGTCGGGGCCGGGCGCCCCGGCTAAGGGTCGGGTTGCTCTGCCGGTGACGGTGGCGCCGGTGCACGAGCGGGATGCCTTGCGGCCGCTGCCCACAGCGCCGCCGCGGACCCCGCCGCCGGTGCCGGAGAGCAAGCCGGCGAACGTGACGCCTCCGCCGGCTACCGAGGGCACGTCCGAGGCGACCCGGCCCCTGCAGGGCTGAAGGCGAATCACCCGGTGGCTTCGAAGCCGGCCAGCGCCAGGCCCAGGCGGGCGGCTTCGGCCAGATAGCCGGCGGCCGCGTCGGCGGGGCGGCACAGCCCCGGTGGAGCCAGCCCCCGGGCGACCGTGAGGGCACCCGTGGCCAGGGAGAGTGCCTGCAGGTGGAGGCGATGGTCTGCCACGGCCACGAGTCGCCGGCCGGGGGATGAGGCCGCGGTCCCGGTGACCCGGGCGAGGGCCCCGGCCCAGGCCCCCTCGATAGGTACCTCGACGCGCAGCAGGGTGGTGGGGTCGCCCGGGCGGGCGGGCAGACGCCGCCCCCAGCGGGCACCCAAAGGGTTGGGGAAGGGGATCGCTTCCCCGCCGAGGCGCAAAGGCTTCCCCGGGACAGTCCAGGCGACCACAACCTCCTGCGGGGCGTCGCAAAGAACCGCCTCATGGAAACGGAGAGCCTCGGCCAATCCGGATAAGGAGGCGCCGATCAGCAGGGTCAGGCCCTGCGCAGCGAATCGGTCGGCCAGCGAGGGCGATGGCTCGGCGTCGGCGGCCAGCACACAAGAGAGGCCGTCGTGGGCGGCAATGGAAGCCAGATCGAGTGGGGAGGTCGGGTCGTCGGTGGCGAGTAGGGCGAAGCCGGCCAGGTCGTCGACGGCCATGGAGCGCCGGTCCTCGGTCCCCCGGCCGCGGTGCCCGTAGATGCCGAGGGCCTCCAGGTCGGTCTCGGCCAGCAGGATCCGCCCGGCGCGATGGCCGATTTCGGTGGCGGGGTGGAGGGCGAGGCGCACAGAATCTCAGCCGGATACGGGATGCCAGGTGCCGGCCGGCCGGGGGACTCGGCGGCAGGTGAGCAGGTGGGCGCTCAGTACGGCCAGACCCCCGGCGGTCAGGGCGGCCGCCGCCGAGAGCAGGGCGAGAGCCAGTGGGCGTGGGGCGGAAGCCATGCCGGCAGTGTAGAGAGTGGGCCCGGAGGGAGAGGGGGCGGCCGGGGCGCTAGCATGACGTCGCCCGGCCGCCTGGGCCGGGTTGACTCGGCGGCTCCCGAGCGAGGGACGCAAGAGCGAAGTCCGGTTTGATCCCGGCGCTGTTCCCGCAACTGTGAAGCCCCGAAGTGGGACGAGTCAGGTCGCCTGCCGCCGGGTCGGATGTGGACGCTCTCGGAGGAAGGGTGGCCTGCCGCACCGGCCCGGAGAACCTTCCTCCCCGATCGATGGGGAGGCGCGCGTGAACAGGAAAGTCCTTGTGCCGGTGGCGGCGCTGGCTCTGATTGCGTCACTTTCCCTGGCCGCCTGCGCCGGGGACCCGGCTTCGGAGACTTCGATCCCGGCTGCCGGGACCTTCCCGGTGGAGGTGGAGGGGATTCTGATCCTGGCCGCCCCCCAGCGGATCGTGTCGGCTGCAGCCTCTCACACAGAGATTCTCTATGCCATCGGCGCCGGCCCGCAAGTGGTGGCTGCAGACCAGTTCTCGGACTACCCGGCTGCCGCGGCGGGCACTCCCAAGTTTGATGCTTTCAACCTGGGGGTGGAGACGGTGGCGTCCTTCGATCCGGACCTGGTAATCCTTTCCTTCGATCCGGGGGATGTGCAGGCCGGCCTGACGGCCCTGGGTATACCGGCCTTGCTCTTCGGCCCCCCCGTCACGCTGGAGGACGTCTACGGCCAGATAGAGGCCCTGGGGGAGGCCACCGGGCGCACGGGAGAGGCGACGCGGCTGATTGAGGAGATGAGCGCGGCGCTGGAGCGGCTGGCGGCGACCGTCCCCCCGGAAGCGGCTGCCACCTATTACTACGAGCTTGACCCGACCCTGTACAGCCTGACCTCGCGCACCTTCATCGGAGGGCTGCTGGCGCGCCTGGGAATGCAGAGCATCGCCGATGCGGCCGACGACGGCTCGGGCTACCCGCAGTTGAGCGGGGAGTTCATCCTGGCGGTGGATCCCGACTTCATCTTGCTGGCCGATACCCGTTGCTGCGGCCAGTCGGCGGCCACCGTGGCGGCCCGGCCGGGCTGGTCCTCGCTGGCCGCGGTGGCGGCCGGCCGGGTGGTGGAACTTGACGACGATGTGGCCCAACGCTGGGGGCCGCGCATTGTCGACTTGCTGGACGAGGTGGCCCTGGCAGTCTACGGGGGGGAGCCGGGTTGAAACTCGAGAAGCCGCTCCGCCGGGTGGGGCCGGTCGCTCTGGCCGTGGCGTTGGGGTTGCTGATTGTCTCCTTGCTGGGCGGTTTGTTGGTGGGGGCGGTGGGGCTGGCTCCCGGCCGGGTGCTGACGGAGCTGGCCGACCGGCTGCCGTGGGTGTCGATCGATTCGGGGCTCAGCCGGCAGGAGGCGGCGATCGTCTGGGATCTGCGCCTCCCCCGGCTGGTGCTGGCCGCCCTGGTGGGGGCGACCCTGGCGGCGGCGGGGGCGGCCTACCAGGGGGTGTTCCGGAACCCTTTGGCCGACCCCTACCTGCTGGGGGTGGCGGCGGGGGCCGGCCTGGGAGCGACCCTGGGCATCGTGTCGGCGGGCGCCGCCTCCCCGGTAGTGCCGGGGGCCGCTTTCGCCGGGGCGGTGGCGGCGGTCGTGTTGACCTACGCCCTGGGGGGTGTAGCGGGAGGGGGCCGGGCGGGGACCACCCTGATCCTGGCCGGGGTGGCGGTGGCAGCCTTCTTCACTGCGGTGCAGACGTTTGTCCAACAACGCCATGCCGACACCGTGCGCGAGGTCTACTCGTGGATATTGGGGAGGCTGAGCACGGTCGGGTGGACGGAGGTGGGGCTCCTTGCTCCGTACGCGGTGGTGTCGGTTGTGGTACTGCTCTTGCACCGGCGCTTGCTCGATGTGCTGGCGGTGGGGGAGGAGGAGGCGGAGACGCTGGGGGTCGGCGCCGCGCGGGTACGCCTGGTGGTGGTACTGGCGGCCACACTGGGTACGGCCGGAGCGGTGGCGGTGGGCGGGCTGATCGGCTTCGTCGGCCTGGTGGTCCCCCACGCCGTGCGCTTGCTGACGGGAACCAGCTACCGGGTGATCTTGCCCCTCTCCGTCCTGGGTGGAGCCGCGTTCCTGATGGCCGCCGACCTGGGAGCGCGCACCATCCTGGCACCGGCCGAGATCCCCATCGGGGTGATAACCGCCTTTGTGGGCGGACCTTTCTTTGCGGTGGTGCTGCGAACCAGCCGCCGGGGGTGGGGGCCGTGACCGGCATCAGCGCACGGGGCATAGAAGTCCGCTACAACGGCCGGCCGGCGGTAGCCGGAGTAGACCTGGAAGTGGCGGCGGGGGAGTGGGTGGCTCTGGTCGGGCCCAACGGATCGGGGAAGACTTCGCTGCTGCGGGCGCTGGCGGGGACGGTGGCGGCGGCGGGGGAGGTGGAGATAGGAGGACGGCCCCGGCGCGCCCTCGGACGCCGCCGGGCGGCCCGCCTGGTGGCGCTGGTGCCCCAGGACCCGGTCTTGCCGGGGGGGATGACGGCCGCCGAGTACGTACTGCTGGGGCGTACTCCCCACCTTGGCTACTGGGCGGCGGACGGCGCCGCCGACCGGCGGCTGGCTCTGGCCGCTCTCGAGAGACTGGACGCGGCGAGCCTGGCCGGGAGGCGGCTGGGGGCCCTTTCGGGCGGAGAGAGACAGCGAGTGGTGCTGGCCCGGGCGGTGGCCCAGGATTCGGCGGTGCTACTGCTCGACGAGCCGACCGCGTCGTTGGACATCGGCCATCAGCAACAGGTGCTCGACCTGGTGGAAGGACTGCGGCGGGAGCGGTCCATTGCGGTGCTGGGGGCTCTACATGACCTGACCCTGGCGGCCCAGTACGCCGACCGGCTGGTGTTACTGGATAGGGGACGGGTGGTGGCGGAGGGACCGGCGGCCGGGGTCTTGACCCCCGAACGTCTCACGCTGTTCTCCGGGGCGCGGGTGGCGTTGCTGTCGGGCCCGGGAGGGGAGTTGGTGGTGGCGCCCCGGCGGGAGTTGCCCCCCAAGGAGCGGGGCCCGCAGGTGTGTGTCCCGCCGGAGACGGGGAAGTGAGGCCCGGGCGGAATCGACGACGGTAGTCCTTGAGACGTTTACCATCGCTTGGTCATGAGGTCGCGCCACCGGGCCAGGGAGGGCGGCGCCATTCTCCTGCTGGGTTTGGCGCTGTTTGGTGCGCGCCTGGCGCCGGCTCGAGCCGACGGCGGGGATGGTTACCGGGCCGAATGCCTGGAGAAGATGACCGCCTCGCTGGAGAGGGAAGCCTCTTCCCTGGAGAGTCTCGGCGCCGTGTGGCTCGGGCAGGGTCGGGAAGGAGTGGAGAGTGCGGCCCACTACCTGGCCGGGTCCCAGCTGCGCGTCTGGCAGTGGCGGGTGCAGACGAGAGAGGTGGTGGCCGCCCGGCTGGTCGGTTCGGTCCCCGCGGGATGGGAGGAAGGGCTGGACGGGTTCTGTCTGCTGGAATCACCGGGCATAGAGGCCGGCCCTGCGACGCTTTCCGGCTATTGGGTTGCGTATAGAACTGCCCTGGACCGGGTGCTCCGCGTTCAGGAAGATCTCACCGCCTGGCTGGCGGCCCATACGGCCGGGCTGCCGATGCCCGGCCGCACCTGCCCGGTGGATGGTCCCGTGCGGTTTTCCCCCACCTGGGGCGAGGAGCGGCCCTGGGGGCGCACTCACAAAGGCGAGGACCTGCATGCCGAGTGGGGCACGCCCCTGGTGGCGGTGGAGAGCGGCACCATCCTCCAGACGGGTTGGCATTGGCAGGGCGGCTTCGGCATCTGGATGGCCGGCCACTACAGCGGCGACGTCTACTACTACGCCCACCTGGGGTGGATACGTCCGGAGGTGCGCCCGGGGGCCACGGTGGAGGTGGGTGAGCCGATCGGCACGGTGGGTTCCACCGGCAACGCAACGTCTCCCCACCTGCACTTCGGGTGGATACCCGAAGACAAGAGCGCCTGGTACGACCTGACCGGTCTTGCCGACCCCTACCCCCTGCTGTTCGGCCTCTGCCGCTGAGGGTGACTCAGACGCCCAGGGCCCTCCGCAGGCTCTCAGGAAGATCGACACTGTGTGCCGGGTGCAGCGCGGTGATGGAGACCAGGCCCTCGACCGCGGCCTGCACGTCGGTGCCGGCCAGTGAGGAGAAGTGGTTCAGATAACCCCGGTAATCATGGACGAAGGTGCCGTCTTCGGCGGGTGAGAAGAGTCGGTCATAGCCCACCGAAGCCACCGTCGTCAAGCGGCGGGGAGTGTCCGGCTCTGCCGTGTCGGGCAGGTTGACGCTGATCAGGACCCCCTGGGGGGCGGCGGCCAGCACCGGGGCGCTGATGGCGGCGGCCACCCGGGCCACCCGCTCCCACATCTCCGCGGATTCCAGGCTTATGGCCCAGGGCCGCCACTCCCGCCACGGTCGCTCGAGGCTCTGAGTGGAGAAAGCGATGGCATCTACCCCGCCGATGGAGGCCTCCAGGGCGGCGCCGATGGTGCCGCTGGACTGCAGGTAGGCCGAGCCGTGGTTGAAGCCGACGTTGACGCCGGAGACGACCAGCCGGGGAGGCTCGTCGAACAAGGTGTGGATGCCCAGCTGGGCGCAATCGGCGGGGTAACCGCTGACCGCCCGCATCTCGACGCCGTCCCGCTGGACTACCTCCACCCTGACTGGCTCGAAGCGGGTGATTGCCTTGCCCACCCAGGAGCGCTCCCGGTCGGGGGCAACCACCCGGACCGGGCCGAGGGTGCCGATGGCCCGGGCCAGGGCGGGCAGGCCGGGGGCATCCACCCCATCGTCGTTGGTGACCAGGATCCAGTCCACGGGGGTCACGATAGAGCAGGGAGGGGGGCACCCCGCCGGGACCAAGGCGCCCGGGGAGGCTGAGCCGTTCTCCCCCTGTGGTCGGAGTGGGTGGTTGGTGGACTGGGGGCATGAACGGGCGTTTCGCAGTTGCGGTGGTGGCCCCGGCGGTGCACGACGTCGGGGCGGTGACCGTGGTTGGAGTTCGCCATGGAAGGCCTGCTGTCGGCCTGCGGGACAACGGCCGGCCGGTAGGCGGCCGGCGCGACGAGGTGGAGGAGGCACTGCGCTCCCTGGTGGCCGAGGAGCGCCTCGACGCCCCCACCTTGTGCTGCTTCGACCTGATCGGTGCCCGGGCGTTCAGTGGCTGCCTGGTGCTCTCGGCTCTCAACGACGAAGGGGTGGCGGCCGGCTGCGAGGGGGATCTGCCTTCGGCGATGGCCATGCGTCGGTGCGGCGCCTGCTGGTAGCGTCCGCCTGGATAGCCAACGCCGCCCGCCTGGACCGGGCGGCTGGGCGCGTGGTGGGAGGCCTTTATCAAGACCGGCTAGGACCCTGTCGAGTGGGCCTCGGTGGGGCGGGGGTCAGCCTTGCTGGCCGCCGGCGATTCTGGCCCAGCGACCCCCCAGGTGCTGGTAGGCCCCCGTGCGCAGGTGGCAAGAGGCGAGATGGTCGGGTTCGCCCGGCACCTCGGCCAACTCGGGCACCTCCCGGTCGCAGAGGCCCGGCTCGACGATGGGACAGCGGGTGTGGAAGGGGCAGCCGCCGGGGGGGTTCAGGGGGCTGGGGATGTCCCCCGGGAGCAGGATCTGGTGGCGCACCCGGTTGGGGTCGGGTACCGGGATGGCCGACAGCAAGGCCAGTGTGTAGGGGTGGTAGGGGTTGGTGAAGATCTCCTCGCGGGTCCCTACCTCAACCAGGCGGCCCAGGTACATGACCGCGATCCGGTCGCACAGGTGCTCGACGACGCTCAGGTTGTGGGCGATAAACAGCACGGTGAGGCTCAGGTCGCGCTGCAGCTCCTTGAGCAGATTGAGGATCTGGGATTGGATGGAGACGTCGAGGGCGGAGACGGGCTCGTCGCAGACCAGGAAGCTGGGCTTGACGGCCAGGGCCCGGGCGATGCCGATGCGCTGGCGCTGGCCTCCGGAGAACTCGTGGGGGAAGCGACGGTAGTGGTACTGCTCCAGGCCCACCAACTCCAGGGCCTGAAGGGCCCGACGGCGGCGCTCCTTGCGATCCACGCCGTGCACCCGCAGCCCTTCGGCGATGCTCTCACCGATGGGAGTGCGGGGATCCAGCGAGGAGAAAGGGTCCTGGAAGATCAGCTGCATCTCCCGCCGGACGGGGCGCAGGTCTTTCTCCTTGAGGTGGGTGATATCGCGGCCGTCGAACATGATCTGCCCGGAGTCGGGGGGGATGAGGCGCAGCAAGATCCGGCCGATGGTGCTCTTCCCGCACCCCGATTCTCCCACCAGGCCCAGAGACTCCTGTTCGAAGACCTGCAGGTCCACCTCGCTCACCGCCTGCACCTGGCCGACGATGCGCTGCAGGGCGCCGCCCTTGACGGGGAAGGTCTTGGAGACCCGGCGCGCTTCGATCAGAACCTTGCTCACGACGGTATCTCCTGGTGCAGCCAGCAGCGCACCTTGTGACCCGGCTCCACCTCGATGAGGTTAGGCTCGGTGACGGTGCAGATCTCCAGGTTGTTCTCCTCGCGGGCGCGGCAGCGGGAGGCAAAGCGGCACCCGGGGGGCAGGTCTATGAGGTTGGGGACCCGGCCGGGGATCACGTCGAGCCACTCCTTGCGGGCGCCGATGATCGGCACCGAGCCGATGAGCCCCACCGTGTAGGGGTGCTTGGGGTGGGCGAAGAGATCCTCGGTGGAGGCCTCCTCCACGATGCGCCCGGCGTACATGACGGCCACCCGGTCGGCCATCTCGGCGACGATGCCCAGGTCGTGGGTGATGAGGATGATGGCCATCGCCAGCTCGGCCCGCAGGTGCCGCATCAAGTCGAGGATCTGGGCCTGGATGGTCACGTCGAGGGCGGTGGTCGGCTCGTCGGCGATCAGGAGCTCGGGTCCGGCGGCCAGGGCCATGGCGATCATCACCCGCTGGGCCATCCCCCCGGATAGCTCGTGGGGGTACGACTTGATCCGGCGGGCCGGGTCGGAGATGCCCACCAGAGAGAGCATGTCCAGGGCCTTCTCGACCCCCACCTTGCGCTTGAGACCCTGGTGGATCTCGTAGACCTCGGCGATCTGGAAGCCGGCGGTGTAGACCGGGTTCAACGAAGAGATGGGCTGCTGGAAGATCATCGAGATGCGGTCGCCGCGGATGTCGCGCATCTCCTGGATCGTCTTGGTGAGCAGCTCCTCGCCGTGGAAGCGGATGGACCCTTGCACGATCTTCCCCGGGTCGGACACCAGGCGCAGGACGGAGAGAGAGGTGACGCTCTTGCCGCAGCCCGACTCGCCGACCAGGCCGAGGATCTCTCCCCGGCTGATGGCCAGGTCCACTCCGTCTACCGCCTTCACCACGCCGTCGCGAGTGAAGTAGTGCGTGGAGAGGTTCTCGACCTCGAGGAGGGGAGCGGCGTTGCTCACCGGGCGGTTGCTCATCGGTTCAGCCTCGGGTCGAGGGCGTCGCGCAGGCCGTCGCCGAGCAGGTTGAAGGAGAGCACGTTCCACATGATGGCGAACCCGGGGAAGAAGACCAGGTGGGGGGCAGTGAAGACCTGGTTGCGCTCGGCCGCCAGCATGGACCCCCATTCCGCGGTGGGAGGCCGCACGCCCAGGCCGAGGAAGGACAGAGCGGCGATCTCCAGCACGGCGGTGGCCACTCCGAGGGTGGCCTGGACCACCAACGGCGTGAGAGAGTTGGGGAGAATACGGTTCCAGATGATGCGGGAGGTGGAGACGCCCAGGGCGCGGTCGGCGGCCACATAGTCGTTCTCTCTCACCGTGAGCACAGCCGATCGCACTACGCGCGCGTAGGCCGGGATTGTGACGATGGAGATGGCCAGGATGGCGTTGATCAAGCCCTGTCCCAGCACGGTGATGATCGCGATGGCCAGGAGCAGCGCGGGGAATGCCAGCAGTACATCCATGACCCGCATAATGAGGTTGTCGATACGGCCTCCGAAGAACCCCGCCAGCAACCCCAGCAGGGTGCCCGCCGCCACCGCCACCGTCACCGCCCCGACGCCCGCGATGAGGGAGATGCGGGACCCGTAGATGAGGCGGCTGAACTCGTCGCGCCCGTTGCCGTCGATGCCCAGTATGTGCTGGGGTTTGGCGGGGTCGCACCCGAACAGGTGAATGCAGGGCGGGTCGCGTGGCGTGATGTCTTCCTTGCCCAGCAGGACATCGTTGGGCCCGTAGGGGGCGATGAGGGGGGCGAAGATGGCCACGAGGACGAGCAGGGACAGCATGACGAGGCCGATGCGGGCCGACCGCTTGTGGGTTAGTTCACGGAAGGCGGTGGCCCACAGGCCCCGGGTCTCGGGGAGGTGGGCCGTCTCCGCGCGGAGGTCGGTCCCCTCGGGGAGAGATCCTGCCGGAGTGGGGCCCTCGGGATGGAGGGGATCGGGCACGATGTCGCCGGGGTCTCTCATGACACCCTGACCTTCGGGTTCAGGTAGGTGTAGAGGATGTCCACCACCATGTTGACCAGCACGAAGCCCACCGCCACCACCAGGGTGAAGCCCTGGACCACCGCGTAGTCACGGGAGGTGATGGCCTCGAAGAGGCTCTTGCCCACGCCGGAGAGGCCGAAGATGGTCTCGGTGAGGATGGCGCCGCCCATGAGCGTGCCCAGCGACAGCCCGATGACCGTGACCACGGGGAGCATGGCGTTGCGCAGGGCGTGGCGGATGACTACCCGCCTCTCGGGTAACCCCTTGGCCCTTGCGGTACGCACGTAGTCGAGGCTGAGCACGTCGAGGAGAGACGAGCGGGTCATCCGCGCTATCACCGCCATCGGGATGGTGCCCAGGGCGAGGGCGGGCAGGATCAAGTGGCCGGCGGCGCTGCGGAAAGCGATCCCGTTGCCGCTGAGAACGGCGTTGACGACGTTCATGTTGGAGATGAACTCGTTGATTCCCCAGGCGGGCAAGCCCCACACCTCGTAGAAGGGAGGGGTGAGCAACCCGGCGTCCATGGACCCGGACGGGGGGAGTGATAAGAAGGTACCTCCTAAAACGACGGCGAAGAGGTACTGCAGCATCAGTCCGAGCCAGAACACCGGCATGGAGACGCCGATGTTGGCCCCCACCATGGTGGCCACGTCCAGGGCCGAGTTATGCCGGTAGCCGGAGATGATGCCGAAGGGGACTCCTGCCAGCACGGCCACCGTGAGCGCCGCCAGCGACAACTCGATGGTGATGGGGAGGCGTTCCATCAGCATCGTGGTCACCGGCCGGCCGAAGCGGAACGACTCCCCCAGGTCGCCGGTGAAGACATCCCTGATGTAGACCCCGAACTGGATCCAGATGGGCTCGTTCAGGCCCTTTCGTTGCAGGAAGGCATCGCAGATCTCGTCGGTGGCCCGTTCGCCCAGCACCGCGCGGCAGGGATCACCCGGGAGCACCCTGGCCAGCAGGAACGTCACAAAGAGGATCCCGAGCAGGACCGGGATCGAGTACAACAGTCGGCGGGTTACGAAGCGGGCCATTGAGGGAACAATCTACCGGAAAAGCAGTGGGGGGCGCCCGGCGGGCGCCCCCCACTGGTCTGTTTGGACGGTGCTTAACCCTCCGGTGGGTTCAGGAAGGCCCCGAACAGACCGCCCCAGTAGGTGAAGCTGCCGTCGCGGCCGACGTGGAGCGGATGGGCCGCGTCCCACTGCACCACGTAGGACATGACGACGTCGTTGGCGTCGAGGGCGCTGCCGTCGTGGAACAGCACACCCGGCCGCAGGTAGCAGGTCCACTCGGTCAGGTCCTCGTTGGCGTCGCATGAGGTGGCCAGGCCGGGGACGGTGTCCGTGGCACCGATCTCGTAGGCCAGGAGCGATTCGTTGATCTGCTCGCAGGCCCGCAGGCTCTCGCCGTCAGTTTCGTCGGCGCAGTAGAGGCCGATGGGCTCGGCGTTCTGCATCCACACGAAGGTGTCCCGGCCGCCCGGGTCCATGACGGCGAAGTACTCGTTAGAGAGCGGGCTGGCGTGGGCCCCGACGACGTCCGCCTTGTAGGCCAGGGCGGAGCCGCCGTGGGCGACCGGGATCATCGGCACGTGCTGCTTGATCAGATCGGCCGCCTCCCGGTAGAGGACGTCGCGCTCCGCCTGGTCGGACAGCTGCCCGGCCTCCGTGAGGATTGCGGTCAGGTCGTCGAACTTGTCGCCGAACTGGTCGGATGCCCCCGCCCCGAAGTGGAAGTCGAGGAAGTTGGTCGCATCCGGGTAGTCGGCTCCCCAGCCCAGCATGTGCAGGGGGAGTTCGCCGGCGTCGGAGGCGTCGATGAAGGTGCCCGACTCCATCACGTTGAGGGTGACGTTGACACCGATATCGGCCAGCTGTGCCTGGAGGTCCTGGGCCACCACTGCCGGCTGCGGCAGGTAGCCGCGCACCACGTCACGGTAGGAGAGCTCGATATCGAACCCATCGGGGTACCCGGCCGCGGCCAGCAGATCCATGGCGGCCTGCGGGTCGTACTCGTACCAGGTGGCTCCCTCCGCGTAGCCCGGGATGGCTGCGGGCAGGAACTGCTCGGCCACCGCGGAGCCCGGCGGGTAGAAGTTGTCGACGATCCGCTGCTTATCGATGGCCATGGCCAGCGCCTGGCGGACTTGCTCGTTATCGAGCGGCGGGAACCAGTTGTTGATCCCCAGGTAGAAGATGTTCAGCGAGTCCCGCACGACCAGCTGCATGCCGGCGTCGCCTTCAACGGTCTCGAAGTCATCGGGTCCGACGTTGTCGATTCCGTCCACCTGCCCGGCCTGCAGCTCGACCAGCCGCTGCGCGGCCTCGGAGCTCCAGCGGAACACCAGTGTGTCGGGGATGGCCGGGGTGCCCCAGTAGTCGTCGTTGCGGGTCAGGACCAGCTGGCTGCCGCGGTCCCACTGCGCGAGCTTGTAGGGCCCGGTGCCGATCGGGTTGGCGACCAGGGCGTCGCCCCCGCCGCCAGTCCCCTCGAGGTACTCGGCGGAGTGGATCCCGAAGGCGGAGAACGCCACCTTCGACCGGAAAGCCACATCCGGGTAGCACAGCGTGAAGCGGACGGTCAATTCGTCGACCGCCTCGATCGTCTGGATCTCGCCGCCGTAGTCGCAGTCCGGCGCCGAGTAGGACAGGCCCTCAAAGGCCGGGCCGGCCGTCGTCGTGGTCTCGGCGCCCGTCGTCGTGGTCTCGGCGCCCGTCGTCGTGGTCTCGGCGCCCGTCGTGGTAGGTGCTTGCGTCGTCGTCTCGTCACCTTCGTCGTCGCCGCAGGCGGCCACGAGCAAGGCGAGGACGGCGATGAGGGCGAGGAACTTCCATCTCTTCATATCGTTTCCCTCGTTCAGCCGATGTGCCTATCCCGATCGGTGGGATCGGGATGGACGAAGCCTAGTCGTGAATGACCCCGGCGGGGGTCAACAGGTGCCGGCCCGTCTCGAAAATCAAGGCTCAAGAACGGATTCTCAGGTGTTAGCGAAAGCCGGGTGGTAGCTGACCTCGCCCGATAGGCCGTCGGCGGCCCCCTCCCTCACCTCGAGTGCCTGGAAGGCCTCCCCCGCGTCGCGGTAGTACAGGCCGAAGCGCTCGGCGGGGACGAAGCCGAAGCGGCTGTAGTAGTCGGGGTAGCCGAGTACCACCACCAGACCCTCGTCACGCACCCGGCAGTGCTGCAGGAAGGCGTCCACGAGGTGGGCGCCGATGCCGTGCCCCTGGTAATCGGGATCCACCGCTAAGGGGCCCAGGGCTACCGCCGCCCGCTCCACGCCGCCCGCCTGCACGGGTGAGAGAGCCACGTGTCCCACCACCCGGTCGCGCACCACCGCGACCAGGGATGCCAGCAGGGCGCCTTGCCCGCGCAAGGACTCGACCACGGCCGCCTCGTCGGTGCGCCCGAAGGCGCGAATGTGCACTTCCCAGATGGCCTCGTCGTCGCCGGATTCCTCGGCCCGGATTAGCAGCTTCACGGCGGCTCCTGGTGTTCGATCGGTCGCTTCCAGCCTACGGTAAGCGCGGCCTTCCGTGGCCGCGCGGACCCGGCAGAGAAGCAGGCGGCGGAGCATCAGCTCCGCCGCCTGCTTCTCTGCCGGGTTGGTCTCTAGCTGAGCCGGCGGAAGATGGCCGCCGCCCCCATGCCGCCGCCGATGCACATGCTCACGATGCCGTACTCGACCTCGCGGCGCTTCATCTCGTGCAGCAGCGTGGCGGTGATCTTGGCTCCGGTGCACCCGAGGGGGTGCCCCAGGGCAACGGCCCCGCCGTTGACGTTCACGATCGACTGGTCCAGGCCCAGCTTGCGGATGCAGTAGAGGGCCTGGCTGGCGAAGGCCTCGTTCAACTCGATCAGGCCGATGTCCTTGAGATGCATCCCCGCCTTCTGCAGGACCTTGGGGATGGCCACCGAAGGGCCGATGCCCATCTCGTCGGGGTGCACCCCCGCCACCTGGTAGGCCACCAACTCCGCCATGGGGGTGAAGCCCAGCTCCTCGGCCTTGGCCTTGGTCATCAGGAGCTCCAGGCCGGCCCCGTCGGAGGTCTGGGAGGAGTTGCCGGCGGTGGACACGCCGTTCACTTTGAAGGCGGGGCGCAGCTTGGCCATGGCCTCCAGGGTGCTATCGCGCGGGCCCTCGTCGGTGTCCCAGACGATCTCCTTGCCGTCCAGTTTGGTGGCGATGGGGATGATCTCGTCCTTGAAGCGGCCCTCCTTGATGGCCGCGATGGCCTTCTTGTTGGATTCCAGGCCGAAGGCGTCCTGGTCTTCACGGCTGATGCTGTAGCGGGTGGAGACGGTCTCGCTGGTAATACCCATCCCCTCGTAAGCCCAGGGGAAGTTGTCCGCCAGCCAGGGGTTGGCGGTGGTCTTGTTGCCGCCCATGGGGACCATGGACATCGACTCGACCCCGCCGGTGAGGACGATGTCCGACCAGTCGGCCGCGATCTGGGCCGCCCCGGTGGCCAGGGTCTGCAGCCCCGACGAGCAGAAGCGGTTGATCGTCATCCCCGGCACCGTGACGGGGATCCCCGCCCGCAGCAAGGCCAGACGGGCGACGTTCATGCCCTGCTCCGCCTCGGGGAAGGCGCAGCCGATGATCACGTCGTCGATGGTCTCGGGATCCAAGTCGGGGACCCGCTCCAGGAAGCCCTTGATGAGCAGGCCGAGCAACTCATCGGGCCGGGTTTGTCGCAGCGTGCCGCGCGGAGCCCGCCCGATGGCGGTCCGGTAGGCGTGGGTTACGACTACTCCAGTGCTCATTCATCTGCTCCTTTGCCTGCTAGTTCCGCAACGGCTTGCCCGTGCTCAGCATGTGGGTGATGCGGTCCAGGGTCTTCTGCTCACCGCAGAGGCTGAGGAAGGCCTCTCTTTCCAGGTCGAGCAGGTACTGCTCGGTCACCTCGGTGTTGGCCGGCACTTCCCCGCCGCAGAGCACGTGGGCGAGCCTGCGGCCGAGGAACGCGTCGTACTCCGACAGGTAGCCGCCGCCCAGCATTCCGTGGATGCCGATCTTGAGCGTGGCGATGCCGCTCTCGCCCGGGACCGGCACCTTGCGGGCCAGGGGGGGGCGGTAGCCCGTGGCCACCATGGCCAGGACGTCGGCCTTGGCATCGGCCAGCAGGGAGTCCGGGTTCAGCGACAGCTTGTCGGTGGGCTTGAGGAACCCGAGCTGGCGGGCCTCCTCGGCGCTGGTGGATACCTTGGCCATGCCGATGGTGGTGAAGATCTTCTCCATGAAGGGGAAGAGGTCCGCCCTCACCCCGTGGGGGATGCTGCCGTAGTGGCGGAAGGCCATCTCCTTGCAGCCCCCGCTGGCGGGGATCAAGCCGACCCCGAGCTCGACCAGGCCCATGTAGGACTCGGCCGCCGCCCGCACCGCCGAGCCGTGCATCACGCACTCGCAGCCGCCGCCCAGGGCCATGCCCCGCGGGGCGACGACCACCGGCCCTTCGCAGTACTTCATCTTCATGAAGGAGTCCTGCATGTCCTTGATGGCCTGCTCGATGGGCTCGAACTGCTTGTTCATGGCGAACATGCCGACCAGGCCCACGTTGGCTCCCACCGAGAAGTTGGTGGCCTCGTTGCCCACGACCAGTCCAACCAACTCCCCGGCGTTCACCCGGTCGCAGGACGAGTTGATCATCTCCACGATCGTGGGGTCGAAGGCGTTCATCTTGGTGTGGAACTCGAGGAGGCCGACCCCGTCGCCCATGTCGTAGAGAGTGGCGCCTTCGTTCTCGGCAATGACCGCCTTGCGCTGCTTCAGGGTGCTGATGAAGATCGCCTTGGGGTCGACGGGCACCGGCACGTACTTCTTCTTGTTGACGTCCCAGTAGTGCTGGACACCCTTGCGGGTGACGTACCAGGTGCCTTCACCCTTGGCCAGCAGCGTCTCCACCACCGGCGGCACCGGCATGCCCTCTTCCTTCATGCGCTGCACCGAGCGCTCGACGCCGATGGCGTCCCACGACTCGAAGGGGCCCAGCTCCCAGTTGTAGCCCCAGCGCATGCCCCGGTCGATGTTGACGATGTCGTCGGCGATCTCGCCAAGCAGCTGGGCCGAGTAGATGCCGGTTTCCGCCGTCACCTTCCAGGCCAGCTTGCCGTACTTGTCGTCGAAGTAGATCATCTCGCGGATCCTGTCCGCGAGAGTGTCGTGCTTGCGGGCGGCGCCGATGCAGGCCAGCTTCCCGTCGGGCTGGTCGACGTACTCCAGGGTGGCCGGGTCGATCACCTGGATCTTGCTGCCGCCCTCACCGCGGATCTTCTTGTAGAAGCCGGCGCCGGTCTTGCCGCCCAGGAGGCCCTTGGCCACCATCTGACTCATGTATTCCGGCACCTGGAAGCGGTCCAGCCAGGGATCGTTCGGGCAGCCGTCGGCGATGGTCTTGGTGACGTGAGCCATGGTGTCGAGGCCGACCAGGTCGGCGGTGCGGAACACGGCCGAGGACGGGCGGCCCATGGACGATCCGAACACCTTGTCGGCTTCGGCGATCCCGATGTCCAGTTCCTTGATCCAGTGAATGACAGCGGCGGAGCCGAAGACCCCGATGCGGTTGGCCACGAAGTTGGGGGTGTCCTTGCCGTAGACGATGCCCTTGCCCAGCACCTTCTCCCCGAACCCGGCCATGCCGGCGAGGATCTCCGGGTCGGTGTCCACGCAGGGGATGAGCTCGAGCAGGCGCATGTAACGGACGGGGTTGAAGAAGTGAGTCACCAGGAAGTGACGCCGGAAGTCCTCGCTGCGCCCTTCGGCCATGGCGGCCACCGAGAGTCCCGAGGTGTTGGAGGAGATGATGCTCCCCGGCTTACGGTACTTCTCCACGTCGGCGAAGACCCGCTGCTTGATGTCGATCCGCTCGACGACCACCTCGACGATCCAGTCGCACTCACCGATGCGCTCCATGTCGTCGAGGTAGTTGCAGGCGGTGACCAGGGGAGCCAGGTTGGCCCGGTACAGCAGTGCCGGCTTCGCCTTGATCATGGCCGCGACGCCCGCCTCGGCGATGCGGTTGCGCACCGCCCGGCTCTCGAGCGTCAGGCCCTTCTTCTTCTCGTCCTCGGTGAGCTCACCGGGGGCGATGTCGAAGAGGTACGACGGGATGCCGGCGTTGGCCAGGTGGGCGGCGATGCCCTGCCCCATCACCCCGGCCCCGAGTACGGCTACCCGCTTGATTCCGATGCCCATGAACCCTCCTCGCTAGGGGGCGTGCCGGCGCATGCGCCGGATGCACTGACGGGTCTCCCGGCGGGGCGAAGCGATCGCCAAAGGGGCCATGGGCGAGGGTCCGCCGGCCGAGGACTTTTACTATCCGCTCAAAATTGTAGATCAGCGGCGGCGGGGCCGCGCTCTCCGGCGGCAGGTTTGTTTCGCGCGGATTGAGATCACTG
>CAZJRF010000018.1:0-19315 GCA_964548475.1 uncultured Acidimicrobiia bacterium
CGAGACGAAACGCAACTTCGAGGAGATGGTCGACTACGCCGGGGAGCACATGCAGCGCAGCGGCGTGCGACTGCTGTGGGGCACCGCCAACCTGTTCGGTCACCCGCGCTATGCGGCCGGCGCAGCCACCAATCCCGACCCGGAGGCGTTTGCCTACGCGGCCGCGCAGGTGAAGAACGCCCTCGACGTCACCCGGCGTCTCGGCGGCACCAACTACGTCCTGTGGGGAGGGCGGGAAGGCTACGACACACTGCTCAACACCCGGCTGCGCCGGGAGGCCGATCAGCTTGCCCGGTTCCTGGCGATGGTGGTGGAGCACAAGCACCGGATTGGTTTCAAGGGCACCCTGCTGATCGAGCCGAAGCCCCAGGAGCCCACCAAGCACCAGTACGACTACGACTGCGCCACAGTGCACGGGTTCCTGGACCGCTACGGCCTGGTGGGGGAGGTGTTTGTCAACATCGAGGTGAACCACGCCACGCTGGCCGGCCACAGTCTCCATCACGAGGTGGCCTACGCCATCGACAATGGCATCTTCGGTAGCGTTGATGCCAACCGAGGCGACCCGCAGTGCGGATGGGATACCGACCAGTTCCCCAACTCCGTCGAGGAGGTGAGCCTGGCGCTGTACGAGATCCTGCGCGCCGGGGGTCTTGCCGACGGGGGCTTCAACTTCGATGCAAAGCTGCGCCGCCAGAGCGTGGAAGGCATCGACCTTTTCCATGCCCACGTCGGGGGCATCGATGTCCTGGCCCAGTCGCTGCTGGTGGCCGCCCGGCTCGTCGAGGAAGGAGCGCTGGAGAGAGCCCGCGACGAGCGGTATGCGGGGTGGTCCGGCCCCCTGGGAGCGGCGATCCTGGATGGGAGCCTCTCCCTGGCCGACCTGGAGCAGAAGGTGGCGGCCGGCAGCATCGATCCGCATCCGGTCTCGGGCCGGCAGGAGCAACTGGAGAACCTGGTCAACCGAGCGCTCTGGCAGGCGGTCCGGTCCACCGGTTGAAGACGGCCGCCCCTGGGGTGGGAATCGCAGCCAAGACCGGCGCCATTCACAGGCGGCGGTAGGAGGAGAACCGATGAACGAGTTGAACGGCAAGGTGGCGGCCATCACGGGAGCCACATCCGGGATCGGAGCGGCGGCGGCCCGGGCTCTTGCCGGAGAAGGCGCCTCGGTCGTCCTCGCCGGGCGGCGCCGGGAGCGGCTCGACCGCCTGGCGGGTGAGATCGGCGAGCAGGCAGTCGGCGTCGAGATGGACGTGCGCGACCCGCAGGGAGCTCACGGCCTGGTGCAGACGGCCCTCGACCGCTTCGGGCGTCTTGACATCCTCGTGGCCGGCGCCGGCATCGGGGCCTACGGCGGCATCATGGACCTCAGTGACGAGAAGCTGCGGGAGATGATGGACATCAACGTGGCCGGCACGGTGTGGCCGATACGGGCGGTCGTGCCCCAGCTTCTCGCCTCCGGCGGCGGCGACATCGTGATCGTGGCGTCGGTGGCCGGGTTGCGCGGGGCCCACGACGAGGCGGTGTATGCGGCGACCAAGTTCGCCCAGGTGGGCCTGGCGGGCGCCCTGGATCGCGAGTTGCGGGAGAAGAACATCCGGGTCTCGGCCATCTGCCCGGGCGGGGTCGCCACCGAGTTCGCGATGGGGGCCGGACGCACCCCGGACATGCCCGGCCTGGCCAAGATGCTGCGGGCGGAGGACGTCGCCGCGGCAATCGTCTCGGTGCTCAAGCAGCCGCCCACCATGCGCACGCTGGTCTGGTCGATGCGCAGCATCCACGAGGCCGACTGAGGGCGGGCGGCCGGTGGCCACCCCGGTCACGCAGTCGGCCGGTGAGGCCCGTCTCGAGATCGTCCCCGACGCCGGGTGTCGGCTGCGGTCTCTGGAGATCGGCGGTCACGAACTGCTGGTGATATCGGCTCCCAACCCCATCGACTGGGGCTGCTACCCGATGGCGCCCTACGCGGGGCGCGTCCGGGAAGGGTTCTTCACTTTCCGAGGAAGGGGCTACCGGCTGCCTCGCACCCTGGGCGGACACGCCATCCACGGCTCGGTGTATCGGCGTCCGTGGGAGGCCGAGAGCGACTCGGCGTTCGTGACCGGCCTGGGCTCCGACTGGCCCTTCTCCGGGTGGGCCCGTCAGGAGATCCGGCTGAGTCCCGGGTCGGTGGGGCTCCGGCTGGAGGTGCATGCGGAGAGCGGCGCCATGCCGGCCTCGTGCGGGTGGCATCCCTGGTTCCGCCGGGTGGTGGCCGGGGCCGGGGCGGTGCTCGACTTCCACCCGGGGTTCATGTATGAACGGGACGGTGCGGCCATTACCACTCGCCGCCGGCGGCCCCCCACCGAGGGGCCCTGGGACGACTGCTTCGGAGAGATGGTCCGAGCTCCGGCGATTACCTGGCCGGGGGTGCTGCGGCTCGAGATCGAATCGACCTGTCCGTTCTGGGTGGTGTTCACCGAGCGCAGCCACGCCCTCTGTGTGGAGCCGTCGACGGCGCCGCCGGACGATCTCAACCACGATCCCTTCGTGGTCGAGCCCGGCCGGCCGCTGGTGGCCGAGTGCACCATCCGGTGGGATATGTCTTCGGGGCCGGCCGCGGCGGCCACCAGGCAGAACCGCAGCTGAGCCGGCCTGGGCGCGGCGCCCGCCGCTACTGGTTCAAGGCGGCCAGGCGGGACCGCACGTCCCGGATGTGTGCGAGGGTGGCCGTGTCCCGAGGGATCGGATCCAGGAGAACCCCCCTCTGGGTGTCCCAACGGCGGGCTACCTCGTCGGGGGCTTGGCCGCCGAGGACGGCGGCGGCCTGGGCGGCCCCGCCCAGAGCTACCAGCTCGGTGGCCTCCGGGATCTGAACGGGGCGGCCCGACAGAGCCTGCACCACGCGGCGCCAGGTGGCGCCGCGTGCTCCGCCCCCGATGAGGACGATCGGAGCCTCCGGGTTGAGGCCGGAGCCGTGCTCATCGATGACATCCAGCGCTTCGAGCAGCGACAGGGCGGCTCCCTGGTAGGCCGCCAGGAGGATCTCGCCGGGCTCGGTGGTGTGCCGCAGGCAGGTGATAGAGGCCGCCGCGTTGGGGAGGTTGGGGGTTCGCTCACCATCCAGGTAGGGCAGTACCACCACTTCGGTGCGTTGGGCGGCGGCCTCGCGGTCGAGGTCGAGCCATTCGGCAATCCGGTCCACGGCCAGAGTGCAGTTCAGGGTGCAAGCCAGGGGGAGGAACCGTCCGGTGGCGTCGGCAAAACCTGCCACGCTGCCGGAAGGGTCCACGGCCCGGGTGGGAGAGCTTGCATAGGCCGTGCCGGAGGTGCCGAGGCTGACGACCGGGACGCCCGGGGTGACGCCCAGGCCGACCGCCGCCCCGGCGTTGTCCCCGGTGCCGGGTCCGACCAGGATGCCGGGCCGGAGCCCCAGGTAGGCCGCGGCCGCCGCCGTCACCTCGCCGGCCGGGTCGCGCGGTCCCAGAACCCGGGGAAGCACCGACGGGTCGAGCTGCTGGGTGGGGTGGCTCAGCACCTCGTCGCAGTACGCCTCGGTCGCCGTCGACCACCAGGCCGTCCCCGAGACGTCTCCCCGATCGGTGACCCCGGCTCCGCAGAGACGCTCGGTGAGGAAGTCGTGGGGAAGCCGGATGGCCCGGGTGGCAGCCGCCGACCGGGGCTCGACCCGCCGCAGCCACGCCCATTTAGTGGCGGTGAACGAAGCCACCGGCACCAGCCCGACGTGCTCTGCCCACCACTCCGGCCCACCGAAGGCTTCGACCAGCAGGCGGGCGTCCTCGGCGGATTCGGTGTCGTTCCAGAGCTTGGCGGGGCGTACCGGCCGCCCGGCCCCGTCGAGGACCACCATCCCGTGTTGCTGTCCGGCGACGGAGATGGCCGCAATTTCTGATGCCCGCCCGGTCTGACGGAGGGCATCGCGCAGGGCCTGCCACCAGACCTCGGGATCGGTCTCGCGGGCGCCCCCGGTGCCGGTGACCTCGTGGGGTGCCCGTCCCTCCGCTACGGTCGCCCCTGTGTCGGCATCGACGATGACGACCTTGGTGGCCTGGGTGGATGTATCGACTCCTGCGACGACCGGCATCGTGCTCCTTCCTGGGAGAGAGGTTAGAAGATGCCCCCCGGCGACCAGGTAGGTTGTGGGCTATGACAGACCTGTTCGAACCGGTGAGCTTTGCTCACGGCGGCCCGGCCATGCCGAACCGCTTCATGCTGGCGCCCCTGACCGACACCCAGAGCCATGAGGACGGCCGTCTCTCCGACGATGAGTTCCGCTGGCTGACGATGCGCGCGCAAGGCGGCTTCGGGATGACCATGACCTGTGCCGCGCATGTGCAGGCGCGGGGGCAGGGTTTCCCCGGCCAGCTGGGGATCTTCTCCGACGACCACCTGGACGGGCTGGCCCGGCTGGCCGCCGGGATCAAGGCGGCCGGCAGCGTGGCCGTGGTGCAGCTTCACCATGCCGGGATCCGGTCGCCGGCGGCGCTGATCGAGGGCGAGCCGGTGGGCCCGTCCGACTACCCGAAGACGGGAGCTCGCTCCCTGACGTCGACCGAGGTGGAGCAACTGGCCGAGGACTTCGTGGCCGCCGCCGGGCGGGCAGACCGCGCGGGCTTCGACGGGGTGCAGATCCACGCCGCGCACGGGTACGTGGTGAGCCAGTTCCTCAGTGCTGAGGTGAACCGGCGCACCGACCGCTACGGCAGATCCCTGGAGAATCGGGCCCGCCTCCTGTTCGACATCGTCACCGGCATCCGCGCCCGTTGCCGGGACGACTTCGTCCTGGCGGTGCGGCTGTCACCCGAGCGCTTCGGCATGAGGCTCGCCGAGATGCGCGTACTGGCTCAACGGCTGATGGACGAGGGCCTGATCGATCTGCTCGACATGTCGCTGTGGGATGTCTTCAAAGAGCCCGAGGAAGAGGAGTTCCGCGGCCGCCCCCTGCTGGCCTACTTCACCGATCTCGATCGCGGTGGGGTCCGGCTGGCTGCCGCCGGGAAGATCATGAGCAGCCGAGACGCGGTCCGTTGCCTAGAGGCGGGAGCCGACGTGGTCGTGGTGGGCCGTGCGGCCATCCTCCACCACGATTTCCCCCGTCGGGTGCAGGCCGATCCCGGTTTCGAGGCGGTGCCGCTGCCGGTGACGGTGGAGTACCTGCGCAATGAGGGGGTGGGGCCCGCCTTCGTCCGGTATCTGGGAGACCGGCCGGGGTTCGTGGCAGAGGAAGCGGGTCGAGCCGCTGATGTCCCCGGCGAGCCGGGGGAACCGGCTTGAATGGAGCCCGAGCCCGGGCGTGCCGGCGCCATCGGGCTACGCGACTAGGAGGTATGACGTGCGTCGCTTGACCCTGATGTTCCTAGTTCTGGCCGTGCTGGCGGCGGCCTGCGGCGACGACGGCACCTTCGGGACGACATCTGCTCCTTCGACTTCCCAGGCGCCGGAGACCACGCCGCCGCCGGAGACCACGCCGCCGCCGGAGACCACGCCGCCGACTACGAGCGCTTCGGAGAGCACGACCACCAGCTCTCTGCCACCCCCGGAATCGACCACCACCAGCGCTCCGGCCACCACCACGACCACCGTCCCCGAGCCCTTCTACCTGGTGGACCCGACGGACTTCTTCCCGGACGTGTTCCCGGGCAGCAGCGGCAGCCACGGGTCGGGCTGCGTCACTCCCGGGTTCGACGCCCTGCCCGACGGGGTCTGGTTCGGCTTCGTGGAGGGTGTGGGTGGGGGGGAGCTCACCTTCGATCTGGCCTGCTTCTTCACCGGCGAGACGGCCTGCGACGCCCAGATCGAGGACGGGTTCGTCACCGACGAGGAGGACTGCCTCGACTTCTGGATCCGCAACCAGGTGGCGACGACCTTCAATGTGCCCATCGCCGCCGACGCCCGCGTCTGGTACATAGACATGCTGTCGGCCGACGTCGGCTCGCCCACGGAGATCCCGCTGTCGTCGTGGCCCAGCCCCGACTCGTTCCAGGTCTGCCCTGGCGAGTACTGCGGCGTCTGGCTCTACGTGAACGGGGGCCGGGCTACCGCCATCGTGGAGCAGTACAGGCCCTGAGCGGGTCGGCGGGCGAGTGATGCCCTTGCGCCGTTCGGCTCCGGGACCGGTTCCCGGCTACGTAGGCTGAATCCATGCCGCCGCGGCTTCGCCTGCTCGCCATCGGGCTGGCCGTCCTTCTGACCGCAGCCGGTTGCGCCGGGCCTGCGCAGACGGGGTGGCTTGATCCCGCGACCACGAGCGGCACGACCGGCACGGACGAGACCGGAGCCCCGGTGGCTACCACGACGCTGGAGACGCCGGGTTCGACCACCACGATGCCGTCCCCCGATCCGGTCCCGTCCACGGGGTCGAGCATGCCCGCCGAACCGGCCTACTGCCCGGCCGGCTCCGGCCCGGCGTGCGAGGAGAACTCGGCGGCGGGAGCGGTCTACCTGGCGGCCAACGTCGCGGGGGGCACCTTTGGTTTTCGGTTCGTCCGCGTCGGCGGGGGCGTGCTGGCGTCGCTGAACCCGGAGCACTCCTTCTATCCGGCCAGCAGCATCAAGGTGCTGGCTCACCTGTATGCCGTCCGCTGGGTGGCGGTCCAGCCCGACCCGGAGGAGGCTCTGGCCACGCCGATCCCGGTCTACGACGACCCCTGCGCCGCGCTGGGCACCTACCAAGTCGAGCCGCTGGCCGCCGTCCTGGCGGCCATGATGATCGACTCCGACAACCGGCGGGCGAATGCCGTGATAGACCGCTTCGGCCGCGACGCTATCAACGCGACCGCCATCGACGTCGCCGGTGTGTCCGATACGGTGCTGGCCCACCGGTTCGGTTGCGGCGGGCCGGCCAACGACCCGGCCAACCGCTCGACCGCCCTCGACCTGAGCCGGGTCTACGAGCGGATGGCCGAGGGTGACGTGCTCGACGCCGAGGCGGGCCGCATCTTCACGAGCCTGATGTTGGGGCCGGTCTGGCCCTCCCTGGCCTCGGCGGTGGCCGCCGAGGGTGAGGCGCTCGGCTTGGATTGGGAGATGGTTGAAGCATTCCGGGGGGCCGTCGGCCTCTCTTACAAAGCCGGGTGGTGGGACACCCACCTGAGCATCGGGGGACTGGTGGGGCTCCCCGCCGGGGGTTGCCGGGGAGACCCGCCCCGGCAGTACGCCTTCGCCGTGTTCGTGGACGGGGCCGATTGGGTCGCCGACGGTTTCGACGTGAGCGACCTGGTCGCCGTCGTGTTGCGGGAGGAGATCAGGACGGCCCTGGCCGAGGCGGCCGCTTCGCCGTGCTCGCCGTAGGCAGGTCTCACCCAGAGCGGTCGAGTGGCCGCGTCGGGGCCCTCAGCCGGTCCGGCACTCAGATGCGATCTCGACGATCGGCGAGTAGTCGGTGGGGGCGTCCTCCCCCTCGAAGTAGAAGCACAGCACCCCGCGGGCATCGGACAGCCGGTAGTAGTGCTCCTCGCTGTTGCTGCCGGCGGTCACCCGGCCCCCGTAGGCAGCCTTCAGGTCGGCCAGGGTGTCGCCCACCGTGATGCCTTCGGCCGTGGTCGCGTAGTCGTCGGGCCGGGGATTCCCGGCCGCGTCCACGGTGGGGCCGACGAAGCGATGGCGTTCCCAGGTCTCTGGACGGTCGGGGTTGTTGGGATCGGGCCCGAAGAAGAGGAGGGCGAACCCCTCCACAAAGATCCCTCTCAGCCCCATGTCGCCCGGTTCGGCGACGGTGTACCAACCGGTGTCGAACTCGTCGTAGGCCCCCCTGACCCCGTGGCCGAGGAACTCGAAAACCTGGTCGATCACGGTCTGGGCGTCGCTGCCGAGGGTGAGCTTGGTGCCGCGGTAGCTGAGCCCGTCGGTGGCCAGGATCCAGTCGCCCGTCTCCGGCACGCCTGTGGCCACCTCGACCGCGATGGCGAACGTAATGGGGCCGTCCGGGGCCCCGACCTCGATGGTGTAGTCCTGGGTGGTATCGATCCTCCAGGTGGAGTCCTCCCGGGGGTCGACCTCGGCGCCGTCGGCCCCGATCACCGTCACGGTGAGCCCGGTCCCCTGAACGAAGGTGACGCTGACCACGCTGTCCGATAGGAGGGCAAGGGAGAAGGCCTCCGGGTCGTCCGGGGCGGCGTTGCCCACCACGGTTACGGCCTCTTCGCCGTCCAGCCGGCGGCGCTCCGAGCAGGATCGGGACAACTCGGCCAGAGTCTCCTCGTCGGGGGCCCCGTTGACCTCTCTGCCCAGGCTCCGCTGGGCTGCCTCGACGGCGGCCAGGGTGAGAGGCCCGAACACCCCATCGACGGTGAGGTCACCGAAGTCATTGCAGTTGAGCAGGAACTGGAAGGCCTCGACTATCTCGTTGCGGTCGCCTTGCGTCGCCAGCGGCGGTCCGCCGGGCAGGGTGGTAGAGGTGGTGGTGGTGGGGACGACGGTGGTGGTGGTCTCACCCGCGGTCGAGGAGGTGGTATCGGGCGGCATGCTGGTCGTGGTGGAAGCCGGAGCGCCGTCGCCTCCGCAGGAAGCGACCAGCATCGCGAAACCGGTGATCCACAGTGCCGATCGAGGGATGAAGCGTCGCATGGTGCACCTGCCCTACGAGTCCCCGCCGTAATTGCGCACGGCAACGCTACACGCTGGGGCCCGATGGAGGCGTTCCCCGGGAAGGGGGATGCTCACCCTCCGGGCCGGATAGTCGGGTGCACGGCCCCCCCTCGGAGGGCCGGCGGCGTTCGGTCTCGGCAACGAGAAAACCCCCCACGATGGGGGGTCTTCTCTTC
Source organism: uncultured Acidimicrobiia bacterium (assembly GCA_964548475.1). Lineage (GTDB taxonomy): Bacteria > Actinomycetota > Acidimicrobiia > Spongiisociales > UBA11373 > VGBK01. Next base: position 8,763 of record CAZJRF010000018.1, read on the forward strand.
GGGGAGGAAGCCCGATGCATCTCCGATCGGGGCTACACCCCTCTTGCCTCGCTCGGCCGGGCGGCGGGGATCCCTGCCAGCCTGGCCTGCGGCCTCGGTTTGAGGACTCGGCGGGCGGCCTTGTCGACTACACGACGGCGTAGCACCGGTCGGTGGTTGTCGACGACGGCCCGCACAACACCAGGATCGGTCCACATGTAGGTCACGGCGGGTCTCCTGTCGTCGTACTGCCGCAACCGTACGGCACGACCACCAACCCGGCATCGGGATCAGGATCCCATATTGGGGTGGGCGTTCCCTAGTTTGGGCTGCCCTCTGCCGGCCAAGCCCGCGCCTTCTCGGCCGCCTCCCGGCGGGTGGCCACGCCCAGCTTGTCGAGGATGGCCGAGACGTGGTGGTCCACCGTCTTGGCCGAGATGTAGAGGCGCTCGGCGATCTCCGCGTTGGTGAGGCCGGCGGTGATCAGCTTCAGCACGTCCACCTGCCGGCCGGTAAGCCCGGCCGGGTTGGCCCGGGTCGCCGGCCGGGGACCGCGGGGCACGGCACTCGCCCCCATCGCCCGCAGGGAACGGCGCACCATGGCCCCGGCGGGGAGCGCGCCCAGCCCGTCGAGGATCTCAAGGGCTTGCCGGAGATGAGTCTCCGAACCGGAATCGGCCAGGGCCATCGCTTCCTCATAGGGGCAGCCGAGCCGGCGCCACTCGGCGGCCGCCCCCTCCCGGTCCCCGGCCAGATGGCGGGCGAAAGGAAGAGCGAGTCCCGCCGGTGCCTGATCGAGCAGCCCGGCCCGGTGCATCCAGAAGGCCAGCTCGTCGGCGGCCCGGGGCAAGGAGGAGATATCTACCAGCGCCCAGGCGGGAAGCACGGCTTCCCGAAGAGCCTCCGCATCACCCTGCAGCCAGGCGTACTCGGCCCGGGCGGAGGCGGCGGGGCCCATCCGGTGCAGCTCCCGGGTGTGGGCGGCCTGCTCCCAGGCTTCGGCCAGCGTCTCGGGAGCCCCGGGGTCGCCCTTCCTGACCTGCACCCTCGCCAGGGTGATCAAGGCGGGGAGGGTGCTGATGCCCCGCTCCTGCGGACGAGCAAGCACCCAGCGGGCATCCGTTTCGGCCGAGTCCCACTCCCCCCGGTCGAAGTGAAGCCAGGCTCGCTCGGCCGTTAGGTAATTGCGGTTGCCCTCGAGCTCCTGGTCTTCGGAAAAGGTAATGCCCTCCTCGAGGAGACTCCGGGCGTCCTCGTACAGGCGGTTCTCGAGGCAGATCCACACGTGATTGACAAGCGCCCGGCCGGCGTCGTCGTCCAGGCCCTCCCGGCGGGCGATCTGGTAGCTCTCGATCAGCAGGGGCCGCCCGTCCAGGTCGCCGGCCCGGCAGCGCACGCTGCCCAGGTTGTTCAGGGCGTGGGACAGGGCGGCCGGCGCACCGACGCGGCGGGCGGTCTCGATGGCCTTGGTGGCCCAGGTGATGGTCGCCTCGACCTGGTGGCCCAGCATGTGTAGCTGGGCGAGCCCGCTGTAGGCCAGGGCCAGTTCGGGGCCGGGGGGCAGCTCCTCCAGGGTGGCGATCGCCTCTCCCGCCGTCTGGTAGGCGGCCTCCCGATCCTCCAGCCACCAGTGAACTCGCGAGAGGAACCGGAGCTGCTCCCCGACCCGCAAACCGTCGCCCACCTCGCGGTAGAGGCCCAACGCCCGTTCCCCTGCCTCCAGAGCCTCCCGCTGCGCATCGAGGTAGTGGCTCTCGGCGGCGTACTCGGCCAGCAGCGCGGCCCGCTCGGTCGTCGGGAGCCGGTCGAGGTGAGGCAGCACCCGGCGGTAGTGGGAGATCGCCTCCCGGTGCCCGGCCACCTGCCGGGCCTGACGGGCGGCGACCGGCCCGAAGCGGAGCAACGCTTGGGCATCGCCCGCTTGTTCGGCGTGGTGAACGATGCGCGCCGGGTCGGCGTCCTGGGTGATGAGTACCTCCATGACCAGCCGGTGCAGCAGGCGGCGGTGGCGCGGCTGGATGGCTCCCTCCACGGCCCGCCGGGTCAGTTCGTGGCGGAACCACACGAACTGCTCGTCGAGGTCGAGCAGTTTCCGCTCTCGACAGGCGGCCAGGGCGCCTTCGGACCGGGGGAAGTGAGTGTCCACGATGGACCGCTCGCAGCGTCCGGGGACCATCGCCACCAGCTCCACCACCGACCGCATCTCGTCGTCGAGATGAGCGATGCGGGCGGCCAGCGAATCGAGGACATTGTCGGAAACCTCGTCGCCGGCCGTCGCCAGTACCTCCGACACGAGGAAGGGGTTGCCCTTCGTCAGCGCGTAGACCTCATCCGTCGACTTGGGATGATCTCCGGCCAGGCGAGCTACGGCTGCTCTGGATAGGGGCTGCAGCGGGAGGCGAACCAGCACGTCGGCGGGGATCTGGCCCAGGGCGAAGCGGAGCGGGTGATCGGCGGTGACCTCGTCGTCGCGGTAGGTGACCAGCAGCAGTACCCGAGTGCGTTCCACCCGCCGGCCCACGTACTTGAGGACGTCCAGGGAGGCGGCGTCCGTCCAGTGCGCATCCTCGACCACCGCCACCGTCGCCCGGGTCCCCGTGTCGAGGGCGGTGAGCAGAGACCCGTACATCTCGGCGGTAACTCCGCCGGCGCCGAACTCCTCCTCGATGCCCAGAGAGCGGGCGATGTCGCGAAACGGTCCCAGGGCGCGTGGGGTGGCGAGGTCGTCGCAGGCTCCCCAGACGATGCGGGCACGGTCGGCTGCCATTCTCAGGAACTCGTCCACCAGGCGGGTCTTGCCGATGCCGGCCTCGCCGCAGACGACAACTACCCGGCCGCGGCCTTTGCTCACGCCGGAGAGGACCCGTTCCAGGGCCAGCATCTCCTCGTCCCGCTCCAAGAACTCCACGACGGGATCGTACCGAAGTCGCCGAGGTGGCCCGTTCCCTGGGTGTCTCGGATGGCACATTGGGGAACTGGGTGAAGGCGGATCGGGAGGCCCGGGAGAGGGCGGCAGATCCGGAGGCCCTGTCGCAAGGGGAGCGGGAGGAACTGAAGAGGCTGCGCCGGGAGACAGCGCAGCAGCAGATCGACTTGGAGATCCTGCGGAAAGCGGCCGCCTATTTCGCCCGGGAGACGCACCGGTGATCGGCTTCCGGTTCGTCGCAGAGCACAAAGCCGACTATCGGGTGACGGATCTGTGCCGGGTGGCGGGGGTGTGCCGTTCCGGCTACTACGCCTGGCGCCGCCGGCCGGCTTCGGCCCGCAGCCAGGCCGACGCCCGGCTGCTGGAGGAGATCCGCCGCATCCACCGCGACTCTCTGGGCACCTACGGCCGTCCCCGGGTGTGGGGGCAGCTGCGCCGTCAGGGCCTGCGGGTGGGCCAGCGCCGGGTGGGCCGGCTCATGCGCCAAGCCAACCTGGTAGGGGTGTGCGGGCGGCGCCCCCGTCGGCAAAGCAGCCGCGGGCACGGCACCGCTCCGGGCCCCGACCTGCTGCAACGCCATTTCGGCGCGGAGCACTCGGATCAGCGCTGGGTGGCCGACATCACCGAATTCCACTGTGCGGACGGCAAGCTCTACCTCGCTGGCATCCGGGACCTCTGCGACCACATGCTGGTCGGCTGGTCCATGGGCCAACCTCAGACCACTGACCTGGTCGTCGGCGCCCTGGTCATGGCCCTCAGCCGCCGCCAACCCACCGCCGCTGTCATTCACCATGCCGACCAGGGACCGCAGTTCACCTCCCTGGAGTTCACCTGGCGGCTCCACGACTGGGGACTGGTCGGCTCCTGGGGATCAGTCGGCGACCCGGCCGACAACACGGCCATGGAATCGTTCTGGGGCACCCTGAAACGGGAGATCCGCCACATCTGGGGCCCCTGGGACAACATCACCCGCAGCCAGCTGCGCACCATCCTGTGCGACTACATCGAGGTCTTCCACAACCGCCGCCGACACCAGGCCAACCTCGGACACCGCACCCCCACCGAGGCCCACCATGCCGCCTGACCACAAAACACCGTGTCCACCAAAGCGGTGCAACTGCCTGCCGCTTCCGCACCCGCTGCTGGAAATCCCAGCAGCTCTGCGCCGAAACCGAACCCGAACTCGTCGACCGCCAAACCGGCCACCCTGTCGCCTGCCACTACCCCCAAATCGAATTCGCCCCCCAGGCGGTCGGGTAGCGGTTGCGGGAGGGGCGCCTCTCACCCGATCCGGCCGGCCGCCCGGACGCGGCATCCTGCCGTCTGGGCACACCCGTTGGGCGTGGGCGCTACAGGCCGGGATGCGCAGACCGTGGCAGTGCTCACCGATCCCCAGGGGCTCGAAGAACCCCTGGGTGATCCGGGCGCCCATCCGTCGGCAAGCACTGTTAGTGCGGTTCGGCGCGGGATTCCGGGAAGGATGTGGTGGCTGATGATTCTGCGGCGACTGGCCCCGCTCTCCGGGCAGCCTCAACTGAAGGCTTCGCCTGGGCGGCTGCGATCGCGAGCTCGGCTCCACCGCCCCCGGCCTCAGTCGTAGAGAGACCCTGAACAGGCACGGCCAGACAGCTCCCCGGAGGCCGCGTCCACCGGCGATCACCGAGATCACAATGAACGGAGGCCGCAGCCTGCAGGTGACAGCGATCAGCACGTTCCGGAGGCCGTGGGCACACCAACGGCCGGGTGGAGGGAAAGGATCAGCCCGGCGAGGTAACTCGCGTCTTCGTCCTCGCCTGCGGTCCGCGGGACCGGCCGGGCCGGTGGTCTGCACACCCTAAGCTGGCGGCATGATGCCCGGAGGCGCCCGACCAGTGAGAAGAGCCTTCGTTCTGCTGCTTCCTATCACTCTGCTCTGTGCCTGCTCTTCCGGTGACCCGGTTGCCGAGAACGCCTACGAGTGGACGGCCACCGCAGCGGAAGCAAATGCGGTGGGTACGGCTCGCAAGCTGGACGCGCAGACGGCAGGCGTGTGGGCCGCCTACTCGGACGGGCTCGTGCTCCACTTCATCTACGACTTCTGCGTGGGCTTGGACGCGGCAACCGATGTGGAGGACTTCCTGGACGAGAGGGCCCGGGCGCAGGGGGAGGCTGTCGTGCTGCCGCTGCTGGTCGGCTCCGCCTACCTGTGCGCCGATCGGTCCGACGCGGTAGGAGACTGGATCGCCCGGCGCGCGACCGATGAGTAAGCCGCCCACCCTCCCGGTCGCTCACCGGTCCGAGGTTGTGCCCACCCCCAGCTCGAGGTCGGAGAGGGGGTAGGCCAGGCAGGGATGGATGTAGCCGAAGCGGCGGTCCGAGCGCCGCAGCAGCACCCCGGGCGGCTGGTAGACCCGCCCGGAGACCAGCCGGGTGCGGCACAGGCTGCACTCGCCGGTCCGGCACAGGGCGGGGATGACGATGCCCTCCCTCTCGAGGGAGTTCATCAGAGGCTCCCCGGCCCGGACGGTGATCTTCCTGCCACCCTCCAGGGTGACGGCGAAGGTGGCGTCGGCAGCCAGGCCGGCAGGCCAGCCGGGCTGCCGGGTGACGTCGACGGGCGGCCCGAACACCTCCCGGCGTATCCGGCGCTTCGGCACGCCGAGCGCGTCGAGCTCCACCTGACAGAACAAGTACATGGCCTCCGGCCCGCACAGGTAGAACGTCTTGTTCTCCACCTCGCCCAGGCAGTCGAGCAGGCATTGGGCGGTGAGGAGCCCGGTCCTTCCGACGTAGCCCGCCGGCGGCTCCGATACGACCACGTCGACGGTGACGTTCCGGTGCCGGCCGGCTATCGAGGCGAGCTCCTCCCCGAAGATGACGTCGTCGGGCGAGCGGGACCCGTACACCAACTGGATGTTGCGCTTGAGGCCGCGGTCGGCCACCTCCCGGACCATGCTCATGAAGGGGGTGATGCCGCTGCCCCCGGCCAGGAACACCAGGTCCCGGCCGTGGAAGAGCGGGTTGTAGGTGAAGTTGCCGGCCGGCCCCGAGCTTTCCAGGGTGTCTCCTACCTGCACCCGGTCCAGCAACCAGTTGGAGACGAAGCCGTCCGCTGTGCGGCGCACGGTCAGGTCCCAGTGCCCTACCTGGGTGGGGGAGGAGGAGATGCTGTAGGGACGGCTGGTGCGCACCCCCTCCACCTCGACGAACAGGTTGACGTACTGCCCCGCCTGGAAGGGAGGCAGGGAGCCGCAGGGGGAGACCAGCCGCAGAGTCGTGGTGGAATTGGTCTCCGGCACGATCGCGGAGACTTCCAGTTCCACGCGAGCCGGGTGGAGCATGTCGATCACGCGCTGCACCTGGCCCCGGCGATACGGGATTCCCTGCCCGTGCTTGCGCAGGATCTCCACCTCGCGCTGGATGTCGCGGTATCCCTCGATGTCCTGGATAGCGTCCTTGTATGCCACGTCTGCCACCTCCTTTCTACGACGACATATCCTTGAGGATCGCCCGGGCGGTGGATCTGCCCTGGGTAAGCGTGGGCTGGAATCCCCCGCTCCCCGCCCAGGCGCCCGCGAAGTAGAGCCCCTTGATGGGGGACCGGTGGCTGAGGAACGGCTGGGTTAAGGCGTCCTGGTCCAACCCGTAGATTGCCCCGCCGGGATGGCCCAGGTAGCGCAGGTGCGTGAGCGGGGTGGCCGCCTCCGCCTCCTCGAGGTGGTCTCGCAGCCCGGGGAAGACCCGCTCGGCCAGGGCCAGCATGCCTTCGGCATAGCGATGCTTGGCCTCGGCGTACTGCTGGGGCGGGACCGAGTACCAGGGGTCGGCGTACTGCAAGGCGACCAGCGCCACCTGGCAGCTGCCCGGCGGGGAGAAGTCGGGATCGGCCACGTCGTAGCAGGTGAACAACGCCCAGCCCTGCTGTTCCATGGTCTTCCAGAGATCGAAAGACTCCTCGGGATCGGTGCCGGTGGTGATGAAGTTCGTGGTGTCCTGGATGCCCAACTCGGCCGGCTCGCAGTCGAAGCCCATGTAGAGGGTGAAGGCGGAGGGCCCGACGGTGGAGCTCTTGAACACCTCCAGCGCGCCGTTGGGCAACTCGTCGCGGTCCATGAGCTCCAGGTAGGTCTGCACCGTGCTGGCATTGGAGACCACGTAGGCGCAGCTCACCACGTCCCCGTGGTCGGTGACCACCCCGCGCACCATCCCGTCCTGCACGACGATGTTGCGGGCGGCGCAGTTGAAGCGGGCCTCGCCGCCGGCGGCCAGGTAGGCGTTGAGAAGAGCGTTGGAGAGGGCCTGCGAGCCGCCCTTCAGGTGGTAGGGCTTGAACTCGATGTAGTTGAACAACATGATGGCGAACTCCCCGAAGGGCAGCCGGCTCGGGGGCACACCCATGTAGCTCCAGTAGACGCCGATGACCGCCTTGAGCAACGGGTCGTCGAAGTACTCGTCCAGGATCTGCTGAGTGCTGGCCAGGGCGTAGCGGAAGTAGAGAGGGTACTTCTCCTTGGAGAGCTCGGGGTCGCGGAAGAATCGGCCCTGCACGTACTGCAGGGCGAAGGCGTAGAGGAAGTCGAAAAAGCGGGCGATGGCCTCGCGTTGCTCCGGGAACCACCCCTGCAGTTCCTTGACCAGCTCCGGCCGGTCGGCCGGCAGGGTGACCTCCAGGGCGCCGGGCATCACCACCCGGTAGAGGCTCTCGATCTCCACGAACTCCACCGTGTCCAGCGCCCCCAGGTCGCTCAGCAGCCGGCGCAGCGGCCCGGGCCGCTCCGGTCGTCCTACGCCGCTGAGCTGGTGGAGGGCGACCTCGAATTCGAACCTTCCCCGCACGAAGCTGGTGGCACAGCCACCCGGCACGTTATGCCGCTCCAGGAGGAGCACCTTCCGGCCGTCGCGAGCCAGGGTGAGCGCCGAGGTGAGCCCGCCGTTGCCGGCGCCGACGACCACCACGTCATAGTCGGGCACGGAGGTCTCCTTCCTGGGCAGGACGTCCCCGTCTGCCCTTGCTGCCGTTCCTCGCCCGGTGGAACGGAAGTATCGCGTGCCGACGACGCGTCCTGCCGGCTGGCTACCGGTCCTCGTACGCGCGACGACAGGCCCGCACGTACTCGGGGGAGGGAGCATCCGCTTCGGCCTCGGCCAGCACCTCGGCCATCGTCATCGGGTTCCCCGCCCGGTACGAGGCCGCCACTACCTCCTGGGCATGTTCGTCGCACCAGGAGTGCTCGTCGACCTTCAGGGTCCACCCGCAGGCAGTGGCGACCAGCGCGGCGGCCAGGCCTAGAGCGACGGGGCGCAGCACCCTCATGCCGCGGAGACTAGGCGCGCTTGAGCCGAGTCGAGCGCTTCCCCGGGGGAGGAGCGGGGCCTACCCCTTCTGGTGGCTCAGGTAGATCTGGATGCCCATGTGGGAGATCTGGTCGAGCTGAGCCTTGAGCCAGTCCAGGTGTCCTTCCTCGTCGTTCAGGATCGACTGGAGAAGGTCGGCGGTGCCGTTGTCGCTCGCGTCGGCGGCCTGCTGCAGGCCGGCGTTGTAGCTGACGATCGCCTCCGCCTCGGCCGCCAGGTCGTTGCGCAACTGGGCTTCGACGTCGCGCCCGATGTGGATTTCATTGAGCTTGCTGACCGTGGGGCTTCCCTCGAGGAAGAGGATCCGCTCGATCAGATGCTCGGCGTGCTTCATCTCGGTGATGGCTCGCTTCTCCACCTCATCGTGCAGCTTCTCGTAGCCCCAGTCGGCGCACATCTCGGAGTGCACCATGTACTGGTTGATGGCGGTGAGCTCATCGGCGAGCAGATCGTTCAATGAGTTGAGGACGGCCTCGTGACCTTTCATCCTTCGACCTCCGTGTGGGCTCGGCAGCTGGGTACGGTGTGACTCGACTTTACCCACTGCAGGTAGGGGGACGTTGGCCGGGGTCGAGAAGGGCCAACGGCCGGTGTCGCCGGCGCCCGCGGGCATCTACCCTGAGGGTGGTAGCGGGCTTCCCGGCCCTTCGAGCGGGAAGCAAGGCCGGGTTGCCGATATGCTGGATGATGCCGTTGAGCCTTCTACGCGGACTCGCCGAAGAGCGGCCCCGGGTTGAGCCCGGGGGCCACCGGGCGAGGGCCCGGGATGGCGGTACCGCTCTCTTTCTCTGCCCGGTCGCGTTCGTCGCCGCCGGGCCTTGCGCGAGGGGACGTTCGACTGACGCAGCAACGACATCAGCAGGTGCAGGTGCACCGGAGGGGCCAACATGGGTAGCAGCCTGACGCGGAAGATCCTCGAGAGCCACCTGGTGGAGGGGGCCTGGGTGGTGGGGGAGGAGATCGGCATCCGTATCGACCAGACCTTCACCCAGGACGCCACCGGCACCATGGCCTACCTGCAGTTCGAGGCGATGGGGGTCCGGCGGGTGAGGACCGAGCTGTCGGTGAGCTACGTGGACCACAACACCATCCAGATCGGCTTCGAGAACGCGGACGACCATCGCTACCTGCAGAGCGTGGCCCGCCGCTACGGCATCCACTTCTCCCGGCCGGGCAACGGGATCTGCCATCAGGTGCACCTGGAGCGCTTCGGCCGGCCCGGGCGCACCCTGCTGGGGGCCGACAGCCACACTCCCACCGGCGGCGGCCTGGGGATGGTGGCCATCGGGGCGGGGGGCCTGGACGTGGCCATGGCCATGGGGGGAGCCCTCTTCTACCTGACCTGCCCCCGGGTGGTGGGCATCCACCTGGCCGGCCGGCTTCCCGACTGGGTGTCGGCCAAGGACGTGGTCCTCAAGGTGCTAGAGATCTTCGGCACTAGGGGGAACGTCGGCTGTGTGTTCGAGTACTTCGGGCCCGGGGTGGAGAGTCTCAGCGTGCCCGAGCGGGCCACGATCACCAACATGGGCGCCGAGTGCGGTGTCACCACCTCGGTCTTCCCCAGCGACGGGGTCACCCGGGCCTTCCTGCGGGCGCAGGATCGGGAGGGGGACTGGGTGGAGCTGGCGGCCGACGCCGACGCCGCCTACGACCGGGTGGTGGAGGTGAATCTGAGCGAGCTGGAGCCGCTGGCGGCGGCCCCGCACTCGCCGGGCAACGTCCACCCGGTGCGGGAACTGGTCGGCCTGAAGGTGGACCAGGTCTGCCTGGGCTCGTGCACCAACTCCTCCTACACCGACCTGGTGCGGGTGGCCCGGATGCTGGAGGGTCGCACGGTGCACCCCGACGTCTCCTGCGTCGTCACCCCCGGGTCGAAGCAGGTGGTGCAGACCATCGCCCGCGACGGCCACCTGGCCACGCTGATCGCGGCCGGGGTGCGCCTGGTGGAGCCGTCCTGCGGCTTCTGCATCGGCAACAGCCAGAGCCCGGGCTCGGGGGCGGTGAGCCTGCGCACCAGCAACCGCAACTTCGAGGCGCGCTCCGGCACCAGGGACGCGCAGGTATTCCTGGTGTCGCCGGAGACCGCGGCGGCAGCGGTGCTGGCCGGGGTGTTCACCGACCCGCGGGAACTGGCCATGGACTATCCCCGGGTGGAGATGCCGGAGGCCTTCGTGGTGGAGGACAACCTGATCATCCCGCCGGAGGCAACCCCCGACCCGGATCGAGTGGTCATTGAGCGGGGCCCCAATATCGGCGAGCCGCTGGTAAACCCGCCGCTGCCGGAGGCGGTGGACGGGGTGGTGGCGATCAAGGT